>NZ_JBHVVJ010000014.1:0-145208 GCF_042883665.1 Arthrobacter sp. NPDC058192 | reverse complement strand
ACGCGGCGCCACTACCGTCAACCACGCCGTTACGCGGAGGTTTTCAAATGAGGCAACGTATCCGGCTACGCGGAGGTTTTCTACGAGTCAACGCGCCTCGTTGACAACGCAGCGTCCGTGCGTAGGCTTGTGGCGAGCTGAGTCGATGGCCTGATTTGGCCCCGCCCGGGCATCCCACCTGCGCGCAGCCGAATGGCAGGCAGCGTTTGCCCGGCATTGACGCCTACCGGCGTTGCCACATCACCGGTGTCGTGAAAGGCGAAGGTAATGGGATTCTGGGATGCCCTGTGGCTCATGTTTTGGTTTGTCATGTTCGTGGCGTATCTGATGGTCCTTTTTCTCGTCATCAGGGACATCTTTTCGGACAGCCTGCGGCCGGGCTGGGTAAAAGCGGTGTGGGTGCTCGGCGTCCTACTGTTTCCGCTCCTGGGCTGCATTGGTTACATGCTGTTTTACGGACAGCAAATGACCATACGTCAGTCAGCACGGCAGGATGTGGCTAAGGACGACATGGCCGATTACATCCGCCGGACCGCCAATGCCAATCCATCAGAACAGATCGCCGCGGCGAAGAAACTCCTTGACGAAGGTACGATCACCGGCGAGGAATTCCAGATGCTCAAGGCCAGGGCACTGGGGTAAGCGCCGACGGCGGCCTGCCGACGTGCCAGCGAGTTCGTCCCGGTGGTGGCGAGCGGCTAAGTCCCCCCAATACAGGTCTTATGGTCCTAATTGCGGCGGACCGGGCGAGACTACCTTGTCGTTAGGGGAATGCCAGCAGGGCTTCCTCGGAACGAAAGGATGGCTCCCGTGGAGCAATTCTGGAGTATCGTCTGGCTGTTCTTTTGGTCATTCGCGTTCATCGCGTATTTATTCGCACTGTTTGCTGTTATCGGCGACATTTTCCGCGATCATGAGCTCAACGGCTGGCTCAAGGCTGTGTGGATAATTTTCCTGATCTTCGTGCCGTTCCTTACAGTTCTTGTCTACCTGATCGCGCGCGGGCGCAGCATGGCCGAACGGCAGGCCAGGAGTGCGCAGCGGGCAGAAAAAGCAACCAACGAGTACATCCGTTCCGTTGCCTCTGCGTCGCCGACCCAGGAAATCGTCAAGGCCAAGGAGCTCCTCGATGCCGGCACTTTGACCCAGGGTGAGTTCGAGGCCATCAAGGCCAAGGCGCTGAGCCAAGCCTGACCGGTGCGTCGTTATCCGGTGGGGTAAGCCGGGGCCGAGCGCGGCCTGGAGCGACGCGTGCGGCTCGCTTCTGACGGCGCTGAGTCCCAATATCGTCGTGCTCTTCATCGGCTGGTCCGTCATTGAAGGGGCCGGGCGGTCCCGAATCTGCGGTGGTCAAGGGAGCCACGAGCACACCGACGTCATCTCGGACGCCCACTGAGCTGGCCGGACTTTTTCGGGCCAGCTCAGCGGGCAGATGCCCTCGGTTCCTGCTAGTGCGAGGCCAGTGCCTGGGGCTTGAGCTCGGTGCCGGTGATGGCGGCCAGTTCCGCATCGGACGGTGATGCGGTCTTGCGTTCCTTCAGCCAGTACACGAGCCCCGCCGCGATCGCCGAGGTTGCCGCCAGGGCGAAGAGCCCGGGGACGACGCTGCCCGTTTGCTCCTTGATGATGCCGAAGCCGAACGGGGCCACGAATCCTCCGAGGTTGCCCAAGGAGTTGATGATGGCAATGGCCGGCGCCAGCACCATGGGGTGGAGTCCCGACTGCGGAATGGTCCAGAACAGCGGCGACGCGCTCTTGAATCCCATGGCCGCGATGGCCAGGAACACGAGTGCCGCAACGGGGGAGGCGACGGCAGCGGCAAAGGTGCCTGCAGCCGCGACCAGCAGGGCAAGAGCCAACAGGGGCCGCTTGGACTTGGCCCGGTCCTGCCACTTGGCGGCGAAGTACATGGCGAAGACGGCGCACACCCAAGGGATGGAGGACAGCAGTCCCACGGTCAGATCGGTGGTGCCGGGAATGTGTTTGACGATGCTGGGCAGCCAGAAGGTGTTTGCATAGATGGAGAGCTGAACAGAGAAGTAGATGCCGCACAGAAGGAGGATCTGTGGGTTCAAGAGCATCTTCCACCGGTTGAGTTTGCCGCCGGCAGCGGTGGCATGCTCCGCGTCCTCGGCAGCAATGGCCGAGATGAGCGCCGTCTTTTCGTTCCGTGTCAGCCACTTGGCGTCCTGGATCTTGGCGTCAAGGAGGAAGAACACGATGGTGCCGACAACCACGGACAGCACGCCTTCGAAGCCGAACAGCCATTGCCAGCCGCGGAAGCCCAATGCGTCATCCAGGCTAAGGAGCAGCCCTGCGATCGGTCCGGAGAGAGCGGCGGCGACAGACGAGCCGGCGATGAAAATGGCGGTCGCTTTTCCGCGGTGGCCCGCCGGCACCCAGCGGGCGAAGTAGAAGATCACTGCCGGGAAGAAGCCGGCTTCGGCTGCTCCAAGGAGGAACCGCAGCACGTAGAACATCACGTCATTCTGGACGAAAGCCATCAGGAAGGACACGATGCCCCAACTGACCATGATCCGCGCAAGCCAGATCTTGGCTCCGTACTTTTCCATCATGACGTTGCTCGGCAGTTCGAAGATCGCGTAGGCGATAAAGAACAGGCCGGCGCCAAAGCCGTACGCTGCGGCACCGATGCCGACGTCGGCCTGCAGGTGCTCCTGGGCGTAACCGATGTTGGAGCGGTTGAGCTGGTTGCACACCAGCATGATCAGCATGATGGGCAGGACGCGTTTGAAAAACTTCTTCGTGGCTGCGGCCACGTCCGTGACAGCGGTGTCTACAGACTGCATGGATAATCCTTTGAATTGGCGAAGCGGGCCGGGGGACGGCCGGGGCGGGCGATTGTGGCCCGCGCCACTACAACTCCTCCACTGTATTCAAGCCCGGTCATGCACGTCCAACACGCATTTGGCATGACCGCATACCTTATGGGACTTACTCGGTTGCCCCGCGGACAGCGCCGGGCCTGCTGCCGGTCGTGGCGGCTCGAAGCCGCCGTCGGGAGTTCGCCAGATGTGTGCGCATGGCGGCCGACGAGGACGTCGGGTCGCCGTCAGCGATGGCCGTGACGACGGACTCGTGCTCGTGCACCACCTGGTTGAAGTGTCCAAGCGCGTAGTGCTCCGCGTCCGCGAGCAGGCGGGCGCGCGGCATGGCGATCATGGTCGGGCCCAGCGAGGCCAGACAGCTGGCATAGAAGGGATTGCCGGAGGCTGCCGCGACCGCCTGATGGAACTCGAAATCGGCCTTCAGTGCGTGTGCCGGATGCCCGGCGCTGGCGGTGAAGTCAGCCAGGGCCTTCCGCACAGCCTGCAATTGCCGGTCAGAGCGGTGGAGGGCCGCCAGTGCTGCTGCTTCGGACTCCACGCCCATGCGGAATTCGAGGAGTTGGACCCGGTCCTCCAGCGTCGTTACCGGCCGTCCGCCGGGCCCGGACGGCAGCCCCTCCGGGGGCGGGGTCAGCGCGAAGCTGCCCCGCCCCCGCTCCGTCTCCACGAGACCTTCAGCCTGCAGGCGCGTCAGGGCTGCACGCACCACGGTCCGGCTCACGCCGAACTCACTGATCAGCGCATTTTCGCTGGGCAGCTTATCGCCGGGCTGGATCACGCCGTCGACGATGCGCATGCGAAGGTCGGCGGCGAGGTCCGCGGTCAGGTTCCGGGTCATGGGCTTAAGGTTACTTGCCGAATTCGACCGAGTCGGTCGTCCAGGCGCGAGCCTGGTCGCTCAGGGTGATGCCGAGCCCGGGGCGGTCCGGAACGAGCATCCGGCCGTTCTTTGTCTCGAGGCGCTCGTTGAAGAGGGGGTCTAGCCAATCGAAGTGTTCCACCCACGGCTCGCGCGGGTACGCCGCGGCCAGGTGCAGGTGGATTTCCATGGCGAAGTGCGGGGCGAGGCCGAGCCCGCGTTCGTCGGCCAGGGCGGCCAGGCGCAGGAACTGGGTGATGCCGCCGACCCTGGGTGCGTCCGGCTGGATGATGTCGCAGCCCTCGGCGCTGATCAGGCCTTTGTGCTCCGCCACCGAGGCAAGCATTTCGCCGGTGGCGATCGGGGTGTCCAGTTCACGGGCCAGATGGGCGTGGCCCTCGAAGTCGTAGGCGTCCAGCGGCTCTTCGATCCAGACGAGGTTGAATTCCTCCAGTTGGCGGCCCATGCGCAGTGCTGTGGCGCGGTCCCACTGCTGGTTCGCGTCGACCATGAGCGGCACGTCCGGGCCGATGTGCTCCCGGATGCCGGCTACGCGGCGCAGGTCCTCGGCCGTGTCCGGCAGGCCGACCTTGATCTTGATGCCGCCGATGCCCTCCTCGACGGACTGGGTGGCGCGGGCCTTGACCTCGTCCAGGGTGGCGTTGAGGAAGCCGCCGGAGGTGTTGTAGGTCTGGACGGAGTCGCGGTAGGCGCCGAGGAACTTCGCCAGCGGCAGGCCAGCGCGCTTGGCCTTGAGGTCGTAGAGCGCGATGTCGATGGCGGCCAGGGCCTGGGTGGCCACGCCGGAACGGCCCACTGAAGCGCCGGCCCACAGGAGCTTGGTGTAGAGCTTGCCGATGTCATTGGGGTCCTCCCCGAGAAGACCGTCGGCGACTTCCTTGGCGTGGGCGTACTGGGCCGGCCCGCCGGCGCGCTTGGAGTAGCTGAAACCGATCCCGCTGTGGCCCTGCTCAGTGGTGATCTCGGCGAACAGGAAAACAACCTCCGTCATGGGCTTTTGGCGCCCAGTGAACACCTTCGCATCGCTGATTGGCACGGCGAGGGGGAGTCTTGCGGTGGAAAGCTTTACGTGGCGGATCAGATCAACGCTGGTCATGGAATTCTCCTTGGGAAGTAGGGCAACATCGCCCGCCCACTTAGGATACAAGCGGCTTACTTGTAATACAAGTGTGTTTCTGCCGGCAAGAGTGCGATTCCCGGGGACGCCTAGCCGGCGGCCCAGGCAATCACGAGGAGCGACCCGCTGCACAGGACCGTCGTGCAGAGGATGACGTCGCGGGCCACGGTCATGCCCCGGCCGTAGGGGGAGGCAAAGAGGAAGACGTTCTGCGCGGTGGGGAGGGCCGCCATGATCACGATGGCGAGCAGGTGCTGGCCCTCCAGCCCGAAAACAAAGCGGCCCAGCAGCCACACGACGGCGGGCATGCCCGCGATTTTGAGGAACGTGGCCACCAGGGTCTCAGTGCGGCCGTCGTCCTTTTGCAGTGGCGCCCTGCCGGCCATGGACAGGCCGAAGGCGAGAAGCACCATGGGCACAGCACCGCCAGCCAGCATGTCGATGGGTTTCTCCAGCAGCTCCGGTACCTGCCAGCCTGTCAATGCCACGACCGCGCCTAGCCCGGAGGCGATGATCATGGGATTGGACAGCGGTTGAAGCAGCATCCTGTTCCACGAAATTCGGGTGCCGGAAACTAGTCCCAATACGGTGAGGTAGAAAGGGGCCAAAACCAGCAGTTGCACGAGCAGTACCGGCGCCACATGCTGGGCAGTGCCGACGGCGTAGAGCGACACCGGAATCCCGATGTTGTTGGCGTTGGCATAGCTGCTGGCCATCGCGCCCACCGCGGTTTCCGCTGCGGGCCGGCGGAAGAACAGGAAGCTCAGCAGCCAATAGAGAAGCCCCACTGCCGCTGCTGAAAGCAGCGCCAGCGGGGCATCTGTTCCGAGGGCGGCCCGGATGTCAGAGCCGGCCACCACGGTGTAAAGGAGGGCGGGATTGGTGATGTAAAAGGCGGTACGGGTCAGTGCGCCCTGGACCTCAGGTCCCAGAATCCGCAACCTGGCGGCGAGGTAACCGACGGCGATGACTGCGGCAACGATGAGTATTCCTGAGACAACGCCGCCCAAAAAAATTCGCCTTTCTTTACAACAAACGGCACCGGAGGGCCGAAGGTGGTCTCCGCACGGCCGTCTCCTGTTGCGTGGGGAGGGCGGCCGTGCGGAAGAGTGGGGATCCTGTAGCGGACAAGCGAACCGGTACGTAGCGGACCGGTACTTAGCGGACCAGGCACGGCCGCTTGGGATCGAAGGACCAGTTGTCGATGTAGTACTGCATGCCGATGCTGTCGTCCCGGGCGTCCAGGCCGTGCTCAAGGTACAGCCGGTGCGCCTTGTCCAGCGCCTCGCGGTCCAGCTCGATGCCGAGGCCGGGAGCGTCCGGAACTTCGATGGCACCGCCTCGGATCTGCAGCGATTCCTTGGTCAGGCCCTGTCCGTCCTGCCAGATCCAGTGGGTGTCCAGTGCCGTGATCTCGCCCGGTGCCGCAGCGCCCGTGTGGGTGAACATGGCCAAGGAGACGTCGAAGTGGTTGTTCGAGTGCGAACCCCACGTCAGGCCGAATTCGTTGCAAAGCTGGGCTACCCGGACGGAACCGTGCATGGTCCAGAAATGCGGATCGGCCAGGGGGATGTCGACAGCGTTGCTGCGGATTGCGTGGGACATTTCGCGCCAGTCCGTGGCGATCATGTTGGTCGCGGTCTTCAGTCCGGTGGCGCGGCGGAATTCAGCCATGACCTCTCGTCCCGAGAAGCGGCCTTCGGCCCCGCAGGGGTCCTCGGCGTAGGCCACGACGCCCTGCATCCTCTTGCCCAGCCGGATAGCCTCCTCGAGCAGCCAGCCGCCGTTCGGGTCCAGCGTGACGCGGGCGTCCGGGAAGCGCGTGGCGAGGGCCGTGACCACGTCCACCTCGTCGTCGCCGGACAGCACGCCGCCCTTGAGCTTGAAGTCGCTGAAGCCGTAGCGCTCCTGCGCGGCTTCGGCCAGGGCAACGACGGCTGCGGGGGTCATGGCTTCCTGGCGGCGCAGCCGCTCCCAGCGGTCCTTCGGCGCGTCCTCCACGAGGTAGGGCAAGTCCGTGCGGCCGGGGTCGCCGATGAAGAAGAGGTAGCCGAGCATCGGCACCGAGCTGCGCTGCTGGCCGTCGCCGAGCAGTTCGGCGACGGGGACGCCGAGGAACTGTCCGTGCAGGTCCAGCAGGGCTGATTCGACGGCGGTGACGGCGTGCACCGTGGTACGGAGGTCAAACGTCTGCAGGCCGCGGCCTCCGGCGTCGCGGTCGGCGAACTCCGCCGCGACCTGGCGCAGCAGGGACCGGTAGCGTGCCACCCCCTGCCCGGCGATCAGCCGGCCCGCCTCCTCGATGGTGGCCCGGATCTTTTCCCCGCCCGGGACCTCGCCGAGGCCGGTCCGGCCCTCCGAGTCGGTGACGATGACGATGTTGCGGGTGAAGAAGGGCCCGTGGGCGCCGCTGAGGTTCATCAGCATGCTGTCGTGGCCGGCGACCGGGACAACCTCGACCCGGGCGATGGTGGGTTGCGTGCTCACGCGTTGACCTCTGCTTTCTGGAATGCTTCCGCGCTCTCGGTCACGCCGTCGATCCGGCGGAACAGGTGCCACGGGTTGGTGTCCTGCAGCGGGGCCGGCAGCAGCTCCTGGGGCAGGTTCTGGTACGCGACCGGACGGAGGAACCTGTTGATGGCCAAGGTCCCAACCGACGTGGTGCGTGTATCGGAGGTGGCCGGGAAGGGTCCGCCATGGACCATGGCGTGGCCGACTTCGACGCCCGTGGGCCAGCCGTTGACGATGATGCGCCCGACCTTCTGTTCCAGCGCCGGAATCAGATGTGCCGCCGTCGGGTAGTCCTCTTCGGTGAGCTGCAGCGAAGCGGTGAGCTGCCCCTCGATCCGGTTGGTGGCTGTGATGAGTTCCTCGGCGGAGGAGTAGCGGATCACCAGGCTGGCCGCGCCGAAGATTTCCGCATGCAGCACCTCGTTGCTGATGAAGTCGCGGATTTCCGTGCCGAAGATGGCCGGTGCCGGGGCGTTCTTGGTGGGGCCGGGGGTTCCGGTGCCGACGGCGGTCACGTTCTCGGCGGCGCCGAGCGCCTCCGTTCCCGCGTTCCAGGAACCGGCAATGCCCGCGGTCAGCATCGTCTGCCCGGCGCAGGCGGAAACAGCGCGGCCGACGGCGGCAACCAGCTTGTCGCCCGCCTCGCCGGCGGGGGCGAACAGCAGGCCGGGGGAGGTGCAGAGCTGGCCGGAGCTGCCGGTGACGGCGGCGACGTACTGCTGCGCCAGTGCGTCAATTGCTCCGGCGTTCCCGGCGAGGGCGCCGGGGAAGACGAACACCGGGTTGAGCGAGGACATCTCCGCGTATACGGGAATGGGCTCCGGCCGCGCGGCGGCGGTACGCATCAGGGCGATGCCGGCGCTCTGGGAACCGGTAAAGCCCACGGCCTTGATGGCCGGGTCCGCCACGAGGGCCTGGCCGATGCTGCTGCCCGGCCCGTAGATGAGCGAGAAAACGCCCGGGTGCAGACCGGAGTCCGCAACGGCCCTGGCGATCGCTTGGCCGACGAGTTCGCTGGTGCCGGGGTGGGCGTTGTGGGCCTTGAAGACCACCGGGCAGCCTGCGGCGAGGGCGGAGGCGGTGTCCCCGCCCGCCGTCGAGAAGGCCAGCGGGAAGTTGCTGGCACCGAAGACGGCGACCGGACCCAGCGGGATCTGGCGCTGGCGGATGTCGGCGCGGGGCAGGGGGGTGCGGTCCGGCAGTGCCGGATCGATGCGGACGCCGCGGAAGTCGCCCTGGCGGACCACGTTGGCGAAAAGCCGCAGCTGTCCGGTGGTGCGGGCCCGTTCGCCCTGCAGGCGCGCGGCCGGCAGGCCGGTCTCCTGCCCGGCGCGGACGATCAGTTCGTCGCCGATCGCTTCGATGTTGTCCGCAATCGAGTCCAGGAACGCGGAGTGGGTTTCGGGGTCAAGCGAGCTGAAGGACCTGAAGGCCTCGGCGGCCGCAGCAGTGGCGGCCTTGAGCTGCTCCTCGGTGAGCAGGGTATAGGCCGGCTCGAGCTGATCGTTGGTGGCCGGGTTGAAGGCGAAGGTCGTCTTGCCTTCGCCGGCGACGGTCTGGCCGGCGACTAGGGAGTGTCCGGTGAGGGTCACGGTTGTTCCTCCTGGGTAAAGGTTGGAGCTTTGCGGACGGGCCGACAGTTAGGAGACCTTGGCGATGAGTGCTTTGAGGTCGGCGAGGTCCTTTTCCGCCATGTTCTGCAGCGGCGGACGGACGCCGCCGGCGGAACGGCCGATCGCTTCGAGGCCACCCTTGACGATGGAGACGGCGTAGCCCTTCACGCGGTCGCGGATGTCCAGGTACGGGATGACGAACTCGTTGAGTTTCTTGTTGACGGCAACGCGGTCGTTGTTGCGGACATCTTGGTAGAAGTCGAGGGCAAACTGCGGAACGAAGTTGTACATAGCGCTGGAGTAGGTGCTCATGCCCAGCTGCAGGAGCGGCAGCGCGAAGGTCTCGGCCGTGGGCAGGCCGCCCAAGTAAAACAGGCGATCGCCCAGCTTGGCGTACACGCGGGCATCGTGCTCGAGGTCGCCCACGCCGTCCTTAAAGCCGATGAGGTTTTCGTGGCGGTCGGCCAGCGTGGCCACCGTGGTGTCCTTGTAGATGGCGTTGGCACGGTTGTAGATGATCACGCCGAGCGACGTCGCGCGGCAGACGGCGCCGACGTGATCGATCAGGCCGCCCTGGTCGGCTTCCGTCAGGTACGGCGGCAGCAGCAGGATGCCCTCGGCACCGGCGGCCTCCGCGGCCTTGGCATTCTCGATGGCCTGAGCGGTGGATCCGCCCGCAGAGGCCAGGACCGGCACTGTCGCACCGACTTCCTCGACCGCTGCCCGGACCACCCGCGCGGACTCCGAAGGTGTCAGCGAGAAGCCCTCGCCCGTGCCGCCAGCGGCAAAGAGCCCGGCGACCGGGAAGCTGGCCTGCCAGGCCAGGTGCTTGCGGTAGTTCTCTTCGTCAAACTGCAGCTCTGCATCGAATGACGTGACGGGAAAGGAGAGCAAGCCGTCTTTGAGAGTGTTGGCCAGCTCCTGGGGTGTGTATTTTGCCACGATGGTTCCTCCGGATGGGCGCCGAAATCGGCTTAGGTGGTGTGCTTCCGTCCCAGACTAGGAGCGGCCACTCATGCCTGTCCAAGTGCTTTTTTGTATGTTTTGATACCGTGCGTGCATTGCTGGCGCCGGTGCCCGTGTCTTTCACGCCCGCGCACTTATGCCCGCGCGAAATCCAGTTCCCGCAACAGCCTCCCAAGCGCCGGGTTCTCGACGTTGCGGCTCCAGATGGCGTGCAGTTCCACGGGCTCTCCGCGATCGCCTCCGAGCTGCAGGTATTCGACGCCATCGATGCCCAGGGCGGTGGCGGAGCGCGGCACGAACGCGACGCCGCGCCGCGCGGCGACGAGCGAAACCATGGTCAGGATCTGGCTCACTGTATGGACCACGTTGCCGTGCTGGACCGGCAGGGTGCGGACCACGAGGTCGTAGAAGTAGCGCGCCTGCAATGGTGAATGCATGATGAGCGGCTCGTCTTTGAGGTCTGCGTTCTCGAGGTCGCGGCCGAGCCTGGTCAACGGGTGGCCAGCCGGAACAGCCACCACCATGGCCTCCCGGTAGAGCAGGCGTGAATCGAAGATTTCGCCGTCGAAGGGCGGCCTCGCCAGCCCCAGGTCGAGTTCGCCGGTCATCAGGGCCTGGATCTGCTCGCCGGTGACCAACTCCTGAAGGTCGATGTCGACGTCGGGCAGCGCGGCGGAGATTTCCTCCAGGAGCGGGCCCAGAATGCTGAAGCCGCTGGCGGCGGTGAAGCCGATCCGGAGCACACCGGACCGGCCCGAGGCGATGCGGCGCGCGGTGGCCGGGGCGCGCTCCGCCAGCGCCAGCAGCCGTCGGGCCTCTTCCAGGAAGGCCCGTCCGGCATGGGTCAGCTGAACCCTGCGGTTGTCGCGTTCGAGCAGTTCCGCGCCGACGCTTTTCTCCAGTTTCTGGATCTGGCGGCTCAGCGGCGGCTGGGTCATGTTGAGCCGTTCCGCGGCGCGGCCGAAGTGGAGTTCCTCGGCGACGGCGATGAAGCCAGCCAGCTGGTCAAAGGTAAACATGATGCCTTCCGGGTATCACTTGATGCACATTTGGGCTTAGACATGCATCATAACCCTTCCTACACTCGATTGAGCGAACCGCAAGTGAGCCGGTTCACATCCTTCCGGGGTTCAGCCCCGCAGTGTCAACGAGGAGTTCCAATGATGCAGTTCCCTACCCGCCGAGCCGTTCTCGGAGCGGCGTCGGCCGTTACCCTGCTGGCCCTCACGGCGTGCGGCAACGTCGCCGCCGGCAGCACCAGCTCGTCGAAATTCCCCAGCGGCCCGGTTAACCTGACCGTCGGCCAGGCCGCCGGCGGCAGCACCGACCTCATCGCCCGGGCCGTCGCAGAGGGGGCTGCCAAGACCCTTGGGGCGCCTATCCCGGTAGTCAACAAGCCCGGCGCCAACGGCGCCCTCGCCACGAAAGAAGTGGCGGGCAAGCCGGCCGACGGCCAGAACCTGGTGCTGATCAACGCCTCCCTGATCACCATTACGCCGCTGGCTGTGGCCCAGGACGAGGCAGTCAACATCGATGACCTCGACATCATCGCCGGCCTGTCGCAGGACGACTATGTCCTGGTCGCCAGCAAGGGCTCCGGGTTCAAGTCCATCAAGGACCTGACCGGCGCCGGCCGCAACATCACCTTCGGCACCACCGGCGTCGGCACCGGCAGCCAGTTGGCCCAGAAGGTGCTGTTCAAGCAGGCCAACGTGCAGGGCACCGACGTTCCGTTCGACAGTGGAAAGCCCGCCCTCACCGCCGTCCTCGGCAACCAGGTGGAAGTCACCACCATCCAGCTCGGCGAAGCCATGCCCCAGATCCAGGCCGGCAAGATCGCGCCGCTGCTCGTGTTCTCCGAGCAGCGGAACTCGTTCCTGCCGGACGTCCCCACCGCCAAAGAATCCGGCTTCGACGTCCCTGTGGCCCAGTACCGCGCCGTGGCCGCGCCCAAGGGAACGCCCAAGGAAGTAAAGGACAAGCTGCTGGCCGCCTTCCAGGAGACGTTCAAGTCCGACGCCTACAAGGAGTTCAACAAGAAGAACATGCTGACCCCGAAGGAGATCCCGGGCGAGGAAGTTGTGACCCAGTGGAAGGACTACGCCGCCAAGTACAAGTCCCTGGTGGAGAAGTACAGCATCAGCCTCAGCGGGACGAAGTGATTCGAGTGCAGGAAACAAACCGGATGCCCGGCGGAGAGGACGGCATCAACACCCGTCGCTCCGCCGGGCAGTCGGCCACCGCACGCGACGCCGAGGTAGTGCTGGGCAGCGCCGAGGTGCTGACCGGCCCCGAAGATGACCTGACCCCGGAACAACTGGCCGCCCAGTGGGAAGAGGAAAAGCCGCCGGCCGCCGGTCCGCTCGCCAACGCTGCCTCGTCACTGGTGATCCTGGGTGTTGGCGTCGGGTCGCTGGTCCTGTCCGTGGCCATGGGCCTGGGCACTCCGGAGGCACCGCAGCCCGGGCTGTGGCCCTTCCTGGTCAGTTGCGTGATGGTGGCTTTGGCGCTGTTCCAGCTGGTGGCAGGCAGGCACAACCGGGACGCGGAAAAGTTCACCCGCATGTCTATAGCACCGGTGACCGGACTGGTCACTCTGGCCGCCATGGTGACCCTCATGCCCGTCATCGGCTTTGAACTTCCCGCGCTCGTCCTGTGCATCATCTGGATGCGGTTTCTCGGCGGCGAAACCTGGCGTTCAACGCTCCTGGTGAGCGCCGTCGTCGTCGCGGCCTTCTACGGCATCTTCGTGCTGGCGCTCAACACTTCCATTCCCCACCTCTTCTAGGAGACCACCGTGGATTTCCTGAATCCCGTGCTCAACGGGTTCGCAGTCGTCCTGGAGCCCATGAACCTCCTGTACTGCCTGATCGGCGTCGTCATCGGAATGCTGATCGGTGTACTGCCGGGCCTCGGACCCGCGGCAACGATCGCCATCCTGTTGCCGCTGACCTACAACGTCGAACCCGTGACCGCGATCATCATGCTGGCGGGCATCTTTTACGGGGCGCAGTACGGCGGCACCATTACGTCCGTGCTGCTGCGGCTGCCGGGCGAAGCATCCTCCGTGGTCACCGTCTTTGACGGCTACCAGATGGCCAAGCAGGGCAAGGCCGGCACCGCGCTGGGCCTGGCCTCCATCGGCTCCTTCATCGGCGGCACCGCGTCCATTGTCGGACTGACCTTCCTGGCCCCGGTAGTGGCCAGCTTTGCCCTGGACTTCGGCCCCGCCGAGTACTCGGCGCTGGCGCTGCTGGGCATCCTCCTGGTGGCAACCATCAGCAACGGCGCCAAGACCAAGGCCCTGATCGCGGCCGCCGTCGGGCTGCTGCTGGCAACAGTGGGCCGCGACATCTTCACCGGCGAGAGCCGGTTTACCTTCGGCAGCCTCGAACTGGCCGACGGCATCGACTTTGTCCCGATCGCCATGGGCATCTTCGGCCTGGGTGAGATCCTCTACAACCTGGAGGAACGGCACCGTGCGGCCAAGGCGCCGTCGACGGTCACGAACGTGTGGCCCTCGCGCAAGGATCTGTCCCAAGCGTCCGGGGCGATCGGCCGCGGCTCGGTCCTGGGGTTCTTCCTCGGGATCCTGCCCGGTGGCGGCGCCACGATAGCCTCGATGGCCTCCTACGCGATGGAGAAGAAGCGTGCCAAGCAGCCGGAGCGCTTCGGCAAGGGTGCCCCCGAGGGTGTGGCCGGACCGGAAACGGCCAACAACGCCGCCGCCACCTCTTCCTTCATCCCGCTGCTGACCTTGGGCATTCCCGCCAACGCCACAATGGCGCTGATGTTTGGCGCCCTGCTGATCCAGGGCGTGACGCCGGGCCCGCAGCTGGTGGAGCAGGACCCGGGACTCTTCTGGGGCGTCGTGAACTCCATGTACATCGGCAACATCCTGCTGTTGATCATGAGCCTGCCGCTCGTCGGGGTCTTCGTGAAGATCCTCCGGGTCCGCGCGGCGATCCTGGCCCCGGTCACGGCCCTGATCACGCTGTTGGGGGCATACACCATCAACAACAGCATGTTCGACGTCACCCTGGTGGTGGCCTTCGGCATCGTGGGTTACCTCATGAAGAAGTTCGGCTTCGAACCGGGGCCGCTGGTCCTGGCCTTCGTCCTCGGGTCCCTCCTGGAGAGCTCGCTGCGCCGCTCACTGCTGGTCTTCGGCGGCGACCCGGCAGGGTTCTTCAGCCGGCCGATTTCGGCCACGCTGCTGGCTGTCTTCGTCCTGGTCGCTGTCCTCCCCGGCCTCCGGAGCCTGCTGTCCAAACGCAGGGCCGCGACCGCGGACCCCGCCACAACGAGAATTAAGGAAACAGTATGAGCATCGTCGTCGGATTCGTCCCCACCCCAGCGGGGGAGGCTGCCCTGACGGCAGGCATCGCCGAGGCGCGGCTGCGGCAACAGGACCTGCTGATCGTCAACTCGGCCCGTGAAGGGGCTCTGGTCGACAAGTCGGTGGCCAGCAGCGCCGTCCTGGACGACGCCGCCAAGCGGGCAAGGACGGCGGGGGTGAAGGCTGAGGTGATCCAGCCTCCCTATCAGTACGACCTCGCCGATGAATTCCTCGACATCGCCCGGGAAGCCGACGCTTCCCTCATTGTCATCGGCCTGCGGCACCGGAGCCAGGTTGGCAAATTCATTCTCGGCAGCCACGCCCAGCGGATCCTCATGCAGGCCGACCGTCCGGTCCTTGCCGTGAAAGCCGACGGGCCAGGCTTCGCCTGAGCGTCCAGGTTCCTGAACGTCCAGTGGCCGCCGACCCCAATCGGGTCGGCGGCTTCTGCGTTCCCCCTCCCGCCGGTAGCCGCTGCCGCCGCGTATCGTGTTGCTCACCAACAACCGGAAGGACTCTTCGTGGCTCTGCAGTGCGCTGTAATTGACGACTACCAGGACGCGGCACGCCGTTTCGGCGATTGGAAGCAGCTGGCGGGCAACGTCGAGCTGACGGTGTTCACCGACCATCTGGACGAGGAGAACGCTGTAGCCGAGCGACTGGCCCCCTTCGACGTCGTCGTGATCATGCGTGAGAGGACGCCCTTTTCCGCAGCTTTGCTGCGACGCCTGCCCCAACTGAAGCTGCTCATCACCAGCGGGATGAGGAATGCTGCCGTCGACCTGCAAGCCGCGCGGGAACAGGGCATCACCGTCTGCGGCACGGCCAGCAACTCACAACCTCCGGCGGAGCTGACATGGGCGTTGATCCTTGGCCTGGCCCGTCACATACTTCCCGAAGCCGCTGCCTTGCGGGGGAGGGGACCGTGGCAGCACACGGTCGGCGCGGACCTGCACGGAGCCACGCTTGGCCTGATCGGACTGGGCAAGATTGGCACCCAGGTTGCCCGCGTCGGCGTCGCCTTTGGCATGGACGTGGTCGCCTGGAGCGAGAACCTCACCGCCGAGCGGACCGACGCGGCGGGTGTCCGCTTGGCGCCGTCGAAGCACGCCTTGCTCACCGAGGCCGACGTCGTCTCCGTCCACCTCGTGCTCGGCCCACAGAGCCGCGGTCTGATCGGCGCCCCGGAGTTGGCGCTGATGAAAGAGACTGCGTTACTGATCAACACCTCACGAGCCGGCATCGTGGACCAGACAGCGCTGCTGACTGCCCTGTCCCGGCACCAGATCAGGGGCGCCGGGCTGGACGTCTTCGAGGAGGAGCCCCTGCCGCACGACTCCCCGTTCCGAGACCTGCCAAATGTGCTGGCGACCCCACACCTGGGATACGTCACCGAACGCAACTACCGCGGCTACTTCCAAGAAGCGATAGAAAACATCGAGGCCTTTCTTAACGAGCGCCCTATCCGCACTCTTTGACCGGCTTCCACGCCGGCGCCACTGGCGCTTCATTCCCGGAATCGGAGACCAGATAGTTGTGGTGGGAAACCCGGTAGGCGGCCAATCGACCCTGACGTTTGACGCCTTCCAGTCCTCCAACATCAACCAGTACATCGCCTTACCGACATATCCCTGAGGGACTGTCGAACGGACGACGGCGGTGAGCAGCTGATCTGCTGGCCACTTACCTGCGAGCGCTGCGCTCACAGGCGGTCCGGTCCCGAAGGCTAGGCAACCACCTTATTCAGCAGCTCGTTCTTCTCCGGGGTGACCTCTACCGGCAGGAGGCTTGTGGGTCCGCCCCTACTGGAGCGGACAGGGAGTGGGCTCACATCACTGCGAGTGCTTCCGTCCGTATCGAGCAGGAATAGAGAAGCCCGGACCGCAGCGCTGGACGTAGGGTGAAGAGCGCGAACAATCACTATCCAGGAGGGCCTGTGCCGTACACCGTAGATTTCCAGAACGTATCCACCGTTGGCTTGGAATCGTCCCCATTGGCGGATGCGCTGGCAGGACTACGCGCCAACGAGGCGCGCTATTACAAGAACAAGTACGACCACGTCTTCACGGTCAGGCCCGCAAGTGAGGCGCCGGAAACGCTTGAGTGGGTAAACCGTGTCCTCGCCGAGCGCAACATCGTCTTCTCAGCCCGTCCGCTGGAGGTTGCTTCCTTCGAAGTCGACGGTTATCGGATGGCGTATGTGTTCTACGAGTCCGGCCTGTCGGTAAACGTGATGTACGGCATCGAGGACGGTGCGAAGCGTGCCGTGGGGTTCAAGCTCGCAGAAGGCATGGAAGTTCCCGACGAACTCGCCGCAAGCTTCAAGTTCGCGCGCCAAAAGTCGAAGCTGGCCGGGGTCATCCGTGGCTCCTACTTCGTGATCAAGGGCGAATACTGAGGCTCGGCCGGTGAAGGGCAGACACTCAGGGTCCTGCCCGCCGAGCGGACAGGACCCTGAGCAATCGATGGCGCCGCAGCTAGCGCGTGGAGATTGCTCCCGCTGCGGTGCCTCCGCGAGTGGACTGGACCAGCACGCTGGTTATCTGCCTGGCCGGTCCGGGCTTGACTTTCAGCGACCAAGCACCCAGGGTGTCCACGGTCGCTGTCCCGAGTTTGGCAACCGGGCGGCCGGCGGTCGTGTCGTAGATGACCACGGCCGTGGCCGGTGTGAGGACAGCGGTGTTCCCTTCCAATGTTGACGTGCCCTCGATTCGCATTTCCGTCCCGACCCTGTGGCGTGAACCGGTGCCAATGGCCAGGGCGTCGGTCTGGATGGCCAATTGAAGGCTGGCGGGGGCACTGCTGACGCCATTCTTGTCGGTCACGACCAACTCAAGGGTGACCGGTTCGTCTGCCTTGGCGGTCAGCGGGGCTGTGTCGGTGGTCTTGGCGTAGTAGGGGATCGAGACCGCGGGTTTTGCTGCTGTGTCGCTTGAAAGCGTCACTGCGGGCCCGCTCAGCTGGCGCCATTTGTAGCTGACCGCTCCGGTGGAGGCGCTGCCGTCCAGCTGAACAGTGCCGCCACGCGCCAGCGTGGGCGAGCTTGAGGAGGCTGTTGCGGTGACCGGTGGGGCTGAGGTGTCCGTCCCCGAGCCGTTGCCCGTGTCCACAACGGGACCCGGGTCAGGTTGCGGAGTGACAGGCTCAAGTCCTACCGTCGTAGCTGCGCCGCCGCTGATGGTGACCGGAAGGGAGGCGGAACCGCCGGAAGCCGACTTCACGGTAACAGTTGCCGGGGGCGCCTTCACCGGGAACACTTTTTCTGTGGCTGTTCCCGGGGTCGGGTTGTCGAGGGTGCCGAGATCAGTCACGGTCAACCCACCACTCTCACTGGACACGGCGGCAACGGTCAGAGCGGTTCCGTCGAACGTTGCCTTCGTGACGACAACGCTGCTTGGCTTGGTTACCTTGACGAGGCTGCTGCTGGCGGGTTTGTCGCCGATGTTGGTGACCTTGATGCTGTCCGGGGCGGTGCCGGTGAATTTGATCCGGGCGTAGTACCGCCCGCTGCCGGGATCGCTGACCAGGGGCGTTGTCTCGAAGTTTGACGCCTGTCCGTCCACTTGAAGCTGCCCGTCCGGGCCGCTGCTGGCAAAGACATCAATCATGTCCCCGTTGTGAACGGCGGCATCGGCGCTGACCCCGCGGTTCGTGGCAATCTTGCCTTGAAGTCCGAACTGGTCGGTTTCCAGGGCGAGTCCGCCGCCGGTGACCGAAAACTTGTTGTAGTTCATCGGACTGCCCGTGACGGTGTGTTCCTGGTTCGGGTCGCCGAGGTATCCCTCAGGTGCTGCCGGTCCGGTGGCCGGGTCCCACTTCAGGAAGGGCCCGATGTTGCTCTTGAGGGCGGTGGTGAAGTTGCCCGCGGCGGGTGAAATGTCTTCGACCAGTTTTCCAGCACCGGACCCGTCGGTGTCGATGGTGATGGTGCCGTACGGGTGTTTGAACTCCAGCGTGGTGTTCGCCGGGCCGCCCTTGACAACGATCCGTTGTCGGCCGAAGACCACCTGGTCACCTTCAGTGACCGAGTTCGCGAAGGCGGCTTCCAGCCCGAGGACCAGGACTGCCCGGCCGCCGTTGGGAAGATCCAGTTCGGCGCCGGCGAGCATGTAGAACGCCTCGTCCGGAAAGTTGTCCGGGAATGAGATTGGGGTGGTTTCGTCGGGTACGTCACCCGGGAGGAACCCGCACAGCGGATTCTCGGCGTCTAGGCATAGTTCGACGCGCGTTTTCGTGCTGTCCTCGTACCAGGAGGGGAAACCGTGTGCGGTGTTTACGGGGCCGACAGCTGTCAGCTTCCCGGGGTTCTTCACTGTTACCTGAGTGGCCGCTGCAGCCGAGCTCAGGCCCGCAGTGGTCAGGATCAGTGCGGCCACCGCAGCGATGCCGCGGCGGGTAACAACTCTTGGGTCCAGGCGGTTGCCTGGTCGTTCAGCTGGCTCGAGTACCATCTCTTCTCCTCAGAAAGGTGCTGATGGCTTCCAATATCGAGCAGCGGGCTTGTAGATACATTGTGCCCGGTTTGGCTCCAAGCCCGGGTGGACCGTCGACGAGCGGGTTCAGCTGACCAACTTGGAGAAACCTTGTGACACAGCGGAGCAGCGGTAACCGCAATTGTGCGTTTTCTTGGGGGAGGGGAGGGGCCCACTTATGGGACGCTGCCGCGCGCCGTTTGATTCGATGCACTCCGTCGGGAAAGAAGGGTCCTACGAGGACAATCATCATGACGGCGGCGATTGTGAACAGAATGGTTCGAGTCCAAACCCACGTACTAATCGGCGATGCTCCGGATGGTCTTCGCCGCGGGCTCAGAATTGAGCGAGGAGTGACGGCCTCGCTCCTGGCGGCCATATCTGTGAGTCGAGGTCGAAATGTCCACGCCAGCCTATGTTGTCTGTGAGGGTGGCCTGGCTGAAGTCGTTGTTGACGATTTCGTTGCGTCTGCCGGCGTCACGCTCGTGCTCCGGCACGGTTCCAAACCAGTTGCAACCGTCGATCTTTCCTATGAACTTGCAATTGACCAGGTCGGTATCGGTCGCGTTGTGCCCGTTGAATTTGCACTGGAGGAAAGTGCAGTTTTCGAAGCGCGAGGCCATCATGTTGAACCCTCCCAGTCCCTTGAACCGAACACCGTGGAACACGCAGTTTCGGTAGATGCTTGGTCGTGCCGCCAATGACCCTTGCGCGGAAGCACCGTGCTCATTAAGGACGCGGACGCCTTTCTGAGTGAAAGTGCAGTTGTCGAATTCCGACCAAGTGACCGTTAGGTGGGTCCAATCCAGCGGGATGCTTATGCCTGTCAGGTGCGCTCTGTGGAGAAAGAGGACGCGTAGCCCGGAACCTGGGTCGACCGGGGCGGCGTCCAGATCGAGACCATCAACCTTGCCGGTGAGTTGCAAAGCCCCGTAGGCCGGCAGATCGGTTGGCTTTGTCTCTCGCCACCACTTAGGCGAAGGGAGAATGCGCATCCTCCGATATAACCATGCTTGAGAAGGCCGCGCAGATATTCCACCCGCAGACTCTTGGGTTGCTTATCCAAGGCCTCGTGGCTGAGCGGGATCTCGCTGGTGGCGAGTCGTTCATGATGTTCAGTCTCCCATTCCGGCCAGCGAGTCCCTGATGGAGGAGCGACGCAGCGAGTGGATGTCCAAACCGGGGGGGAGGCCCAGGTCTTCTCAGTAGCGGCTGAAGCGGTGGTTCAGCGCTGCTTCGGAGACCACTGTGCAGCGTTCGGGAAAAAGGTCCAGACAGTCATTCATGTGCCGGATGCATGCCATCGCGGACGTTTCGAGAGATTCCGACTTTCATGTCCTGCGGCGCCGCTATCGGCGTGACGCTGAAACGTTTGCAAATTTCTTGCTGATCGTTGGTGTCACTAGTCCCCGTGAACCTTTACACGCCCGGCGCGCCGTCGGACGGCCCCGGATCCTTGGTAACGGCACGGACTTCGGCGTCCAGGCAGCCGAAACCGGGGAGTGGGTATCAGCGGCTCCCAATCTGCAAATTCTGCAACCGGATTACTTCTACTTGACATAATGTCGATTATCGGCGTTCAATGTACTGGCGTAGGAGTAGTTGCGAGATCTCCCGTTTCCAGGGCTATTTCCCCAGATCAGTCAGTCATTTGGCGGTGGATCTACTCGGGGAATCTATTGGACGACAGCTGCAACGATTCACGATTCCACTCAAAAGATCTGGCTAAAAGATGACGTGAAGCTTGGCCGCTACGAACAGCAGCCGAGTGAACCGCTCAGGCCAGCAATGAAAGCGCCGGCGATCAACAGTCTCGTTCTGAAATCCATGCGCACCCCAATCGTCGGTCTGGCATGCAGCCCACATCCGCCCGCGTAATTCACGGCGCGTTCAGCCTTTGACCTGACGCTTCGAGGATTCGCAAGAACCTGTCGCTGGTCGATGCCACCCCGTCCGAAAACTGCGTCGTACTGCTGCGCTGCAAGATCAAGAAATCTGCGAATACTGACTTGCTAAAAGCCCGCGTGGTGCCCGACGGTCCTGGCCCTCCCGTAGTTCGATTGGGTGGCGGGGGTCCTTGAGTACTGGCTCTCCCCCGACGAGCTCCCCTTGCCGTGTCACATCTCGGGCCTCGGCGGTGTCCTATGTTCAAGGCACGGTTTTTAGCGAAGGGAGTTGAAGTGTCAGCACGTTTTCGGGTCGTCATCATCGGGGCCGGGTATGCCGGGGTGATGGCGGCGAACAGGCTCGCGGGGAGTAAGCAACTTTCTGAATCCGTCCGTGTTACCGTCGTCAACCCAGTTGCCGACTTCATTGAACGCATCCGGCTTCATGAGGTTGCTGCCGGGAGCAGGACATCAGCGGCAGTGCCAATGGGGACGGTTCTGAATCAGCGTGCGGACCTCATTGAGGACACTGCCGTGAAAATCGATCCGATAAACCGCCGGGTGCACTTTTCCAGCGGCCGCGCACCGCTCAGCTATGACGCCTTGCTCTACTCCGTCGGCAGTACCCAGGCCGCCACGGCACCGGTCGGGGCCTACGGAGTGGCGAACGCCGAATCCGCAGCCCATTTACAAACCAGGCTGTCGAAACTGGAAGAGGGCGCCCGCGTAAGCATCATTGGAGGCGGCTTGACCAGCATCGAACTCTCAGCGGAAATTGCCGAAAAGTACCCAGGGCTGCAGGTCCGCCTCATTTCGCGCGGAGCCGTGGCCGACACTCTTTCCGCCTCGGGCAGACACGCGGTGCGGAGGCGGCTTGCGGCACTCGGCGTCGAAATGATGGACAATACCGGCGTGCAGACCTGCGACAAGTGGTCCATTCGAACGTCGGGCGGGGACACCCTGCCGTCCGACTGCACGATCTGGGCCGCAGGGTTCGGTGTACCGGCCCTGGCCCGTGACAGCGGATTGCCGACGGATGCAGAGGGCAGGCTCGTGGTCGATGAATCCTTGTCCTGTCCGCAATATCCCGACATCTTCGGGGCGGGCGATGCTGTTCGAATCCCGGACTCGGTAGCCGGTCATCTGCGCATGAGCTGCGCGGCGGCCCTGCCTCTGGGCGCACATGCAGCAGACAGCATCATCGCCCGCCTGCGGAACCAGGCTCCTGCTCCTGTGTCGGCGGGGTTCGTGGTGAAATGCATCAGCCTCGGACGCCACTCCGGGCTGATCCAGACGGTTACGGCCGACGACCGGCCGCGATCGTTGGTCGTTCGGGGCCGTCTTGGCGGGATGGCAAAAGAGCAGATCTGCCGAATGACGCTGGGCTGGATCAGAGGCGAGCTTCGCCGCAGCGGTTCGTACAAGTGGGCCAAGGGGCCGCTGCCGACGGCTGCAGGCTAAGACCGTGGGAGCCGCAAGCGTCTTTGAGGAACACCGTTCCCTGCTTTTCACCATCGCCTACGAAATCACCGGAACCGTCACGGACGCCGAGGATGTCGTTCAGGACAGCTACCTGAGGTGGTCGGGAGTGGATGCCGGCGCCGTAGGGAACCCGCGGGCCTATCTGGCCAAAACCGTGACCCGCCAAGCACTGAATTCCCTGCGCACGGCGCAGCGGCGCCGGGAAGACTACATCGGCCCTTGGCTTCCGGAACCCGTAGTGACAGTCCCTGACGTTGCCGAGGACGCGGTGCTGAGTGACTCACTGTCAATGGCCATGCTCGTGGTCCTTGAGACCCTCTCCCCCGATGAGCGAGCCGTGTTCGTCCTCCGCGAGGTTTTCGATTTTCCCTATGCAGAAATCGCGGAAGCCACCGACAAGTCACCCGCAGCAGTCCGCCAAATAGCCAGCAGAGCAAAGGCGCACGTCCACGCGCGGCAGCCACGCTTCGAAGTGGACGCCCACCGGCAGAAGGCGGTCACCGACCGGTTTATCGCCGCGGCCCTTGGTGGGGACGTCCAGGCACTCATGGACGTCCTTGCTCCCGGGGCCGTCCTCTTCTCGGACGGTGGCGGGAAGGTCACGGCAGCCCGCAAGCCCGTGATCGGCGCGGACAACATCACCCGATTCCTAGTGGGTATCTCCAGAACGCCCGTCCCCAACATGCGGATTGAATTGTCGTCAGTGAACGCGATGCCGGCGATCATCATCTACAGCGGAGATGTCGTTGACCTCGTAGTCATCGTGGAGTCCGGCAATGAACATGTGACCGGCCTCTACCTCGTCAGAAACCCGGACAAACTCCGGGAGGCCACCAGAACGCGACAGCTCAGCCGGACGCCTCCGCGGGCGTGAGGGGAAACGTCCTTGACACGTTGCCGATTCCCTAGTCGAATCGGTCCCAGACTGACCGCAGGGAAGAGCAGGGAAGAGCAGCGAAAAGAGAAGGCAAGTCCCGGACCGGACAAAGGAGAACCGGATATGAGCACGATCGTGGTGCAGGCGTTCATCACTCTCGACGGCGTGGTCCAGGCGGGCGGCGGCCCGGACGAGGACCGTGACAACGGCTTCGAGTACGGCGGCTGGCAGACCTGGTACAACGCCCCGGAGGTCGGGGACCTCGTCAGGGGCTGGGAGGACAGGACTGAAGCGCTGCTGCTTGGCCGCAGGACGTATGAGATCTTTGCTGGCTCCTGGGGTGTCTGGGACGAGAGCGCCGAGGGCCTGCAGGGAGAGCTGACCAGGAGGTACAACCGCATCCCCAAGTATGTTGCGTCGCGCACGCTGAACGAGCTGAGCTGGAAGAACACGCAGCTTCTCGGCCCCGACGTGCCGGCTGCGGTGGAGAAGCTGCGGGCGGAGCCGGGCGGCGAGATCCGCGTGTGGGGCAGCACCCAGCTGATCAGGACCCTGGCTGAGCACGACCTGGTCGACGAGTACAGGCTCTGTGTCTACCCGCTCGTGCTGGGCACCGGCAAGCAGCTGTTCTCCAACGGGTTCGCGCTCACCAAGCTCTCGCTGGCCGAGACCCGCGCCCTTCCCTCCGGAGTCCTGGTCAATACATACCGGCGGGCCGGCGCGGGCTGAGCCTGCTCGGCTTCCACGGCGCACCGCCCCAAGTGGCGACGCCTCCTGGCGGCACGTCTCGCTCCCCCGCCGGCCGCAAACACACAAGCCTCACTGCAACTCACAGGATTCGGTAGAGTAGTTCAAGCAAACTCACAAGATACACACCGACTCACAGGAGCTTCCTTGGACAACCCGTTCCGCCCTTCGGCCGGTGCCACTCCCCCGGAGATCCTCGGGCGAAGCGGGGTGCTCGATGAATTCGAGTATGGGTTGCGCCTCGGCGCCGGGGCTCCTGGCCTGTTGACAATCTTCACGGGGGCCCGGGGCATCGGCAAGACCGTCATGCTTGGCGCCGCCCACGACGCGGCCCGCGAGCAGGGCTGGGCGGTCATTTCCGAAACGGCCACGGAAGGCTTCATGGGCCGCATCGGCGAGTCCATGCGAGGTCTCGCCGAAGAACTAGGCACCGGTCCACAGTCCCGGCGCATCACTGCCATCTCCGCGGCAGGGTTCAGCATTACCACCCAGCTCCCACCCGAGCGCCAGGTCGCCTGGCGGACCCTCGGCGTCGAGCTCCTGCGGCTCCTCGACGAACGCAAATCAGGCTTAATCATCTCTGTGGATGAGATCCATGCGGCAGACCGCAACGAAATCGCGCAACTGGCCGCTAGCGTCCAGCACTTCATCCAGGACCGGCTACCCATCGGTTTGGTCTTTGCGGGCCTCCCGGCCGCGGTGTCGGACTTACTCAATGAGGGGGTGGCGACCTTCCTCCGGCGGGCGGACAAGATCGACCTTCATGCCGCAGCCGTCCGGGAAGTCGAAGACTCGTACACTGCAACCTTCCGCCAGGCAGGCGTGTCCGTCTCCCCCGGGCTCGTCCGCTACGCCGCCGAGGCCACCGGCGGTTACCCCTTCCTGATCCAACTTGTGGGGTATTTCCTCTGGCGGGAAGCCGAAAACAACGACGGCGCGCTCACCGCCGAGGAGGTCGATCTCGCCATCCGGGCAGCGCACCGCCGCCACGCGCGGACCGTGATCGAAGCGGCTCTTTCGGCCGCCTCCGCCCGGGACATGGACTTCTTGCGCGCCATGGCCGACGACGACGGACCCTCCACCGCAGCGGACATCGGCCGGCGCATCAAGGCCAAAACCAACCTCGTCGCCAACTACCGGTCCCGGCTCCTGGCGGCGGGCCTCATCGAAGCGGCGGGCCACGGCAAGGTCGACTTCGCCATTCCCGGCCTGCGTCAGCACCTGCGGGCCCAAACCGGAACCTAGCCGAACAAGAGTGGCGGCCAGCTCCCTGGAAGGTGCGGCCCCGGGTCCCGCGTCAGGGCCGGGAGAGCTCGTCGCGGATCCGGGCCGCGAGGGCCTCCGGGGCGTCGTCGGATGCGTCCTCCCCGCCCGGCCAGAAGTCCCCCATCCGGTCGCCCTTCCACCGGGGGACGAGGTGGTAGTGGAGGTGGAAGACCGACTGCGTGGCCGCCTCTCCGGCAGAGGTGATCAGGTTCATCCCTTCAGGCCGCAGGGCGTCCTGAAGGGCGGCACCGACTGCCCGGCAAGAGGCCGCCAGCCGCGAAGCGGCCGCGTCGGGGGCTGCCAGGAAATTGGGGATGTGGGCGACGGGGACCACCAAAGTGTGCCCGCGGCCGACTGGCTTGCGCGGAAAGAACGCGATAGCTTCCTCGCTGCGGTACACAATGTGCGCCTTTTCGGTGCCGTCAACGATCGCGCAAAAGTCACAATGCTCCATGTCCGCCTTCTTCCGCTCTCATGCCCGCCTGGCAGCGGTCCCGCCATCAGGCTCCCACATAGGCCGCAAGGTGCTCGCCGGTGAGCGTGGGGCGGCCGGCGACGAGGTCCGCCGGTGTGCCCTCGAAAACGACACGGCCGCCGTCGTGCCCTGCGCCGGGGCCGAGGTCGATGATCCAGTCGGCGTGCGCCATCACAGCCTGGTGGTGCTCGATGACGATGACCGACTTGCCGGCGTCGACGAGCCGGTCGAGCAGGCCCACCAGGTTTTGGACGTCGGCGAGGTGCAGGCCGGTGGTGGGCTCATCGAGGACATAGACGTCACCCTTCTCCGCCATCTGTGTGGCCAGCTTGACGCGCTGGCGCTCGCCGCCGGACAGGGTGGTGAGCGGCTGGCCGAGGGTCAGGTAGCCGAGCCCGACGTCCACGAGCCGGTCGAGGATCTTGTGCGCCGCCGGTGTGCGGGCCTCTCCTTCGCTAAAGAACGCCTCGGCCTCCGTCACCGACATCGCCAGCACCTCGGCGATGTTCCGGCCGTTCAGCGTGTACTCCAGGACCGACGCCTGGAACCTCTTGCCCTCGCAGTCCTCGCAGGTGGATTCAACGGTGGCCATGACGCCCAGTTCGGTGAAGATGACGCCCGCGCCGTTGCACGTGGGGCAGGCCCCTTCGGAGTTGGAGCTGAACAGCGCCGGCTTCACCCCGTTGGCCTTCGCGAACGCCTTGCGGATCGGCTCCAGAAGGCCCGTGTACGTGGCGGGGTTGCTGCGCCGCGAGCCCTTGATGGCGCCCTGGTCGATGACCACAACCCCGTCGCGGCCGGCCACAGAGCCGTGAATCAGCGAGCTCTTGCCCGAACCGGCGACACCCGTGACCACACAAAGTACGCCGAGGGGAACGTCGACGTCGACGCCCTTGAGGTTGTGCGTCGAGGCCCCCCGCACGCCGAGCCGGCTTGACGGTGTACGCACTGCTAGCTTCACCGTGGCCTTGTCGTCGAGGTGGCGTCCGGTGATGGTGCCGCTCCCGCGCAGCCCCTCCACGCTCCCCTCGAAGCAGACGCTGCCGCCCTCCGTGCCCGCGCCCGGTCCGAGGTCAACCACGTGGTCAGCGATGGCGATAGTCTCCGGCTTGTGCTCGACGACGAGCACGGTGTTGCCTTTGTCGCGCAGCTGCTGCAGCAGCTGGTTCATCCGTTCGATGTCATGCGGGTGGAGCCCGATGGTCGGTTCGTCGAAGACGTAGGTGATGTCCGTGAGGGACGAGCCCAGGTGCCGAATCATCTTGGTGCGCTGCGCCTCGCCACCGGACAGCGTCCCGGCCGGACGGTCCAGCGAGAGATAGCCCAGCCCGATGTCAGCGAACGAGTCGAGCAGGTGCTGCAGGCCTTTGAGGAGGGGTGCGACCGACGGCTCGTTGAGCCCGCGGACCCACGCGGCGAGGTCGCTGATCTGCATCTGGCACAGGTCGGCGATGTTCTTGCCCTGGATCCTCGATGACCTGGCCTCGGGGCTGAGCCTGGTGCCGTCGCACTCGGGGCAGGCCTGGAACGTGATGGCCCGTTCCACGAACGCCCGGATGTGCGGCTGCATCGCGTCGACGTCCTTGGAGAGTATGGATTTCTGGATCTTCGGGATCAGGCCCTCGTAGGTGAGGTTAATGCCCTCCACCTTGATCTTGGTCGGTTCCTTGTAGAGGAGGTCGTTCATTTCCTTTTTGGTGAACTTCGCGATCGGCTTGGCCATGTCGAAGCCCGCGCCGCTGAAGATGCGGCCGTACCAGCCGTCCATGCTGTAACCGGGAATCGTGAGCGCACCCTCGGCCAGTGACTTGGTGTCGTCGTACAGCGCGGTGAGGTCGAAATCCGAGACCGAGCCCATGCCCTCGCACCGCGGGCACATGCCGCCCAGGTAGACCGCACCGTGCACCACGCTCTTCTCAACCCTGCCGGCTTTCTCGGTGCTCATCACCCCGCTGGCCTTCCGTGTCGGAACGTTGAAGGAGAACGCCGTGGGCGGCCCCACGTGCGGTGATCCCAGCCGGCTGAAGAGGATCCGGAGCATGGCGTTGGCGTCGGTGGCAGTTCCCACCGTGGAGCGGGGGTTCGCGCCCATCCGCTCCTGGTCGACGATGATCGCCGTCGTCAGCCCCTCGAGGTGGTCCACCTCGGGCCGCGACAGGTTGGGCATGAAGCCCTGCACGAAGGCGCTGTAAGTCTCGTTAATCATGCGCTGCGATTCCGCGGCGATGGTGCCGAACACCAGTGAGCTCTTGCCCGAGCCTGAGACGCCGGTGAAGACCGTCAGCCGGCGCTTGGGGATCTCGATGCTGACGTCCTTGAGGTTGTTCTCGCGTGCGCCCTGCACGCGGATCAAATCGTGGGTGTCCGCAACGTGGTTCGCAGCCGCTTCCGTGTCCGCCGTCGTGGCCATGCTCATGGTCTCTCCATCTGTTTCGCGGGCCGCTACTGCGGCCTCCGTCAGCGTCACTTTGCTCCATCTAACCAGTTCCCGGATCAAACCAGCCTCGGGACCAGACCCATGTTGAGCCCGACGTCTGGCGTTTCCGCACCGGCGCAGGGGTTAGCTGGGTGCCTGGATGCGGATCAGGTTGCCGGCGGGATCGCGGAAGGCGCAGTCGCGCACCCCGTACGGCTGGTCCGTCGGTTCCTGGACGACCTCGGCGCCACTGGCCTGCAGCCGGTCGAAGGTGCCGTCCACGTCCTTGGTGGCCAGGAGGATACGGGCGTAAGTGCCCTTCGCCATCATCTCGGCGATGGTGAGGCGCTCGTCGTCGGTGATGCCGGGGTCGGCAGCGGGCGGTTCCAGCACGATCGAGGTGCCGGGCTGGTCCACAGGGCCGACGGTGATCCAGCGCATCCCGCCGTACCCGACGTCGTTGCGCACCTCGAAGCCGAGCGTGTCACGATAGAACGCCAGGGCGGCGTCCGGGTCGTTGTGTGGGAGGAAACTCGCGTGAATGTTGATGTTCATGGCACTCATGCTAGTTGCGGCTCCCGGGCTGGCACTTCTCGATTCCTGACCGGTCTGGTGACCTGTTTCGCCACGCAGGATGGCATCCCCGACGTTGTGCGGGCCGCCTGGCGCCGGTAGACGCTCGGCGGCACGCCGACCAGCTCGGTGAACCGGGTGCTGAAGGTACCCAGTGACGAGCAGCCAACCGCGAAGCAGACCTCGGTGACGCTGAGATCACCGCGGCGCAGCAGCGCCATCGCACGTTCGATGCGCCTTGTCATCAGGTAGCTGTAGGGTGCCTCGCCGTAGGCAAGGCGGAATTCCCGGCTGAGATGCCCGGCCGACATGTGCGCGCCGCGTGCGAGCGCCTCGACGTCCAGGGGCTGGGCGAACTCCCTGTCGATCCGGTCACGGACGCGGCGCAACAGCGCGAGATCGCGCAGGCGTTCCGCCGAGCTTGCTCTGGTGCTCACATGTGAGATGTTGCTACGGCACGGCAGCGTTGTCTAGCTGCGATGGCCCGCGCCCCGCAGCCGGCGACGAATGTCCGACCGGTGCCGTTGCCTTTTGATGCCTGTCTTTTGGATGCCATTGTCTTTGACGGCGGGCTCGCTGAGAATGAACCATGACGGTCTACCTGAGGTCCTTGGAAACAGCAGTCCCGCCGACCATCCTGATCCAGCCCGAAGCCAGGTCCGTGTTCGCGGCCCAGCCCGGCCTTACCCGGCTCGGATCCCGGCTCGTCAATACCTGCTTTGACTCCGCAGCGATTGACACCCGGCATACGGCTGTCAAAGAACTCACCACGGACAGCCGGGCGCAAGATCCCCAGTTCTTCGACCCGGACACCGGCCTGCTGCTCAGCCCGAGCACCAAGGTCCGCAACGACATCTTCGCCACCGAAGCCACGAAGCTCTTCATCGAGGCAGCCCAAAAAGCCCTGGAGGCATGTCCGGCCGTCGACCTGAAGGACGTCACCCACCTGGTCACCGTGTCCTGCACCGGATTCTTCAATCCCGGCCCCGACTACAAGATCGTCCGGGCCCTGGGCCTGAATCCCGCCGTGCAGCGGTACCACCTCGGCTTCATGGGATGCTATGCCGCCTTCCCGGCGCTGCGGGCCGCCAAATCCTTCTGCGAGGCGGACCCCGAAGCGGTGGTGCTCGTGGTCTGCGCCGAACTCTGCTCCCTCCACGTCCGGACCTCCAACGATCCAGACACCATCATGGGATCGGCTTTGTTTGCGGACGGCGCCGCGGCGGCCATCGTCACCGCCCGGGATATCCCCGGGGAACCGGCGCTGCTGCAGCTGGATCACTTTGAAACCGTCCTGACGCCGGTCGGCGAGGAATCCATGGCCTGGAACATCGGCGACGAAGGCTTCGAGATGGTGCTGGGCAACTACGTTCCGCACATCATCGACGATCACATCATCGGCGCCCTCGAACCGCTGCTCTCCCGCGACACCTCACTGCACGGACTCCCGTACCGGGATATCCAGCACTGGGCTATCCATCCAGGCGGCCGGAGCATCCTGGACAAGGTCCAGTCCAGGCTGGGCCTCAGCGATGAACAGCTGGTCCCGGCCCGCGAGACTCTCCGCAACTACGGCAACATGAGCAGCGCAACCGTCTTGTTCGTCATCAAGCACATCCTGGACCTTCCGCCGGCGGACGACGGCGGGGACGGCGGGGACGGCACCGGCGAGCGCGCCGCCGCGCCCGGTACCGAACGGATCTGCTCGATGGCCTTCGGGCCGGGCCTCACCGTGGAAACGGCGCTCTTCACCAGGCTGCCTGCCCCGAAGCCCGCCGCGGGGGAAGAAGCCGAAGCGGCCGGGGCGGAAGCGGCGCAACCCGTCCCGGTGCGGGCCTGACAGCGGCCACCCTGAAACCGCCAGGCATGCGTCCGTTCAGTTCCGAACAGCTCCGCGCGGCCGTACTGCGGGACCGCGCAACAGACGCCGTCGAGGAAATGGACCGCCCCGACTGCGACCCCGTCCGGCTGGAGCGCACTTATGCCCAGTTCGCGCCCGTCAACCGTGTGGTCGCGGGCTGGCATGGCATCTACCGGACCTGGCTGCGGCCGCGGTTGTCGGCGGACTCCCCCACCTCGCTTCTGGACATCGGCTGCGGCGGCGGGGACGTGCCTGTGCTACTGAATCGATGGGCCGCCCGGGACGGGCTGCGCCTGGACGTCACCGGCATAGACCCGGATGGGCGCGCAAGCCTGTTCGCCAACGGCCGGCACGCGGCTGCCGGCGTCGCCTTCCGCGCGGCCACAGCGGCGGAGCTGGTCGAAGAGGGCCGCCGTTTCGACGTCGTGGTGTCCAACGCCGTACTGCACCACCTTGACGGGCTTGCAACGTTCCTGGCCGAATCAGCCATGCTGTCGCGGGGCACAGTGATCCACAACGACATCCGCCGCAGCCCTGCGGCCTACGCGCTCTTCTATGCCGGCTCGTGGGTGTTCACCGGGTCCTACATCAGGCAGGACGGGCTGACTTCGATCCGGCGCAGCTACACCGCCGCCGAGCTGGCCGCGGCCGTTCCCCCGGGCTGGACGGTGGCCCGCCACGCCCCGTTCCGGAACCTGCTGCTACTCGACACCACCGCCGTCAACCACTCCGGACGGTCCGCGGCCAGTGGCTGATGTGCTGATCATCGGCGCCGGTCCGGTGGGGCTGTTCATGGCGGCGCTGCTGCTGCAGGACGGCGTGGAGGTGCAGGTCCTCGAGCAGCGCACCGTTCCGGAAGCGCACTCGCGTGCCATCGGCATCCATCCGCCGGCCCTTGCCGCCCTTGCCCGGACGGGAGTTGCAGAGGCCCTGGTGGCCGAGGGCGTCCAGATCCGCCGGGGAGTCGCCATCGCCGGCGGGAAGACCCTTGCCGAGATGTCCTTTGCGGGGGTCTCGGACCGCTTTCCGTTCGTCCTGTCCTTGCCCCAGGGGCGCACTGCGGCGCTGCTGGAACGGCGCGTCAGTGAGCTCGACGCCGGCGCCGTGCACCGCGGCGTCAGGGTCACCCGGATTTCCGACGACGGCGGTCGGGTCACCGCGGAGGCAGCATCGCAGAGGGCTGAACTGGGCAGCGGTGAACTGCACTACGCGGCGCCGCTGGTCATAGCCGCCGACGGCGTGCGGTCCACCGCGCGGGCCCTGCGGGGCGTCCCCCTGCGCGCAAAGGACTACTCGGACAACTACTTCATGGGTGACTTCGCGGACGCCACCGGGTTCGGTCCGGACGCCGCACTGTTCCTGTCCGGCGCGGGCATCGTGGAATCATTCCCCCTCCCGGGCCAACGGCGCCGCTGGGTGGCCCGGCTGGGCCGCGGCGAGCTTACTGCTGTCCGGCAGGGAGGCGACGCCCGGTGGCTGATGGATTGCGTGCGTGCACGGACGGGACTGGAGATCGACCCGGCATCCAATAGCATGCTCAGCAGTTTCGGTGTCCGGACGCGCCTGGCCCGCCGGATGGTGACCGGCCGGATGGCGCTGATCGGCGACGCGGCCCACGAGGTCAGTCCGATCGGCGGCCAGGGCATGAACCTGGGCTTGCTGGATGCGGCGGAGCTGGCACCGATCGTGACGGCGGCGGTGCGCGGCCAGGATATCGCTGCTCGTCTGCGGACTTTTGAACGGGACCGGACGAGGGCGGCGGCCAAGGCTGTACGGCAGGCGGAAATCAACATGGCCCTGGGCCGGCCCCTCGCGGACGGTTTTCTCGCGGCGCGCAACCGGGCCATCGGTGGCGTGGGCGCGGTTCCGGCGGTGAATGCCTGGATCGCCCGCCGGTTTACCATGCACTGAGGATGCTGGCCGCCCACGCGCAGCAGTTCGCACGGTAATAAAATGTGCGCATGGACGGCTTCCCCGCGACGCACCGGCACCGCATCATGGTGTGTGCCGTGGCCGCGCTGGCTGTCTTGGGCGCCGCCTCTTCCTGCAGTGCGGGTGACGGCGGAAGCACGGCTGGCACCAGCCCCACGGCGACGGCCAGTGCCACCGGACAGGTGGCTGCGCAAATCAACCAGTTCCGTGACAACTACAGCAAGCAGATCATCGAGATCCAACTGACGAACACCACCGGCAGTGCCCTGACTGTCCTCGGCGCGGACCTGACCACTCCGCTCTTTGGCGCGCCGATCACGTGGCCGGCGCGCGGGGGCGGGATCGAGCTTCCGGCCGGGCAAACGAAGAGCCTGGCGGCACAGTTGCCGGCGCCGGAGTGCGGCAGTCCGCGCCAAAGCGCGCCGCCAACCGAACCCGGGGTGGACCAAGGGCGAGCCGTTGTGTCTGTCCGGGTGGCGGTGCCCGGGGCGACGGTGCCTGGCACAGGTATTGCCACCACAGCGCCGGCTGCAGATCCCTTCGGCGTCCTGGCGCGGAACAACGCCGAAATGTGCCTGGCCCGGGCGGCCTCGGCCGTCGCCGCGATCGGACTGGCCCCGGAACTGGAGGTCGGCGCCGACGGGCGGACCGCCGTCGTGCGCCTGATGATCACGCCCCGGGCCGCCCCAGGGGCGGACGCAGGGCAAACAGATGCGGGCGGTGGCACGGCGCATGAGCTGGTCATCGACCGCGTTCAGGAAACCACGCTGCTGGCGGAGGCCCCGGCTGCGCCCTGGCCCCGGGCCCTGACAGTCCGCGCGGGCGGCTCCCCAACGGAACTGCGGATGGGAATCCGGGCCGCCCGTTGCGACCCCCATGCCGTAGCGGAGGACAAGGTGGGCACGCTCCTTCCGCTGTACATCAGCGTCGCCGGCCGGAGCGGTGTGGTGAAGGTCGGCGCCGGCGACATGCTTCGAGGCCGGATCTACGATTTTGTTACAACGGCGTGCGCCCGCCAGTAGTCTGGGGACATGTCCTTTGACGCCATCCCCACCGACTACAGCGTCGCCCGGATAGTCGAGACCGTCGAGCAGATTCTGGGCGCGGGGGTTCTTCCGCCGATTATCCAAGCCGGGCATCCGGTCCTGCGCCATGTGGCAGCGCCCTACGATGGCCAGTTGAGTGATGCGGATCTCGGTCACCTGATCGACCTCATGCGCAGCGTGATGCACAAGGCCCCGGGGGTTGGACTGGCAGCGCCGCAGCTTGGGATTCCGCTCCAGCTCGCAGTCCTCGAGGACCAGTTCGAGGTTGACCCCGAGGTGGCCGCCGTGCGCGGGCGCGAACCGCTGCCGTTCTTCGCCATGCTGAACCCGCGCTATCAGCCCCTCGGTACCGCCACTGCGGCGTTTTATGAAGGCTGCCTCTCCATTGGAGGCCTGCAGGCCGCGGTGTTGCGGCCCGAGTCGGTCCGGCTCGACTACACGACGCCGGACGGCACCCAACTCGAACGGTCCTTTACCGGCTGGCAGGCCAGGATTGTCCAGCATGAGACTGACCATGTGCATGGGGTCCTGTACCTCGACAGGGCCGAATTGCGCTCCCTCAGCAATAATGCCGAATACGCTGCCCGCTGGTCGCAGCCGGACATCAGCCGGGCCCGTAAGGAACTGGGTTTCCTGCCGGGCCCGGCGGAAGACTAGGGCAGCGGCGCCGGATTCCCGGCGGTCGGCAGGTAGCGGGCCCACCACCTCAGGATTTCGTCGAACCGCTGCTTGCGGTGGTGGGGCGTGCCCGAGCGGGAGAGCTCGTGGTTCTCGCCCGGGAAGACGAGGAAGCCCGTCTCGACGCCCAGCTGCTTGAGGGCGGTGAAGTAGCGCTGGCCCTGCTCCACCGGACACCGCAGGTCATCTTCGCTGTGGATTACCAGCGAGGGCGTCCGTACCTTGTCCACCCGCGCCATGGGGCTCTGGGCCGCCATCTGCTCGGCCGACGGGCCCGTGTATTCGCCGCCGAAGAACCAGCCGATGTCGGAGGAACCCGTGAAGCTCACAGGATCCAGGAAACCGCGCTCCACGATGGCTGCCCGGAAGCGGTGGTCGTGGCTGATGGTCCACGCGGTCAGGTAGCCGCCGTAGGACCCGCCCATGATGCCGACGTTTTCAGCGTCCAGGTCGTCGAATTTCTCCCCGGCCCCGTCCAGAAAGGCCAGGACGTCCTGCATGTCGACGGTACCCATCCGCTCCTTGATGGACCGGCCGTGGCTCTGGCCGTAGCCTGCCGATCCCCGCGGATTGCACATGAGCACGGCGTAGCCGGCCCCGGCGTAAACCTGGGCTTCGTCAAACAGGGCAGCGCTGAACTGGGCGAACGGGCCGCCATGGATGTTCAGCAGCACCGGGTGGGGTCCCGGACCGGCAGGCTTGACGAGCCAGCCGTGGACCGGGTAACCGTCAGCCGAGGGCAGGGTCAGTTCCTGCGGCTCGGTGATGCCGGCTATGTCGCGCAGCGGTGCGGAGAAATCCGTCAGGCGCCGGAGCTCACCACCGTCCAGCACTCCCACATCGCCGGCGGTCGACGGGTCGCTGAAACACACCACGAGCCACCCACCGCCGTCCGCGGCGCCGGTCACCACCCGGTTGCCGTCCAGCAGCACGCTGTGGCCGCCTGCTGCGCCGAATTCGTGCAGCTCCACGGTCCCCCGCGCGTTATTCAGCACCAGGGCGCCCGCGCCGCCGCGCAGTTCGATCCGGTCGCCCCCGGACAAGTCCAGCGTTTCGACGTCGCTAAGGGCTGTGGCATCACCCCCGGCGGCCGGCATGGCGAACAGCGCGGTGTTCCTGGCGACGAAGTCCTGGCCGGACTCGCCCAGCTCTTGGGCGAGGAAGAACAGCCACTGCCCGTCCGCGGACTGGCGGACGGCGCTCACGGTTTGCCGGCCGGTGTTCGCCGGAACGACGGGCTGCGGCTGCCCTCCGGCGGCAGGGATCGAGTAGATGCCGCTGACGAGGTCGCTGTCCCGCCCTTCGTGGAGGGCGGCGGTGAAGTAGATGGTGCCGCCGTCGGCGCTGAAGCTAGCGCCTCCATGGTCGGATGCCGCGGTGGTCAGCTGCCTGGCAGCCGGCAACAGGCCGGCGTCGGACGCTGCCGAATCGGATGCTGCTGAATCGGATTCAGCCGCACCGGACGCTCCACTACCGGATGCCGCACCCCGCGCCTTTAAGGCGCGACCGATGGGGGCGAACTTGGGTTCGGCGTCCAGCGGCGGCACATCGACGACGAACAGCTGCAGCGGCTTGTCGGCGGTGTAGCCCACACCGTTCATCCGGTATTTGAAGTCGGTGATCAGCCGGGCGTCCTCGCTGCCGGCACCGACACCGTCGATACTGCCGTACCGGCCCTCCTCCGGTGTCCTGGCGCTAAAGACGATGCTTGCCGAATCCGGTGACCAGGCAAAGGAAGCGACTCCCAGCGGCTGTGCCGTGAGGGGCTGCGGTTCACCGCCGGCGGCTTCCACCACGTACAGCTGCTGCTTCCCACCGGGGGCCGCCCGCAGGAAGGCGAGAACCTTGCCGTCCGGCGAAAAGTCAGGCGCCGTGTCACGGAAGCCGCGCGTCAGGCGGCGTGGCCGCTGGTTCGGATCCGGGTTGGCGGGACTGTGTTGTCCGTGGCCCAGCGGGACGGTCCACAACTGGCCCACATAGGCATCGGCGTCGAAGTCGGGGCGGATCACCGACACGACGGCGCGTGTGCCCTCGGGGTGCACAGCCGGGGCGGAAACGGAATTGAGCAGCGGGAGATGTTCGGATTTCACGATTGCGAGCCTAACCCGTCGTACGCAGGCTGTGAACCACCTCACGTCCTCCCGGTGCGGCGCGGCCGGCCTGCCGGGCCGGGACCATTCGTTATGTTCGATCCGCTCCGAAAAACCCGCCATGCCACGCGGCCTGCCAGTCCGCGCTTACGATGGACGCATGCCTTCCGCCCCCGACTTTCCCCTGCTGTGCCCGGTATGCCGGAGCAGCCTGAGGCCCGGCGCCGATGGTGCCCGGACCCTCGTGTGCGGCGCAGGCCACAGCTTCGATGCGGCGAAGCAGGGCTACTTCAACTTCCTCGTCGGCAAGGGCACTGCCTTTGAGGCCGATACCGCGGAGATGGTGGCGGCGCGTTTCGATTTCCTGTCCGCCGGGCACTATCGACCGCTGGCCGAGGCCGTAGCCGAGCTCGCCGCGCCTGCGCTCGCGGGTGCCGGGGAGGGCCGGCCCGCCGTATTGGACGCCGGAACGGGAACCGGCCACTATCTAAGGGCCCTGCTGGACCGTTTCGCACCGGGCCGGCTTGGATCAAACAGCACCGAATCCGAGCGCGTTGAGGGCGGCGGCGTTCGACCGGAGAGGTCCGGTCCGGAAACGGTGCCGCTGGCGGCGATCGGCCTGGACATTTCCAAGTTCGCGCTCCGCAGGGCCGCCAGGATGAACCCGGAGGCCCTGAACGTGGTCGGGGATGTCTGGCAGCCGCTTCCGGTCGCGGACAACGCCGTCGACGCCGTCACGGTCATCTTCGCCCCGCGCAACGCCCCCGAATTCGCCAGGGTGCTGAGGCCGGGCGGCCGCCTGGTGGTGGTCACGCCGCGGCCCGGGCACCTCGCGGAGATAGCCGTCCAGACCGGGATGCTCGGAATCGAGCCGGCCAAGGACGAGCGGCTCGCGGCATCGCTGGGCGGCCACTTCGCCCCCGTTGTGGCCCGCGATCTGGACCTGGCGTTGGCCCTGGGTCCGCGCGACGTGACGCGTCTTGCCTTCATGGGACCGGCCGGCCACCACCTGGATCCTTCCGCGCTCGCCGCCCTCGAGGCCGCGCTGCCGCCGTCGACTTCCGTCTCGGCCCGGTTCCGTATCAGCGTCTTTGCACCCACCGCATAGAAACGCGGTCGCCTAAACCCGGCCGGATATAGCCCGGCGCACTGCACCGGCCTTCGCGTCGCTGCGCCCTGCACCGGCCTTCGCGTCGCTGCGCCCGGCCGCGGTCGGTAAGTCACCTGTCGGGCGCCAGTGCCGCCGGTTAGGCTCAGGCTATGAAGCGCCGGAGGCTTTTTCTGATCATGTTCGGGATGCTGATTGTTGTGCTGACCGTGAATGTGGTGAGCCGCGGATCCGGCAGCACTGCCTGTCCGGCAACCGGGTACGGCTACACGGGAGATGTGGAGCTCGTCTTTGCCCAGGAGCCGGCGTCGGTGGCCGCCTGCTTCGGAGAGGGCTGCACCCCGGCCCCGGTGACCAGGAGCGCCGACGGCAGATGGCTGGTGCCCCAGTCCGCGCCGTACCTGGCGCCGGCCGTCAGTGTCACCTCCGTCTTTGTTGACGCAGTGGGCGCGTCAGGTGCCCATATCGCTCACTCGCTGCCGATCGAAACGGAACCGACCGGCGAGCAGCCGGACGGGCCCGGATGCGGCGGCCCGTTCCGGTTCAAACCGGTGCATGTACCCTGACTGGCCGCCCCGCGTCGGGGTGCTCGCATTTCCCGGCATCGCCCGCCTGCACAACGGGCCGATCACTCCCCCGGGCCGTGAGGCTCCGTACTACGGCTGCGCTTGCAGGCCGGGTTCCCCGTCCCGAGACAGGTGGCGCAACTGGGACGCGACCGCGAAGATCCAGGTCATGATCGTGACGAGGATGACGCGTTGTATCAGGCCCTTCCACTCGAACAGACCGCTCGCAGGCTGCTGGCTCACCTTGAGCAGGACGACCCCGAGGCTCAGGATAATGCCGGCGGCAAGCGTCCATCCCGCCAGGGGGCGCCAGGCCCGGTCGCTGCAGAAGCGCCGGTAGAAAACGAAGCAACTAACCGGCGCGAGCGTGAAGAAGACCGCCCCGAAGATTCCATGGACGACACCATGCACGCTGGCCTGGTCGAACATCGCCGACGGATCGGTGGCGAACAGGCCGGACACCACCAGGCTGACCCCCATGCACTGCAGGAGCACCGGGCCGGCCTGGGATTTCGGCCCGGTGCCGAAGTGAGCCGCGAGGCCGCGACCGAATATCACTACCAAGGCACCGGTCAGCACGAAGTTGAGCATCTGGACCCAGCCGTACGGGCCAAGGGACAGCTCGCTGACGAACATGCTCGTCGGGGAGTAACCACGGCACAGCCACCCATACACGGTGAAGACTGAGACAAAAAGGACTGTCCCCACCATGCCCGCTACAGAGGCCAGCCCGATGCGCCGCGATCCGGCCGCGGTGTGGCCGGGGACGGCATCCGGAATCATAGGACTCAATCTAGTGCCTGTAGCGAACCGAGTGCCCGTCGGCTGGCTAGTGGACGATTCTCATCTCGTGCGAGGTCTGGTTGAGTCGCCGTCCGCCGTCGGGAACGACCGTCACAATGTCCTCGATCCGTACGCCGAACCTGCCCGGCAGGTAGATTCCGGGTTCGATCGAGAAGCACATGCCGGGGTGGAGAACCTGGGTTTCGCCCTCGACCAGGTACGGCGGCTCATGGGTCGTCAGTCCGATCCCGTGCCCGACCCGGTGAATGAAGTAGTCGCCGTAGCCGGCTTCAGTGATCACCGCCCGGGACACGCGATCGATCTCCTGGCACTCGACGCCCGGCCGCACGGCCTCGAAGCCGGCCTGCTGTGCATGCCTGACGACGTCGTGAACCTCGCGCTCCTCGGCGGTGGGTTCGCCGACGTGCACGGTCCGCGTCGTGTCTGATCCGTAGCCGTGTTTGAGGCCGCCGAAGTCGAGCACCACCATGTCGCCGTCCCCGATGATCCGCGGGCCGATCTCGTGGTGAGGGTTGGCGCCGTTCGGACCCGAACCGACCACGGTGAAATCCACCTGCGAATGACCGAACTGGCGAAGCAGGTCCGCGAGATCAGAGCCGACGTCGGTCTCGCTGCGCCCGGCGAACCGCATCGTGACAATCTCCTCGTACGCCTGGTCTCCGGCCGCGCCGGCCGCCGCCAGCCGCTCGATCTCGTCGTCATCCTTGATCGCCCGAAGCATCGGCAGGGCGGTCGTCATCGAGACGTAGGACGACTTGGGCAGTCGATCCTGCAGGCCGAGGAGGTGCATGGCCCAGGCCGAGTCAGAGACGGCATAACGTCCGGTGCCGGCCATCAGCGTCGCAGATTCTCTGTAGGGGTCGGTCCCGTCGGTCCAGTCGGTGATCCGCAGAATCGGGGCGCCGGCTGCCGCTTCCGCGTCGGGCCTCTCGAGCCTCGGAACGATCATGGCGGGCTCCGCGTCGACAGGAATCACGAGCATGGTGATGCGTTCAGTGATGGCCACGGGGGCATACCCGGTGAGGTACAGCAGGTCCGGTCCGGGAGTGACCAGGATGCCGTCGAGCCCGGCATCCCGGGCGGCGCGGGCTGCCCGCCGCAACCGCTCGGCGAAGTCATCGGCGGTGAACGGGGCCGGTTCCGAACGGCTGCGATGATCGCTCATGGTGGCATTCTCGTGCGCGGGCCATCACGGGTCAACCCGTCGTCCGGACAGCCGCTCCAATAACTCTGAGCGGACTGGCCCCGCCGATAAATCCACCCATCACGTAACGACTTGGCCACTTTGTCCATCAATTTCCGGTCCCCGGGTCCAGCCTTTGCCCTTGAGCTTAGGATGGAAAGACAGTACTGGGGAGCTGTGCCTTCAGCTCCCGGAACTCAAGGGGGAATTGATGTCTTTATGGTTGGCCGAAAACTGGTGGGCCCTGTGGCTCACGCTCTTCCTCGTGTTCGCCGTGGTCGAGATGCTCACCCTGGACCTGTTTTTCATCATGCTCGCCGGCGGTGCCCTGGCCGGTGTGATCGCGGATTTCTCCGGCGCTGATCTGTGGTTGCAGATCATCGGCTTTTGTGTGGTGTCCCTGCTTATGATCGGCTTCGTCCGGCCGGTGGCCCTTAAGCACCTCCATAAAGGCCCGGCGGACCGGCGCACCAATATCGAAAGGCTCATCGGCGAATCCGCCGTCGTGATGGAAGCGGTGAGCGAAAGCGGCGGACTCGTCAAGATTGGCGGGGATGTCTGGAGCGCCCGGTCCGAATCGGGCCTCCTGGCGCCCGGGCAGCAGGCCGTGGTGAGCGCCATCGACGGCGCCACCGCGATCGTTGCCGCGCAACCGGAATCGGCAATCCAATAGGCGGCGGAACTTCGTAAAATTGGCAGCTGGCCGAACCGCCGGGAGCTGCCACAGCGGGACGTGAATCAAACAAACTGGGGAATAGGTGATGTATGGATATCGCAGTCGCAATTGTGCTGCTAGTACTGATTGTGTTCGTAATTATTGTGCTGGTCCGCTCGGTCCGGATCATCCCGCAGGCCCGTGCCGGCGTCGTGGAGCGGCTGGGTAAATACCAACGCACCCTCAATCCTGGCCTGACCCTGCTAATTCCGTTCGTCGACCGGCTGCTGCCGCTGCTTGATCTGCGTGAGCAGGTGGTTTCCTTCCCGCCGCAGCCCGTGATCACCGAGGACAACCTGGTGGTGTCAATCGACACAGTGGTCTACTTCCAGGTCACCGATGCCCGTGCCGCCACCTATGAGATCGCCAACTACATCCAGGCCGTCGAACAGCTCACCACCACCACACTGCGCAACGTCGTCGGCGGGCTCAACCTTGAGGAAGCGCTGACGTCGCGCGACCAGATCAATGGCCAGCTCCGCGGTGTCCTCGACGAGGCGACGGGACGCTGGGGCATTCGGGTCTCCCGGGTGGAGCTCAAAGCGATTGACCCGCCCCACTCGATCCAGGATTCGATGGAAAAGCAGATGCGTGCCGAACGTGACCGCCGGGCCGCCATCCTGACCGCGGAAGGCACGAAGCAGTCCGCTATTCTCACCGCCGAGGGCCAGCGCCAGTCGTCCATCCTGAAGGCCGAAGGCGATGCCAAAGCCGCCATCCTGCGGGCTGACGGCGAGGCTCAGGCTATCCAGAAGGTCTTCGACGCGATCCACAAGGGCAACCCGGACCCGAAGCTGCTGGCCTACCAGTACCTCCAGACCCTCCCGAAAATCGCGGATGGCTCCTCGAACAAGCTGTGGATCATCCCCAGTGAGGTCGGCGACGCCCTGAAGGGCATCGGCAGCGTCCTGGGAACGAGCGCAACGCCGGAAGCACCCTCTACTCCGGCACGGGGGGTTGATCCGCTGTCCGCGCCCGGCGCTGACGGGCCGGGCAGCCGGCCCTAGGCGCCCGGGGAGACTACGCACGATTTGTGGGCCCCGCAGCCCGGACTATTGTCCCGGTTGCGGGGCCCTGTCGGCTTAAGGACGTCCGGCGGGTACACGATACGCGGGTCGCTCCCGCCGGCTACCCGCTTTACCTCGTGTGCCCCACTCCCGTATACTTGAATATTTGTCCGGGCGGTTCAGTCGTCCGGAACAAAACCGCTTCTAACGGCGTTGAGTTAGATGACGTCACCAATCAGTTTTGTCCACTGCGGACCAGCATCTCACCCGACCACTCCGGGCCAGGTGTGGTCCAGGACAGTGGAACCAGAAGTCCGGCGCCTGACGGTCCCCGGACACCGCAGGGCTTGACCCTGCGAACCGAATAGAGGGAGAAAAGATGAGCGATCGCAGCCTGCGGGGAATGCGCCTTGGCGCACAGAGCATGGAGACCGAATCCGGCGTCGAACCGGCTCCGCGCCAGCGGGTTGAATACCGTTGCGAAGACGGCGAGCAGGTGTTCGTAACGTTTTCCTCCGAAGCCGAAATCCCCCCGGTTTGGGTCTCGAAGACGGGCAAGGAAGCCTTGCTGGTGGATGGCGAACGCCCCACCAACAGCAACGAAAAGGCAGTGCGCACGCACTGGGACATGCTGCTGGAGCGCCGCACCCTCCCCGAGCTTGAGCAGATCCTCGAAGACCGCCTGACGATCCTGCGTGAACGCCGCGGCGAACGCCGCTCGGCCTAGCCGCCAGCGCATCCGCTGAGGCCAGCTAAAAAGGACCGGGCCCGCATCACCTGATGATGCGGGCCCGGTCCTTTTTTGCTGCCTGGTGCCGTCCCGATCTGCAGACGGTCCGGTTTGCTAGGCGTCTTTCTTGCCCCTGAGCTTGTTCCAGCGGGCGGTCAGGCCCCATTTCGTGACGTTGATCATGGCCTCTACGACGATGTTGCCGCTCATTTTCGATGCGCCGAGTTCACGCTCCACAAACGTGATGGGGCGTTCGACGATCGTCAGGCCGAGCTTGGCCACGCGCCAGGCCAGGTCCACCTGGAAGCCGTAGCCGACCGAGTCCACCGCATCCAGATTCAGTTTCTCGAGAGTGGTCCGGCGGAAGGCTCGGAAGCCGCCGGTGACGTCCTTGATCTTTACGCCCAACATGATGCGGGCGTAGGTGCTGCCAACGCGGCTGATGGCCTGCCGGTACAGGGGCCAGTTGACGACGCGGCCGCCGGGAACCCAGCGTGAGCCCATGGCGAGGTCTGCGCCCTGCTCTACGGCCTCGATCAGTTGGGGCAGTTGCTCGGGCTGGTGGGAGCCGTCGGCGTCCATCTCCACGAGAATGTCGTAGCCGGCATCCAGGCCCCACTGGAAGCCGGCGATGTACGCGGCTCCCAGCCCGGCCTTTCCGGCCCGGTGCAGGACGTGGACCTGCACGTCATCGGCGGCCATGCTGTCCGCCAGCTGCCCTGTGCCGTCGGGGCTGTTGTCGTCGACAACCAGCACGTCGGAGGCCGGCACGGCAGTGCGGAGGCGACCGAGGGTCTTGGGCAACGATTCCAGCTCGTTATAGGTGGGGATGATGGTGAGGACACGCACAGCGAGGCCTTTCCTTGAAGGGAGCAGTCGGGGCGCCGGCAGAACCGTCGTGGGGTTCCGGGCGCAAGTTCCCATTATAGAGAGTCGCGCGCGGTGCCGTTCCCGCTGACCCCGGGCAGGTCCACCCGCTTCGGGCCAGTACCGGCAGGCCACGAAAATTGCGGCGCCGAACCGTTTTCTGCTGCGAAGTGGACCCGCCCCCTCGGGGTTCCCATGGTCATGACCACAAGAGCTACCGCGGTTGCGGCAACTTGGAATAGACCGGGGACTGCCGGAGCCTGCGCGAACGCAACCCTCCGTTGCCCCTCAATGCTACGGGGGCGCCAAGATCTGTCAACCAAGCGGTGACCTGCCGATTTGTCCATCGTCGCAGGTCAGGCCCGGCTGCACCGGGCCAATGTTTCGGGCCCGCCGGCCAATGCGGCCGCCGGATGACACTGTCCGGTGCCCGCGGGTCAGGCGCCGAGGGCGCCGCTGGCGTAGAGTTCCTGGCCGTCCCTGACCGTTTGGAGGCACAACGGATCGTTGCCCGTGTCCAGCGCCGGCAGGAGAGGCGTGCGTGCCCTCGGATCGGTGCTCCAGGACTGCACCCGGCCGTCGGCAACCTGGACCATGAGCTCCTCGACCTCCCAGACGGCGAAGCTCGCCGGGGCGCCGGGCACCAGCTGCCCGGCCATGGGGTTGCGGTAGCGGGCTGCTCGCCAGCCGGCCCGGGTGTGGCCCAGGAACGCGGCGCGAGCGGAGATCTGCTCTGCCGGATTGTTGTGCTGCAGGCACGCCCGCACGCTGGACCACGGGCGCAGCGGCGTCACCGGGCTGTCACTGCCGAAGCAGATCGGCACGCCCGCGGCGTAGAAACTTCCGAAGGGATTCATGCCCAGCTGGCGGGAGCCGAGGCGCTGCTGGTACAGGCTGTCCGCGCCTCCCCACAGGGCATCGAAGACGGGCTGCGCGCTGACGGTCACGGAATAGCGTGCCAGCCGGCTGATCGCGGCAGGATCCGCGAGCTCGACGTGTTCGAACCGGTGCCCCGCTGCCCGGATACGTTGCTCCCCCACGTCGGCAGCGGCCAGGTCGAGGGCATCGAGGGCCGCGTCGAGGCCGGCGTCGCCAATTACGTGGAAGCCGGCCTGGATCCCCAGGAGCGAGCAGGCCGCAAGGTGGGCCGCTGCGTCGGCGGCCGAGAGGTACCGGGTGCCCCGCTCCCCCGCCGCGTCAGCGTAGTCCGCCCGGAGGGCAGCGGTCCGTGAGCCAATCGAACCGTCAATGTTGAGGTCGCCGGCAAGGCCCAGAACCGCTACGCCCAGTCCCTCCAGGATGGACCGGGCATGGTCCGCGGACGTGGCCAGCTCGCCCCAGTACGGCAGGACTTCAGGCAACGACGCCCCGGCGCTGTTTTCACCGTTGCCGGGGGCGCCGTTCCAGGCCGCCGCGGCCCGCAGGTCCTCGACGCCTCCGATGTGCGGAGCCGCCATCTCGGCCACGGCCACGTAGCCGTTGGCGGCCGCCTCGGCGAGGGCACGCCGCTGGTAGCCGCGGCGCGTCTCGGCAGGCAGCATGCGGGCCACGCGCCGGGCCGCGGTGTGTGCGGCGCGCTTGACCTGGCTGCTGGCGTCGTGGCCGTCGAGTGCTTCCAGCCCGGCGGCGGCGGCCAACGAACTCGACACGAGGGCCGAGTGCGCATCTACCCGGGAAAGGTAGACCTGGCGGCCGCCGGCTGCGCGTTCGATTTCCTCGCGGGTAGGAAGCGCGGGATCGCTCCATGTGGTCTCGTCCCAGCCATGGCCCAGCACCGTTCCAGAAGACCCGGAGGCGGCGACGGCGTCGAGCAATTCAGCGGCCGAGCGGACGCCGGTGAGCTGGATCGAGTCCAGCGCGATGCCGGTTTCAGTGAGGTGCACGTGGGAATCGACGAAGCCCGGTGCCAGAAGCGCCCCCTGCAAATCGATCACCGCCATGGAGGAATCTGCGATGGAGGTGGCGGCCTGCTCCGAACCCACCCAGGCGACGGTGTCGCCGTCGACGAGCATGGCCGTCGCAAACGGATCGGCGGCCGTGTAGACGGAGCCGTTGCGGTACAGCGTGGCCTTGCGGGGGGTGGCCGGTGAAGCGGTCATGGGACGGGAACTCCTTAGGGCTAGTGGCCGGCTCGGGGCCGGAGACTAAAAAATAGGCACATGAAAATAACTTGGAAGACCTGGTGGGGGCGGCGCTGTGCCGGGACGGTACGGCGCCCTTATGCCACCGAGGAATAGGCGACGACGCCGCGTTTGATGAGTTTGATGGACTGCGCGCAGAGCCGTGCGATGCGGGGGTCGAGGGTCGGGATTTCGGCCAGCTGGTCCAGGAGGTCGATCACCTGTTTGACCCACCGGACAAAGTCACCAGCGGCCAGGTCCGTGCCGCTCAGCACCTCCTGGAGGTGGCGGCCCTTGGCCCATTTGAAGATGGGCCAGACGAGGCCAAGTTCAGGTTCTCCGGTGAGCGGCAGTTTGTTGGCTTCCTCCACGTCTTCCAAGGCGGACCACTCACGGACCACGGTGTCCACCGCGGACTCCAGCGAGACGCTCGGCATCTTCGGCCGCAGGCCGCGGTCCTCGCGTTTGGCCTGGTAGACCAGCGCGCTGGCCAGCGCGGCGATCTCGGCGGCGTCAAGGTCCTCAAAAGCGCCCATCCGCAGCGACTGTGAGATCAGCAGGTCCTTTTCACCGTATATCCGCCGCAGCCGCTGGCCGTCCGGGCTGATGGAAAGCACCCCGCTGTCCGAGGTGTCCAGGTAGCCATAGCTCGTCAGGACGCCGCACACGCGGTCGAAGGTTTTGGCGATGGTGTTGGTCCGGCCCTGGATTTGGCGGATCAGCCCGTCGGTTTCCTGGCGAAGCTTCCACCAGCGTTCGGACCACCGGGCATGGTCCTCACGTTCACTGCAGCCATGGCAGGGGTGGGCGCGGAGATCCCGGCGCAATTCGGCGATCCGCTTCTCCTGGTTGGTCCCGGCCGCGGACCGGCCAAAGTCCTCGTCGCGGCGCGGAGGAGCCGGCGGCCGGTTCTCGCGAATCGCGTTCCTGGCCGAGGACGCGAGGTCCCGGCGGGATTTGGGCACCTTGGCGTTGAAGGACTTGGGAATCCTGATCCGGGTGACCGGCGACAACGGCCCTTCCACGTCCTGCAGGCCGATCCTGCGGAGCTGGTTGTCCAGCGTCATGACGGCCGGACGCGGTTCCCGGGATTGATGGTCGGAGCTGAGCACCACCGCGAGTCCCGGTGACTTCCCGGAGGGAACGTCCACCACATCGCCTGGGAGCAGCCGGCTCAGGGAGTCCTCCGTTAGGGACTTCGCGGCCCGGGAGCTGCCCCTTGACGCCATCTTCTCGGCGTCTGCGAGGGCCCGCCGCAGCCGTGCGTACTCGGTGAAATCACCCAGATGGCACGTCATGGCCTTGCTGAACCCGGCGAGGGATTCCTCCCGGCTCCTGACCTGCCGGGCCAATCCGACCACCGAGCGGTCCGCCTGGAACTGGGCGAAGGACGACTCGAGGATCTCCCGGGCACGGGCCCGGCCGAACTGGGCCAGGAGGTTGATGGACATGTTGTATGTCGGGCGGAAGCTTGAATTGAGCGGGTAGGTCCGGCGTGAGGCGAGACCGGCGACCGCGGCCGGATCGGTACCCGGCTGCCACAGGACCACGGCGTGGCCCTCGACGTCGATGCCGCGGCGGCCGGCGCGGCCGGTCAGCTGGGTGTACTCCCCCGCCGTGATGTTGACATGCGCCTCACCATTGAACTTGTCCAGCTTCTCCAGCACGACGCAGCGGGCCGGCATGTTGACGCCAAGGGCCAACGTTTCAGTGGCAAAGACCGCCTTGACCAGGCCGTCCACGAACAGCTTTTCCACCACCTCCTTGAAGGTGGGCAGCATGCCGGCGTGGTGCGCGGCGAGTCCGCGCAGCAGTCCGTCGCGCCAGCTCCAGAAGCCCAGCACGTCGAGGTCATCCGAGGGGATGTCCTGCGCGGCATCGTCGACGCGCTGGGCAATGATCTGCTGTTCCCGCTCGTTGGTCAGCCAGAGCCCGGCCGAAACGCACTGGGCCACGGCCGCGTCGCAGCCTGCGCGGGAAAAGATGAACGTGATGGCCGGCAGGAGATCCTGCCGGTCCAGGCTCGCGATGACCTGGGGCCTGCTGGCCTTCCGCACCGGGCTGCGCTGGCCGGCCGGGGGCTCGTCCCGCTGGCTGCGCTGGTTGCGCTGGTTGCGTTGGTTCCGCCCGCCGTGGCCGAAGCGGCCGCGGAAATTCATTTGGCTTTCGGCCCGGGCCATGGAGAGCAGCTCCGGGTTCACCTCGAAGCCGGCCCGCCCGGGCAGCTCGGCCGGAACGGCGGCAGTGACGGCGGCGGCCACGGCGGCGGCGGCCTCACTTCCCTCTGCCTGAGCGGTTGGAGCGATTTCGTCAAACGTGGTGTCTCCGGCAAACAAGTCGACGATCTTCCGGCCCACCATCACGTGCTGCCACAGAGGCACCGGCCGGTGTTCGGAGACGATCACATCGGTCTGCCCGCGGACGGTATCGAGCCAGGCACCGAACTCCTCCGCGTTGGACACGGTGGCGCTCAGCGAGGCCACCTGGACGTCGCTGGGCAGGTGGATGATGACTTCCTCCCACACCGCGCCGCGGAACCGGTCGGCCAGATAATGGACCTCGTCCATCACCACGAAGCCGAGGTCGGCCAGGGTGTCCGAGTCCGCGTAGAGCATATTGCGGAGCACCTCGGTGGTCATCACCACCACGGGCGCGTCGCCGTTGATGCTTGTGTCCCCAGTCAGCAGGCCCACCCGGTCAGCGCCGTACTTGGCGGCCAGCTCGGAGTACTTCTGGTTGCTCAGCGCCTTGATGGGCGTGGTGTAGAAGGCCTTGAGCCCGCGCTGGAGAGCCAGATAGATGGCGAACTCCCCCACGATCGTCTTCCCGGCGCCCGTCGGCGCGGCCACCAGAACCCCACGGCCGGCCTGCAGGGACAGACACGCCTCGCGCTGGAATTCGTCGAGTTCAAATTCGAGCGAGCGGATGAACCCGCCAAGATGGGTCTTGGCTTCCGCAGCCCGCTCGACGCTGGCGCGGTAACGTTCGGACGGCGACTCCGGCCCGGGTTGTGAGGACATGCTTCCAGCCTAGTGTGCGAAGGCCTAGAGATTCTCCAGCTCGGAGCTGGGGGTCGCCTGGTCGGCTGTGGCTTCGGTCTCGGCGTCACGTCTGACGGCGCGCCGCTCGCGCCGCCGGTCGTTGAGCAGGCAGAGCCCGATGGCGGCGAAGAACAGGACCAGCATGGGGACGGCCAGGTAGAACATGCTCATGGCGTCCGCGCCGGGCGCGGCCATCGCGGCGAACAGGCACACCAGGAACACCGTGATCCGCCAGCTCTTGAAGAGCTGCTGGCCTTTGATCAGGCCGGCCATGTTCAGCCCGACCAGGACCACCGGGAGGAGGAACGCGATGCCGAAGGCCAGCAGCAGCCGCAGGACAAAGGACAAGTAGACCTGGGCGCTGATGAAGTTGGAGCCGCCCGACGGGGTGAAATCGGTCAGGACGCGCACCGCGTTCGGCAGTACGAACCAGGCCAGCAGGACGCCGCCGATGAACAGCGGCACGGCCGCGGCCACGAAGGACAGGGCTAGGCGCCGTTCCTTCTTGTGCAGTCCGGGAACGATGAAGGCCCACAGCTGGTAGAGCCAGACGGGGCTGGCGATGATCAGGCCCAGGAACACGGACACCTGGATCATGAGGTCGAAGGAACTCGCGACGCCGTCAAAATTGAGCGTGGCCTGCCGGCCCTGGTGTTGGTTCAGGTCGCGGATCGGCTTGATCAGCGCCGCCAGCAGCGGCTCGTAGACAACGAAGCCCACCACGGTGCCGAGGACGACGGCGATTGCTGCCTTGAAGAGCCGGTTGCGCAGCTCCTTCAGGTGGTCAAGGAGCGCCATCCTCCCCTCGGGGTTCGATCGACGGCTCATGGTTACTGCCATGCGGCCTTAGGCGCGGGTCGACGGCGGAACGTCGGTTCCGTCGCCGGTGCGGCTTTCCGGCGGGGTGGCCTGCGGGTGGTTGACGACCCTGCCCTCGACCGGCTCCGTGCTTTCCTTGGCGTCGGAGCCTCCGTCCTTCTTCATTTCCCGGACCTCCGACTTGAAAATGCGCATTGACTGGCCGAGGCTGCGGGCCATACCCGGAAGCTTCGGTGCAGCGAACAGCACCAATGCCAGAACGATGATGATGATGAGATGCCAACCTTCAAGCCTCATGACAGGTAGGTCCTTTCGTTTAATTTCATCCTATGTCTAACCCACTTCGATGTCCCGCAGAGCCTGGGGCTGACCGCGGTCCTTCTTGCGCTGCATGCGGCGCAGCCGGCGGGCTTCCTGCCGGGAGAACTTGGATGCGTGGTAATCATGACGCATGCGGGCGGGCGAGGCAAAAACGGCGTCGCCGGGGGCCGGCCTAAGAGCCGTACCCCCCGGAGCGCCAGCGCCGCCGGCGTCGCCGGTTGCGGACATGGCGTCGGGCCCCGCCGGTGCAGGCAGATGCGAAAACCTGTCCGCGGCCTCGCTCAGCTCACTCAGCGTGGTCGTAAATTGCCGGAATAAGCGCACGCCGAGCACGCCGTAGAACAACAGCGAAACCGCGACGAGCGCTATCCAAATCAGAATCCAAGACCACCAAGGCATGCTGTTCAGTCTATCGGCCCCGCCGTCGAGTCTCCGTATTGCGTCAGACCGGCCGCGATCCATGCGCGGGACGCGTCCGCGAGCGGGGCAGGCTGCAGGATCCGCACCATGCCGCCGTGCTGGGCTACGAGCATCGGCAGCCAGTCCGTGCTGCCGAACCGGATTTCGGCCAGCATGCCGCCGCCGGGCAGCGGCGCGGTCCGTTCGGCATAGTAGTCATCAGCCAGGCCGGTGCCGCGCGGCGCCAGTTCCACCACCACCAGCGTGTCGTCGTCGTTCGGTGTGAAGAGCTTCACCGGGAAGCTTTCCGCCGGCTTCGCCGTCCCGGCCGAGGGGCGCCCGTTGGGAGCGAGGGCCTCGATCCGGTCCAGGCGGAAGTTCCGCAGTCCCACGGCCGAGTGGCAGTACGCCTCGAGGTACCAGGTGTTGTCGAGGGAATAGAGCCGCAACGGGTCCACGTCGCGTTCGGACACGGCGTCGCGCTGCGGAGAGAAGTACAGCATGCGCAACTGCGCGCCCGAACGGATGGCGGTGCGGGCGGTTTCCAGCGTGGCGGCGTTGTCCGGCGCCACCTCGGGGCCGGAGAGCGCGGCCGCCTTGAGGCCCGCTTCCCCGGCCGCGGCCATCAGCTTGAGCGTCACCGATTCGAGCGCGCCGCCCTTGGCGAGTTCGGGCAGGCCGTTCAGGGTCTCCAAACCTGTCAGCAGCGCGCAGGCCTCGTCCACAGTGAAACGGACGGGACGGGTCAGGTCCAAGGCCTGGGTGATGAAGACATGGTCGTCGTCCCATTGGATGTCCAGCAGATCGTCCGGGTAGCCTTCCGGCAGCCCTGAGCAGATCAGGATCCGCAGGTCGTCCTCGAGGGCTTTGCGGGTGATGCCGAACCTGGTCGCGACCTCGCTGATGTGCAGTCCCTGGTTGTGCACCAGGAAGGGCACGAGTTGCAGCATCCGCTTCAGCTGGTCCTCGGACGTGCCCTTGCGGGTCCGGCCGGCGCGTCCGGCGTCCGGGAAGGCGACGTCGGGAACCGGCGCGGCCGCGAACGCGGCGGCCGCTGTGAGGCGGCGGCGGACGACGGAGGCAAGCTCGGGCGGCGACACCACGGCGACGCGCGGGCCGTAGGAGGCGAGCTCCTCCCCCAGCGTCTCGGCGTCGCGGAAAGGCACCGCGAGGCGGTCCCTGCCGGCCCCGGGGCCCCGCATTTCGGGTTGCCGTGTCCCGCCGGGCTGCTGTGCGGCGTCAGGAGCCGGCACGGCGCGTTTGCGCAGCCCCAGCAGCCTCCCGCGGTCCACGTCGACGACGGCGGTTTGTACGGGCAACTCCGGCAGGCCCGCGAGTTCGGCGCGGACGTTGAATCCCGCCGGTGGCGTGAAGCCCTCCTTGTCCAGCACGGTCACAGCGGAGGTCAGCCGGGAGAGCCGGAAGAAGCGTTTGTCCCCCCGTGCCCGGTCGTTGCCCACGAGGTACCACTGGCCGAAGCGGCTGCCCAGGCCCCACGGCTCCACCAACCGATCCTCCTCCCTGCCGGTGCTTCCGGCGAGGTAGCGGAAGCTGACCGGGTGCTGGGCGTGCATGGCGGCCACCAGGTCTTCGAAGGCCTGACCGGCAGGGCGGATCCGTGGCTGGACCCCGGTGGGGAGTTCGGCGTCGGTCAGACCGCCGGCTGCCTGCAGCTTGCGGACCGCCTCCACGGCGGCGGATCCGAGGGCGGCGTGTTCCCAAAGCTGGGCCGCGAGGATGAGGACCGTGCACTCCTCGGGAGTGAGGCTGACATCGGGAAGCCGGTTCGATTCCTTGCCGATCCGGTAGCGGGTGGTGGCCGGGTCGTCGGAGCCCCATCCCCGGTCCGTCACGGTCTCGACGTCGAAGCCGAACTGGCGCAACTCGCCCTTGTCGCGCTCAAACATGCGGCCGAAGGCGACGTCGCTGCTCGTGGTGTCGTGGTAGACCTTTTCGCGCAGCTCGCTGCGGCGCAGGCCGTACTTGGTGTTGAGCAAGGCGATGAGCAGGTTCAGGAGGCGTTCTGTACGTGAGGCGGACACCACGCAAGGGTACTAAAGCAGATCCCCGAAAAAGCCGAAAGCGCGGTAACAGCCGGAAGAAGGTTTCCGATTGTTACCGCGCTTGCGCTGCCGCAGCGGCGTGCCGGGTGGTGGGCCCACGCCCGCCGGGTGGGCGAGCCGGTGGGGACTAGCGGACGGCGACGAGGTCCACGACGAAGATCAGGGCCTCGTTCGGGCCAATCGCGCCGCCGGCGCCACGGGAACCGTAGGCGAGCTCGGAGGGGATCTCGAGGCGGCGGCGGCCGCCGACCTTCATGCCCAGCAGGCCCTGGTCCCAGCCCTGGATGACCTGGCCGACGCCGACCCGGAAGTCCAGCGGTGCGCCGCGGCCCCAGGAGGCGTCGAACTCTTCACCGGTGGACCAGGCGACGCCCACGTAGTGGGTGGAAACGGTGTCGCCGGCCTTGGCCTCGGGCCCGTCGCCTTCGATCAGGTCGGTGATGACCAGTTCGGTGGGAACGTCGCCTTCGGGGAAGTCGATCTCCGGCTTTTCGCGGTCAAGCTTGCGCTCTCCAAATGACATGGTTGCTCCTTTGGGGTGTTGTGCGGTGATTGCGGTGGATTATTTGACGCCGAGGATGTCGACGACGAAGACGAGGTCGCCCTTCGCGTCACCCTGGCCCTGATCGCCGTAGGCCAGGTTCTTGGGGACCACCAAGAGGACGCGGGATCCGACCGTCTTGCCGTTCAGGCCCTGGGTCCAGCCCTTTATGACGCCGGTGAGGGGGAAGGTGGCCTTTTTGCCACTCTCGAAGCTGGAATCAAACACCTTGCCGGTGGCGAGGGCCACGCCGACATAGTTCACGGTGATCGTGTCGGTCTCTTTGAGGGCCTGGCCCTTGCCTTTGATGAGGTCCTGGGAGACCAGCGCCTTCGGCGCGGCGACGCCTGTGACCGAGATCTGCGGCACGCCCTTGTCGTTTTCCGTGACGGTCGGCAGACCTGCGGGCGGGCTGACGGCGTCGCCTTCCGGCTTCTCCAGGACCGGCGGGGCGTCCTTGGCCGAGAGCACCTTGACGATCAGGAGCTGGGTCGGCTGGGCTTCGGCGCCCTCGGCTGCGGCCTTGCCGGGAACGGCCAGGGCAATGTGGGAGCCAATCTTGGCGCCGACGAAGGCGTTGTAGATCACTGGGCTACTGGTCTTGAGCTCGTCGTTCAGCTCCAGCGGCTCGGGATCGTTCGGGAACGTGTCTTCGAGGGTGGACCCGTCAGTGCCCTTGAAAGCCACGATCGAGATGTTGGCGATCTGGTTGGCCTTGACCCGGTCGCCGCCGCCCTCGGTGACCACCTTGATGGTGGGTTCCTTGACGTCGAGCGGCTTGGTGAACTCGACGGCCGGGGCTTTCTTGTCACCTTTCTCCGTCAGTTTGACCGAGTCCAGCTTCGCGGTCTCACCCGCGGACTGGCTGGTGGGTTCCGGGGCCGGGGGCGCTTCGCCGCCGCCGCAGGCGGTCAGCAGCAGCAGTCCGGGCAGAACAATGGCTAGTAGTCGGCGCAAATTGGAAACTTTCGTCGAGGATGGGACTCAGTGCCGTCGGTTGCCCGTGGCAAAGAAAGCGGGGGCCGCACGGCGGTCCTATCTCAGGGTAGCGTGCGAAGCTGGGTGTCAGCCCATCGAGTCCAGCAGCGCATCCACGCGCTCATCCACGCTGCGGAACGGATCCTTGCACAAAATGGTCTGGTGGGCGCGGTCGTTCAGCTTCAGGTGGACCCAGTCCACGGTGTAGTCACGGCCGAGTTCCTGGGCGCGGCGGACGAAGTCGCCACGCAGCTTAGCCCGGGTGGTCTGAGGCGGGGCGTCCACGGCGTCCTTCACCGCAGTGTCATCGACAACCCGCCGGACGGCACCTCGGGCCTGGAGGAGGTAGAAGAGGCCGCGGCCGCGGGAAATGTCGTGGTACGTCAGGTCCAGCTGCGCGATGCGGGGCGCGTCAAGCCCGAGGCCGTGCCGGTTCCGGTAGTTGTCCATGAGCTTCTTCTTGATGGCCCAGTCCACTTCGGTATCGATCGTGCTGGTGTCGCCGCTTTCGATGGCGTCCAGAGTGCGCTCCCACAGGTCCAGGATCAGCGGCACGTGCGCGTTGTGCGCACCTTGCTCGGCCACGAAAGCCGTCACCTTGCTCAGGTACTCACGCTGGATCTCCAGCGCCGTGAGCTGCCGGCCGTTCGCCAACCGCACCAGGGCCCGGCCGCTGAGATCGTGCGAGATCTCCCGGATGCTGCGGATCGGGTTTTCCATCCGCATGTCGCGCATGATCACCCCCGCCTCGATCATCCGCAGGATCAGGTCCACCGTGCCGATCTTGAGCAGCGCCGTGGTTTCGGACATGTTGGAGTCGCCCACGATCACGTGCAGCCGCCGGTAGAACTCGGCGTCCGCGTGTGGCTCATCCCGGGTGTTGATGATGGGTCGGGAGCGGGTGGTAGCCGACGAGACGCCCTCCCAGATGTGGTCGGCCCGCTGGGAGAAGGCGAAGGTTGCCCCGTGCGGGGTCTTGAGGATCTTGCCCGCCCCGGCGATCAGCTGGCGGGTTACGAGGAACGGGATCAGGATCTCTGCGAGCCGGGAAAATTCTCCGCGGCGCGGGATGAGGTAGTTTTCGTGGCTGCCGTAGGAGTTCCCGGCCGAGTCGGTGTTGTTCTTGAACAGGTACACCGTCCCGTTGAAACCCTCGGCCGCCAGCCGTTCCTGGGCTTCGTCCACGAGATCGCAGAGGATCAGTTCCCCGGCGCGGTCATGGGCGATCAGCTGGGCAAGGTCGTCGCACTCGGCCGTGGCGTACTCGGGGTGGGACCCGACGTCCAGGTATAGCCGCGAGCCGTTGGTCAGGAAAACGTTGGAAGACCGTCCCCAGCTGACCACCTTGCGGAAGAGGTAGCGGGCCACTTCCTCAGGCGCCAACGGCCGGGACTCCGGACTTGAATAGGAAATTCCGAATTCGGTTTCGATGCCGAAAATGCGCTTGTCCATCTCACTTCTCCTCAGCCAGCAATGCCACGATGTCCGCGTCCTCGAGCCGCCGGAAGGCCCGGCGCGTCCCGCGGCTGCTCTCCGAACCGCGGTCCAGGACGGCGACTTCCAGTGCGGACGCCGGCAGGGTGGTTGCTTCTTTGTCGGCCACGAGTCCGGTCAGTGCCAGCCGGATGGCTCCGGCGAAATCGAGTTCGCCCTCCCAGCCGGCTGCGACCGCCTCGGACACCCTGTCCGCCTGGCCGCCCATGACGATGAAGCCGTGTTCATCGGCAATGGACCCGTCAAAGGTCAGCCGGTAGAGGTGGTCCGCCTCCTGGGTCCGGCCGACTTCAGCCACCGCGAGTTCCACTTCGAAGGGTTTCTGCTCGGCCGTGAACACCGCGCCGAGGCTCTGGGCGTAAACACTTGCCAGGCCGCGGGCCGTGACGTCCTCGCGGTCGTAGGAGTAGCCGCGGACGTCGGCATACCGCACCCCCGCTTGCCGCAGGCTCTCAAACTCGTTGTACTTTCCGACGGCGGCAAAGGCGATTTTGTCGTAAATCTCGCCGATCTTGTGCAGCGACGGGGACGGGTTCTCCGCCACGAGGGCAATCCCCTCCCGGCAGCTGACCACCACCACCGAGCGGCCACGGGCGATGCCTTTCCGTGCGAAGTCCGCACGGTCCTTCATCAGTTGTTCGGGGGACACATAAAACTGCTGGGTCATCTCAGGCCTCCCGCTGGGCGACGGCCCGGGCTTCGACGACGCGGCCTGCCACGGCGGCGAGCTCGCCTTCTGGCACGCGGACGGCACCGGACCGGTTCACCACGTAGATCACCGGCCATAGTTGGCGGATCGGATCCGGGCCGCCCGTGGCGGAGTCGTCGTCGGCGGCGTCGTACAGTGCCTCGACGGCGACCGCCACGGCCTCCTGCTCGGAGAGGCCGGGCCGCCAGAGCTTCTTCAGCGCGCCGCGGGCGAACATCGATCCGGAGCCCACAGCGTGGTGTTCCTGCTCCTCGTAGCGGCCGCCTGTGACGTCGTAGGAGAAGAGCCTGCCGAAGCCGGCGGGCCGGTCGAACCCGGCGAACAGGGGGACGACGGCGAGGCCTTGCATGGCCATGGGCAGGTTGCCGCGGACCATGGCGCCGAGCCGGTTTGCCTTGCCGTCCAGGCTCAGGAGCGTGCCCTCGATCTTCTCGTAGTGCTCCAGTTCGACCTGGAACAGCCGGGTGATGTCGAGGGCGATTCCGGCGGTCCCGGCGATGCCCAGCACCGAGTACTGGTCCGCAGGGAAGACTTTCTCGATGTGCCGGCTCGCGATCACGTTGCCCATCGTGGCGCGGCGGTCACCGGCCATCAGTACTCCCCCGGCGTAGCTCATCGCCACGATGGTGGTTCCGTGCGGGGCCTGGAGGGGCGCTGCGGGCTGGGCGGCCTGCCCGGCCCCGGGCAGCTGGTGGAAAGGCGCCTGGCCGTAAGGCATTAAGTCAGGCCGTTCGCGCCGCAGGTGCTCGGTGAATGAGGACGTCGCATTGGCCGCTACACGGTTGGCTGTTGTTTCCTGCAATGACGCTCCCTCAACGAAAGTGGATCAACGACTCTTCCGGCCAGTAGTCCCTGGTGCCGCCTCCGTCCGGCGGCCGGCGGCGCTCCTACTGGCCGCCCTTTTGGACGAATGCGCGGACGAACTCCTCGGCATTGGACTCCAGCACGCCGTCGATCTCGTCGAGAAGATCGTCGACGCCCTGTGTTGCCGCCGAGGCCTGGGCGTCCGCCGGGGCCGGCGGGGCGGCGGGGATGTCCTCGTCAACCTCGGTGTCCCGCGACTGCGGCTGATGCTGCTCCTGGCCTGCCATTGTTCTCTCCTTCTTGTCCGTCCCCGGTTCTCATAAGGGACATCCTGTAGCAATAGTGCCACGCCAGAGGCGGCTGCGGGGGCCTTTGTTCCTAGGAACCCGGGCTGAGTCCGAGGAGTTCGGCCAGGAACGATCCTGCGTCCCGGTGCCGGGCAAAAAGGCCGCCTGTGAGGGCCTCCGTTCCGCGCAACGGCTCCCGGGTGGGGACACGCTGGAGCCTGCCGCGGCCGGGAAGATCGAAGATCACCGAGTCCCAGCTCGCGCCCGCCAGGTCTGACCCGAAGCGGCTGACACAGCGTCCCCGGAAGTATGCGCGAGTGTCCGACGGCGGTTCGGTCACCGCACGGCTGATGTCGGCGTCGTCGACCACGCGCTGCATCCTCTGGCGCGCCAGCAGCCGGTAGTAAAGCCCTTTTTCCGGCCGGATGTCGGCCCATTGCAGGTCCACGAGGCCCAGCCGCGCGCTGTCCCACTCGAGCCCGTCACGCTGGCGGTAGCCCTCCAGGAGGGACAACTTGGCGAGCCATTCCACCGAGGAGGCGGCGGCCGCCCGGTCGCTGCCGAGCTCAGTCAAAGTGCTGGACCACCGTGCCAGCACCTCGTGGGTGTGCCCGTCACCGTCCACAGCGTCCGCGACACCGGTGTCCTGCGCGTGCTTTGAAGCGGCTTCGAAGTAGATCCACTGCAGGTCCAGGGCCGTAATCCGGCGGCCGTCGCCCAGGCGGAGCATTGCCGAAAGCGAGGTGTCGTGGCTGACGGCCTGCAGCGCGGCGACGGGCTCGTGGACTTCGATGCGCGGCGCGAGGCCGGCTTCGATCAGGCTCAGGACCATGGCGGTGGTGCCGAATTTGAGGAAGTTGGACGCCTGGCTGAGGTTGGCGTCGCCGATGATGACGTGGAGCCGGCGGTATTTGTCCGCGGTGGCGTGGGGTTCGTCCCGGGTGTTGATGATGGGCCGGCGGATGGTGGTTTCCAGGCCCACCTCGGTTTCAAAGAAGTCGGCCCGCTGGCTGATCTGGTAGCCCGGCCGGCTGCTGTCCTGCCCAAGGCCCACGCGTCCGGCGCCGCAGATGATCTGCCGGGTCACGAAGAACGGCGTGAGCCCCCGGACGATCTCGCCAAAGGGCACCGCGCGGGGCATCAGGTAGTTCTCGTGCGAGCCGTAAGAGACCGACTTGTTGTCCGTGTTGTTCTTGTACAGGTTGACCGGCGGCAGTTCGGCATCTGCTGCGAGACGGCGGACGGCGGCGAGGGCCACCAGATCACCGGCGGCATCCCAGGTCACGGCCGCCCGCGGGTTGGTCACCTCCGGGCTCGAATACTCCGGATGGGCGTGGTCGACGTACAGCCGGGCGCCGTTGCCCAGCACCATGTTCATCAGCAGCGAGCCGGACTCGTCCTCGCCGTCCGCCTCCAGCTCCTGCCGCCCGTACGCAAGCGCTATCGCCTCGGCGTCCAGCACGGGAGGCTGGTCGGTGAGCTGTTCCGGGTCCGCGCTGCTGCGCTCAAGCGTCCAGCCCCGGGCGTCATGCAGGGGCTCCTCGTCGGTGTAGTCCCAGCGGGTTTCGGCGCCGCCGGCGGCGCGCTGCCGGGTCACCTGGGCATAGGCCTGGATGACCCGGGCAGACATCATGGTGGCGTTGGCGCCCGGGGCGGAGGGGGCATGGATGCCGTATTCGGTCTCCGAGCCCATCACCCTCATGGCACCGCCCACAGGGAGACCGCCGGCCGTGTCCGCCGGCCGGCCCGGGACAGGCGCCGTCACAGGTACTGGCCCGTGCTGGGCATCGTCTCGATGGACTTCCCGGGTTCCTGGCCGGCCTTGCCCTGGACAATGGTGCGGATGTACGTGATGCGTTCACCTTTCTTGCCGGAGATCCGTGCCCAGTCGTCCGGGTTCGTGGTGTTGGGCATGTCCTCGTGTTCACGGAATTCGTCCACGACCGCCCGGAGTAGGTGGTCGATCCGCAGGCCCTTCTGGCCGATCGTCAGAAGGTCCTTGATGGCATACTTCTTGGCGCGGTCCACGACGTTCTGGACCACGGCGCCGGAGTTGAAGTCTTTGAAGTAGAGCATCTCCGTGTCGCCGTTGGCGTAGGTCACCTCGAGATATTCGTTGGACTTTTCGGTGGAGTACATCGCCTCGACGGTCCGCTGGACCATGGCGTCCACGGTGCCCTGGACGTCGCCGTTGTGCTCGGCGAGGTCGGACTCGTGGAAGGGCAGGTCCGTGGTGATGTACTTGGCGAAGATGTCGGCCGCGGCCTCGGCGTCGGGGCGCTGGATCTTGACTTTGACGTCGAGCCGGCCGGGGCGCAGGATCGCGGGATCGATCATGTCCTCGCGGTTGGAGGCGCCGATGACAATGACATTGTCCAGCCGCTCGACGCCGTCAATCTCGCTGAGGAGCTGCGGAACGATGGTCGTCTCGACGTCGGAGGAAATGCCGGTGCCGCGGGTGCGGAACAGCGAATCCATTTCGTCGAAGAAGACCACGACCGGGCTGCCTTCGGAGGCCTTCTCGCGGGCGCGCGCGAAGATCAGCCGGATGTGCCGCTCGGTCTCACCGACGTACTTGTCGAGCAGCTCGGGTCCCTTGATGTTCAGGAAGTAGCTCTTCATGTCCGTCTTGCCGGCGCGCTCGGCGGCGCGGGCGGCCAGCGAGTTGGCCACGGCTTTGGCGATCAGGGTCTTGCCGCAGCCGGGCGGGCCGTACAGCAGGATGCCCTTGGGCGCCTTCAGCCCGTGCTCGCGGTACAGGTCAGGGTGCAGGAACGGCAGCTCGACGGCGTCGCGGATCTGCTCGATCTGCGGGCCCAGGCCGCCGATGTCCTGGTAGGTGATGTCCGGGACCTCTTCCAGCACGAGGTTTTCCACCTCGGAGCGCGGTATTTTCTCCAGGGCGTAGCCGGTGCGTGAGTCGATCGAAAGCGCGTCCCCCACCCGGAGCCGCTGGGCGAGCAGGGCCCCGGACAGCCGGATGACCCGTTCCTCGTCGGCGCGTCCCACCACCAGGGCGCGGTCCGGCCCCAGCATTTCCTTGAGCGTGACGAGGTCTCCGGCCCGCTCGTAGCCGAGTCCGGCAACGACCATCAGGGCTTCATTCAGCAGGACTTCCTGCCCGACCGCCAGCTGGTTGATGTTGACCAGCGGGCTGATGCCCACGCGCATCTTGCGGCCGGCGTTGAAGATGTCCACCGACTCTTCGGTGGCCGCTTGGCCGCTGTTCCCCGCCGTCGGCTGCCGCTTGGGGTTGAGCTGCAGGACCGTGCCGAAGCTGTACGGCGGCTGGCCCTCTTGGTCGAGGGCATTCTTGAGCCGCATGATCTCTGCCTTGGCCGTTTCCAGCATGCTGACCAGCTTGGAATTGTTCTGCGTCGCGGCAGCGAGCTGGCGGTCAATGTGCCGGAGCTTGTCCCGGAGAATGTTGACCTGCCGCTCTGCGACGGAAAGTTCGGCGGCGGCGTAGCGGTCGCCGTCGCCGGCTGCGGCGGTGCGTGCGGCAGCTTCGGCTGAGTCCTCGGCCGGCGTGCGGCCCGGGTCAGTGTTCGGAGTCTCCATCGTGCATCAGCCCCTTCCTGCTCTTTGTTAAGACCTTAGCCCCAACAAGGCAGGTGCCGCTGGAGGCATCCGCAATATACTGCCTAGTTCGTTATGTCCGGTGCGTCCACAACGTTTGTTCCAGCGATCGCGTCACGGGCGGCGCGGCGCAGTTTCTTGTCCGAGACCGCCCGTTCGCCGACGGCGCCCGGCGTCCAGGCATTGACGTCCTCTTCGTTGAAGTCGGTTTTGGACGGACGGCGCTTCACGGAGATTCCGGTGACGCCGTCCGCGAGCCGACGGGTCACGAGCAGGAAACCAGTGTGGGCCACCATGCGGTGGTCCGGGCGCACGGCGAGGCCCTCGAGGTGCCAGCCGCGGACCATGGATTCCCACGCGTCGGGTTCGGTGAAACGGCCGTCCGCGCGAATGGCTTCGGCTGTCCGCGAAAGCTGCGTCACAGTCGCGACATAATTGATCCAGACGCCGCCGGGGGCCAGGACGGTGGCCACGGCGTCGAGGCATTCCCAGGGGGCGAGCATGTCCAGGACCACCCGGTCCACGGAGCCCGGCTCTTCGGTGCGCACCACTTGTTCCTGGAAGTCTCCGAGGGAAATCTTCCAGGCCGGGTGCGGGCCGCCGAAAATGGTCTCGACGTTGCCGCGGGCGATGTCCGCGAACTCCTGGCGGCGTTCGAAGGAATGCAGGTAGCCGTGGTCCCCCACCGCGCGAAGCAGGGAGATCGACAGGGCGCCCGAGCCAACGCCTGCCTCAACGACGCGTGCGCCGGGGAAGATGTCTGCCATGGTGACGATCTGCCCGGCGTCCTTGGGGTACACCACGGCCGCGCCGCGGGGCATCGAGAGCACGAAGTCCGAGAGCAGCGGGCGGAGGGTCTGGTACTGCTGTCCCACGTTGTTCACGACGACGGAACCGTCCGGCTTGCCGATGATCTCGTCGTGGTTCAGGAAGCCCCGGTGGGTGTGGAAGGCCCCGCCCACCTCGAGGGTGATCGTGTTCATGCGGCCGCGCTCGTCCGTGAGCTGGACCCTCTCACCCTCGCGAAAAGGTCCGCGGCGGCGCCCCGCACCGGTCGCGCCGGTGGTGGCGGTGGTGGTGTTGGCGGCAGTGTCGCTGCTCATGAAGATGTTCCTCGCTCCTGTAAAGCCGTGTGGAAAGCTGTGTCGCCGGGGACGTGCCGGCGGGCACCGGTTCTTGCGCGTGGGGGCCGGAAATTTCACGGCCGACCAGTAACTCTACCGGTTCTGGCCCTGGTTCTGGCGTTCCGACGGGTACTTGCCCGTCATGGCGCCGAGGACTGCGGACTGGCGCAGCAGCCCGGTCACGGCGCCTTCATGGTCCACGACGGCGTACTCCTGGCCTTCAAGCTGGGCCAGGTACTGGACGAGCTCCTGGCCCTTGGACCATTCGGGAACGTACGCGCCGGCACCCAGGGCGTAGGAGACCGCCGAGACGGGGGTCGAGGAGACCAGTGAGGCCGGCACGGTGGCTGCCGCGCCGGCGTCGACGACGGCGACGGGCCGCCCGTCCCGGTCGCACAGCACCACGGCGGGCTTGCCTGCCGGCGCCCGGTCCAGGATCTCCGCGACCATGGCGGTTGACGGCAGCCCGACGGCCGGCTCGGCGAGGGCCGCGGCGTCGACGAGGTGCAGCCGGCGCCGCAGGCGGGCCTGCTGGATCGACGCCGAGGCGCCCATCCACAGGAAGCTGCCCACCAGGGCGGTGACGAGCGTGAAGGCAATGTCAGGCCGCGCGCCCCTGATGAATGGCAGGACAATGAACCACAGCGCAAGGGCGACCACGATGATCCGCCCGGCCCAGCCGGCGGCGATGGTGCCCTTTTCTTGGTTTCCGGTGGCCTTCCAGACGGCGGATTCGACCAGCCGGCCGCCGTCCAGCGGGAGCCCGGGAAGCACGTTGAAGATGCCGATCAGCAGGTTGGCCCAGACGAAGATGTTGGCGAGGATGTCGCCCACGCCCCTGAGCTCCCCATACGAGACCAGGAGCCAGCCGGCGCCGGCGAGAACGAAGTTCGCCGCCGGGCCCGCCATCGCCACCAGGACCGAGCGGCCCGGTGAGGCGGTGAAGCTTTGGAACTGGGTGTGGCCGCCCCAAAGGTTGAGGACAATTTTCTCCGTGGGCCAGTGGAACAGCTTCGCGGTCAGGGCGTGGGCGAGTTCGTGCGCCAGCACTGAAATCAGCAGCAGCAGCGCGTAGGCGAAGGCGACGAAGAACGCGGTGAGGCCCAGGCGGGGATTGTTGGTCTGCAGGACGGGCCCGTAGGCGATCACAGTGAATGCCGCGATGATGAACCAGGAGTAGGCGAGGAAGACCGGGATGCCGGCAATGCGGCCCAGCGGGATCCCTTCCCTGCGGGTGGCTGTGTTCCTGCCGGGCCGGGCCCGGCCGTCGGTGTCAGCCACGGATGTGGCCCGCTTTTGAACGGGCCGTCGCGTCTGCGGCGGCCCCGAAGGTGGCGTCCGGGAATTCGTGCCGCAGGGCCACCAGTTCTTCCAGGTCCGCCACCGCGCGGCCCTCGAGGGTGTCCCAGGTGGTCCGGCGCGGGTCATCCGGGAGGGGCAGGATGTGCGGGATGGCGACGGTGACAACGCCGGAGGCGACCGCGGCGGCGACGCCCGGCGCGGAATCCTCCAGGGCCACGCAGTGGCGGTGGCCGAGTTCGGGGTCCTGTTGTTGCAGGAGTTCAACCGCTCTGAGGTAGGCCTCCGGGTGCGGCTTGCCCTGCGAGACTGTATCCCCTGTAACCAGGAACTCGAAGTAGGGCTTGGGCAGGCTCGCCACGATTTCCCTGGCCAGCGGGGCCTCGGACATGGTGACGAGTGCGCAGCGGATGCCGGCGCTGTACAGCTCGTCGAGCAGTTCACGGGCACCGGGCCGCCAGGGAACGGATTTCCGGACCTGGCTGAGCACGTGGCCGGTGAGGGTGTCGATGATGTCGCGCCGTTCCATCGCCACCCCCGCCTCCTGCAGGATGCCGGCGGAAAATACCAGGGACTGTCCCACGAGCTGCAGGGCCTGCTCATGGGACCACCGTCCGCCGTGCGCTTCGACGAGCGCGCGTTCGGCTTCGATCCAGTACGGTTCGGTGTCCACGATGGTGCCATCCATGTCCCATAGCGCGGCTTTCAGGAGGGGCCCGGAGGCAGAGGATCGCATGCCTTCCAGTCTACGGGGAAGCCCGCGGCCGGGCGCCGGCGCTACGCCTACGGCGAATTTTGGCCGCCGGGCCGCAGGAAGCGGGCGGAGATTTGCGTACTTGCGGCGCTTCATTGCCTGCACTGGGAAGCGTCTTAGACGTAGGGTGATGGCATGAACAGCTTCGAGGCAGACCCCACCGAACCAGGCGCCGTCTCCGAGCCGGAGCGGCTGCTGCAGCCCGTCCCCGAGGGCCGGCGCATTACCGTCATGCTTGCCGCCTTTGAGGGGTGGAACGACGCCGGGGAGGCCGCCAGCGATGCCCTGAGGTACCTGAACAAACTCTGGGGCGGCAAAAAGGTCGCGTCGATTGATGCCGACGAGTACTACGATTTCCAGTTCACCCGGCCAACCATCCGCCGCACGGCGTCCGGCGAGCGGAAGATCAAATGGCCGTCCACGCGGATCTTCAAGGCCAGCGTGCCTGACTCGAACGTGGACGTGATCTTCGTCCAGGGCACCGAGCCGTCCTATAAGTGGCGCGCCTACACGGCCGAACTGCTGGTCCACGCCGAGGCCATGCGCGTTGACTACGTCATCCTGGTTGGCGCGCTGCTGGCCGACGTGCCGCACAGCCGGCCGATCCCGGTAAGCACGTCCACCGACGACAACGCCCTGCGGGAGCGGATGGACCTCGAAGCCTCGCAGTATGAGGGCCCGGTGGGGATAGTGGGCGTGCTCGGCGAGGTGTCACTCCTGGCCGGGCTGCCCACGGTCTCGCTGTGGGCAGCCGTGCCGCACTACGTGGCCCAGGCCCCGTCACCGAAGGCCCAGCTCGCGATCCTGCACCGGATCGAGGAGCTGCTGCAGGTTCCCCTGGACACCCAGGAGTTGGTGGAGGAGGCAGACGCCTGGGAGCGGGGCGTGGATGAGCTCGCCACCGAGGACCCCGAGATCGCCGCGTATGTGCGCCAGCTGGAGGAGGCCAAGGACACCGCCGAACTCCCCGAGGCCAGCGGCGAATCGATCGCCCGCGAGTTTGAGCGCTATCTCAAGCGCCGCGGCAAGGACAAGCCCTAGGGGCTCGCCTAGAGTTCCACACCGAGCAGGGCGTCGACGGCGTCGCTCACCAGGGCGGCGTCCGCCGCTGAGCCGGCAGCCCGGCTCTCCCCTGCTGTTGTAGCCAGCGCCGTTTTGGCCCAGGTGTCGACGGCGGCCAGGGCGCCGGGCGCGTTGAGATCGTTTGCGAGTTCGCTGCGCAGCTGCCCGAGGAGGGCGCCGGCGGAGCCCTGGGGTGCCACCGGAAGGGCCTCGCGCCAGGTGCGGAGCCGGTCTTTGGCTTCGGCGAACCCGGCGGCGGTCCAGGACCAGTCCGTGCGGTAGTGGTGGGCGAGGATCGCCAGGCGGATCGCGGCCGGCTCTTCCCCGTCGGCGCGGAGCCGGGACACCAGGACAAGGTTGCCCTTGGACTTGCTCATCTTTTCGCCGTCCAGGCCCACCATCCCGGCGTGTGCGAAGTGGCGGGCCAGCGGCACTCCGGCCAGTGAGTACGCGTGGCCGGCGCCCATTTCGTGGTGCGGGAAGATGAGGTCGGAGCCGCCGCCCTGCACGGTGAACGGCTTGGGCAGGTACTCCTGGGCGATCACGGTACATTCGATGTGCCAGCCCGGCCGGCCCTCCCCCAGTTCGCCACCGGCCCAGCTGGGCTCGCCGTCGCGGGCCACCCGCCACAGCAGCGGATCCAGGGCCTGGCGCTTCCCGGCCCGGCCGGGGTCGCCGCCGCGTTCGGCGAAAAGTTCCAGCATTTCGGCGTCGGAAAGCCCGGACACGGAGCCCAGGGTCCAGGCGTCAACGGCGTTAATGGAGTGCTTTCCGGCGGCCTCGACGTCGTAGTAGACGTCGCCGTCGGGCTCTGAGCCGGTGCCGGGGACCCGGTACGCGAGGCCGGTGTGCAGCAGGCGCTCGATGGCCGGAACGATCATCGGAACCGCCTCGACGGCGCCGACATAGTGGTCGGGGGCGAGGACGTTCAGGGCCGCCATGTCCGTCTGGAAAAGCTCGATCTGGTCCGCCGCGAGGTCGCGCCAGTCGACGCCGGTCGCCGTCGCCCGCTCCAGGAGGGGGTCGTCGACGTCGGTGACGTTCTGGACGTACGAGACCTGCTGGCCGCCGTCGCGCCAGGCGCGGTTAAGGAGGTCGAAGGCTACATAGCTGGCAGCGTGGCCCATGTGCGTGGCGTCGTAGGGGGTGATGCCGCAGACGTACATCGACTGCTCCCCCGAGGACTCCAGGGTGACGATCCCGCCCTTGACCGTGTCGAAGAGGCGCAGGGCAGGCATGCTGCCCGGGAGCTGGGGAACGGGGCGGGAGATCCAGGACTTCACAGCCCAAGCCTAATGCTAGGCGCTGATGACATTGAAACCGAGGAGCAGGTACAGGGCCAGGCCCAGGAGGATCCGGTACCAGACAAACAGCCGGTAGCCGCGGGTCGAGACGTACTTGAGGAACCAGCCGATGATGACGTAACCCACCACGAAGGCGATCACGGTGGCGAGGGCCGTTTCCGGGAGGCCGTACGGGCCGGTGATGCCTTCCTTGGTGAGCACTTTGTACAGCTGGTAGAGGCCGCTGCCGAAGACGGCGGGGATGGCCAGCAGGAATGAATAGCGGGCCGCCGCCTCGCGGGTGTAACCCATCAGCAGGCCGGCGCTGATCGTGCCGCCGGAGCGGGACACGCCGGGAAACAGGGCCAGGGCCTGCGCGAGTCCGTAATAGAGGCCGTGCTTGTAGGTCAGCTGCGTGAGCTCGCGGTCCTGCCGGCCGGTGGCGTCCGCGACGGCGAGGACCATGCCGAACAGGATCAGCATGGTCGCCACGCCCCAGAGGCTGCGCAGCACGGATTCGATCTGGTCCTGGAACAGCAAACCGAGGACGATGATCGGGATGCTGCCGAGGATCACGAGCCAGCCCATGCGGGCATCCGGGTCCTGCCGGGATGTTCGGCCGGTCAGCGAACCGGCCCAGGCACGGATGATCCGCAGGATGTCGCGCCAGAAGTACACGATCACGGCCGTTTCGGTGCCCAGCTGCGTGATGGCGGTGAAAGCGGCGCCGGGGTCCGACGCTTCCGGGAGGAAAGCGCCGACAATCCGCAGGTGGGCGCTCGAGGAGATCGGGAGGAACTCAGTCAGTCCCTGTACCAGGCCCAGGAAAGCCGCTTGTATCCAGTTCACGTTTATAGACCCTACGTTATGAAGCAGTCCGAATCCCCGTAAGCTAGCAGACATGCAGCAGCGTTATGTCGGCAACAGTGGGTTGCGCGTGTCCGCCCTGTCCCTTGGCACGATGTCCTGGGCCCGGGAAACTGAGGAACAGGATGCAGCCGCCCTGCTGCGGGCCTTCGTCGATGGCGGCGGGACCCTGATTGATACCGCGGCGTCCTACGCCGACGGGCAGGCGGAGGCCATGCTTGGTGGCATGCTGGGCGACGTCGTCGCCCGTTCCGAGGTGGTGATCTCGACAAAGGCAGGGTTGACGGCGTCGGACGGTCGCCGCAGCGTCGACACCTCCCGCAACGGGATGCTCTCCGGTCTGGACGCGAGCCTGGCCCGGTTGGGGACCGACTACGTGGACCTTTGGTTCGCGCACGCCTGGGACCACAACGTGCCCCTGGAGGAAACCCTGTCCGCGCTCGACTACGCCGTGCGTTCGGGCCGGGCCCGCTACGCCGGCGTGTCCAATTTCAACGGCTGGCAGACGGCCAAGGCCGCGGCCATCGCCGGTTTTCCCCTGGTGGCCAACCAGTCTGAATACTCTCTCCTGCAGCGCAACGCGGAGATTGAGCTGATTCCGGCCATTGAGGACGCCGGGCTCGGACTGATGGCCTGGGGGCCGATAGGACGGGGTGTCCTGAGCGGCAAGTACCGCGGGCACATCCCCGCGGACTCCCGCGCAGCCCAGCAGCGGCTGGCCACCTACGTGGAGCCCTACCTTGAGGGTCCGGCGTCCAGTGTGGTGGAGGCCGTTGCCATGGCGGCGAAGGGCCTGGGCCGGACGGCGCTGGACGTGTCGCTGAGCTGGGTCCTGTCCCAGCACGGCGTGGCCACGGCAGTCGTGGGCGCCCGGACACCGGTGCAGCTCAAGGAAATCCTGGATTCGGCCCTCACACCGCTGCCGCCCGAAATCGCGCAGGCGCTCGAGGACGTCTCAGACCCGGCCTGAGGCGGGGTAGCTTTCGGGCTTTTCCCGGCGAATTCCCGGCTTTCGGTTTTACTCTTGGCCGGTGAACATCCAGAACCTCGCCATCACTACCGGCGTCGTGCCTGTGGTTCTCTACGTCCTGGCGGCGGCGGCCCTAGCCTGGCTCGTTTGGGGGCGCCGGCGGCATCTGTGCCGCTCGGTACCGGCTGCGGCCGTGGCCGCCGGCATCCTGAGTATCCTGATGTGGCTGTTTTCGGAGCGGGTGTGGAACCTGTGGGGCTCCCCGCTGCCGAAACGCGTCTATGCCTATGCCGGCCTCGGCGTCCTGGCCCTGTTGCTGATCGTGCCCAAGATCCTGGACCTGCGCCGGGTGCTGGCGCGCGCCGCCGTGGTGCCCGCCGCACTCGTCGTCGTCCTGGCCTCGGCGTCGCTGCTCAACCAGAACTTCGAGTACTACCCCACCCTGGGCTCCGTCTTCGGCGACGCCGGTGTCAAAGTGGAAAGCCTGGACCAGTTCAAGAGCCAGGAACGCGCGGGTGCCCTGCCCAAGACAAAGCGGAGCGATCCTCCCACCTCGCTGGCGAACTGGACTCCGCCGGAGGGGATGCCGGACCGGGGGACGGTGGTCAGTGCGGTCATCCCGGCGCCCCTCTCGCACCAGGCCTCCTCCACAGCGTATGTGTACCTTCCCCCGGCCTACCTCGCCACGCCGCGGGCCGAGCTTCCCGTCCTGGTGCTCATCCACGGCGTCCCGGGCGGGACCACGGACTGGATCCGCAACGGCCGGATCGGGCAGTTCATGGACGACTATGCAGCCGCGCACCACGGGCTGGCGCCGGTAGTCGTGCTGCCCGACGCCGGCGGGAAGGGCGCGGCTTACCCGCCCCTTTGCATGGACACCATGCAGGGCCGGGCCGGAACCTACCTGAGCCAGGATGTGCCAAACTGGGTCAAATCGACATTCGGCGCAGGCACCCACTCCAGCAGCCAGTGGGCCATCGGTGGCTTCTCCTACGGCGGGACGTGCGCCATGCAGCTGGCCGTGAACTACCCCGCGGTCTACCCCACTTTTATCGACAGTTCGGGCGAAAACCAGCCGACCATCCGGCAGGGGCACCAGGTTCTGCTGCAGCAGTACTTCGGCGGCAACGCCGCTGAATTCCAGAGGCAGAACGCCCTCGATGTCATCAAGACCCGGAAATATCCGCACACGGCGGGAATCATTACCGTCGGCGCCGACGATCAGTTCTACCGCCCCCAGGGACTCCAGGTCTACCAGGGCATGAAAACGGCCGGCATCAACGTCCAGCTCCAGGAGGCACCCGGCGGGCACGCATGGCCGGCGTGGAAATACGGCGTGGAAAACAACATGGACTGGCTCATGACCCGTCTCGGCGTCAACGACTAGGCCCGATGTCCCCTGGCGTCGCCGGCCGCCGTGGACCCTGTGGAACAGCGGCCGAGGGGTCCGGCCGCGGCTGCGCGGATAATATTCTGCGTGACCCGGTTGGCGAAGTCTCGCGAGCGGGCCGGCACAGCTTCGTCGGTTTGGGCCGGGAGCCAACCCGTGGTGCCCATGTCCAGCACTCCCGCGCCGGACGCGGCGGTGTAGAAGGTCGAATCCGACCAGCCGTGGGGCGCGTGCCTCCCGGCTGCCGGTGAATGGGCAAAGACGAGAAGGTTTCCTGCGTGGGCAAATCCGGGCCGTTGCAGTGGCGGGTACAGCCGGTCCACTTCGCCGGCGGTGAGGCCGGCGTAGGTGGCGCCCCGGGCCGCGCCGGTGCCAGCGAAGGCGAAGAAATCGGGTTCTGTCACGGTGAACATTCCCGTGACGTCGAGGTCGCCGTAAACCGAGCCCGTCAGGGTCGACTCCGGTTCGGGGGCGGGCCCCTGGCGCCAGCGGGTGGTCGCGGCACCGGAATGGCCCAAGCCGTAAGGATCCAGCCGGGCCTCCCGGTAGCAGACCATGACACGGTCTTCCCCTGTGGGTGATGCCTCCAGGCGCGTACGCCAATAAACGTTGTTCGCGCCGAAGAAGACGACGTTGGTGCCCGTGTCTCTGGCGTCCTCGACGGTCCGGCGCAGTGCAGGCGACCAGTATTCCGAGTGGGCTGAGAAGATCACGGCTGCAGCGCCGCTCACGAGGCGCGGGTTTCCGCTGATCCTTGCCTCGGTGGTGTACGCGAGGGTGAGTCCTGTGTCTGCGATGGCCTCCGCGGCCCGGATCAGCGGAGCGTTACGACGGTCGATCTCGTCGAAGTTCAGGTAGGGCCGGTCAAAGGAGACTTTGTAGGACCGGTCGGACGGTCCGCGCTGTGGTCCGGTGTAGAGCGAATAGCCTCCCCATTTGTTGTATGCCTGCATGGTGCAGTCGTTAAAGACCAACTCTGCCTTTCCTACGACTGACGCTGACTCAACGACGAGGGGAATCATATGGTCCCGTCCCGAACCACCGGTCAGCACGAGATAGTACAACCCCTCGGGCCATCCGCTCGTGTCGATCGACGTTGTCACGCGCCAAGGGCAGGACACCATCCGTGTTCCCCGCTGGAGGGTGAAGGGCGGTTGCCGCCGGACCGGCACGGGGCCCGACGTCCACACCAGACGCTGGCCCTCCCCGTTGTAGTGCCCGATCCGGTAGGCCTTGATCCGGATGCTGTGCAGAGTGGAGTTGACGTAGACATCCACGTGGCGCCGCCGCGGGGTCGATGCATGCTGGCCCAGGAACCCTTCCAGCGTCGGGGTGACTAGCCAGTTGGATGCCACGTCCGCCCGTGGGGTGCCGGGCAGCCGGTTCTCGCCGGCAGCGCTAAACCCGGCACCGGATAGCCGCGCCGGTGACGGAGCGAATCTTGCGGTGCCGGCGCGGGCCGTGCAATCGATGGCGCCGCTGGTTGGGTTAACGGGGTGACGGGGCGCCGGCTCACCCAGCGCAGCCTCTGCGGCGACCCAAGCCAGCCCGGCGAGCACACCACGGATCACGGCTCTGCGTTCGGGACGGTAGCCACTCGCGCCCATCATCGCCTCGATTCACGCCGGCCGATCTGTGGAACCGGCCAGCTCCCCAACAGCGTAAGACCATGACCTCCCCCAGGGAATTAAAGGATAGTCCCCGGCGGCAGGAGTGGGATTGCGGCGCTCAGCCAATGACTCCGCGCAGCAGCCTGGCCGTGTGACGGATGGACATGGTGGGCATGTAGGCCTCGGCGAGGGCACGTCCGATGACCGGCAGAGCCAAAGGGTCGTGGTACATCATGTACAGCGTCCGGCGGCGCGGGTGGAATCGCTGTTTGAAGGCGGCCAGGGACCGGAATCCGTAGACCGGCTCCAGGGCCGCACCCAGCCAGTCCAGGAAGCGGCCGACCGCTGCGCCGTCTGGGGGCCCGCTCGCCGCGTCGCCGTCCTGAACCGGCGCCAGCGGAGACCCGGAGAGGGAAATTTCCTCCGCCGTTCCGTCAAAGTGGAGCACCGCGGAGGCAATCAGGAATTCCATCACGCCTTTGAAGCCGTCCGGGCTTCGCCGCATGAAATCAAGCGTGCGCCCTGTGACGGCACCCTGCGTGAAGACCGGGAGCCAGCTGGTCACGCCGTGGACCTTTCCCGCCGAATCCACTGCCAGGCACAGCAGCACGCTGTCGTCCTTGAGTTCCTCCATGCCGCCCAGTGTGAATCCCATTTCCGGCAGGGTCTTTTCGGAGACCCACTCTTCGGAGATTTCGTGGACCTGGGTTCGCAGGGTCCCCGTGAGTTCTCCGTAGGTGGACCACCGTGCCTCGACGGACAGTTTTCGGGCCTTGTTGAGGGCGGTGCGCACTCCCTGCCATTCCTTGCCCTTGAACTCGATGCTGCCCGGCGGCAGCAGGGTCTCCTCGGCCACCCTCGCGCGCCGGAATCCAAGGTCCCGCAAGAGGGGCCAGTGCCGATCGGTGACTGAGTACCAGCATGGGGAGAGCGACTGCTCGGCGCAGAAGGCCGTGAACGCCTCGATGGCTCTCTCGTAGTCCCCGGGTTCGCCGAAGGGTCCGCCGACCGTCAGCGCCACATTGTAGTGGATCTGATAGCCGACGCCCACGGTCTCGGCGTCGTTGAACCAATACCGGTTGTTGGGCCAGAGGGCCATCCAGGACAGCGAGCCGCCGCCTTGGCGCACCAGCCGCCGCGCCAGGGAGAGGCCGCTGTCCCCCCGGAGCTCCCGAAGTTGGCGGCTCACGAACATAGCCAGGATGCTGATGAGGCAGATTAGCCAGAACACGGCGCCGCCGTAACTGAAGATGAGGGGCGACCACACGCCGTGCGGGTACACCGACACCGAGTACCTGAAGGAAAACGGATACGGCAGGAACATCCGTGGAAGGGTGGCCACGAGCGCAAGCAGGCCGGCCCGGTGGTGGTAGTTGTCCTCGGCGAACCATGCCACCACGTAACCAGTGACGAACACCGCGAAGACGGCGGCCATCAGGATCAATGAGCGGCGGCCCAGGACTGGATCGGCGTCCACGTTGAAGTGCCGGCGGGCGGCAAACAGCGCAGCCGCTATGAGCAGCGGCACCAGAACCACCGGGAGAACCTCCGCAATTCCCGAGTCCACGGAGAGTACCCGCGACCCGCTCCGCAGGGAGGTTCCGAACTGGGCGAAGAGTTGAAGGTAAATGGCAGAAAGAACACCGATTACCAGTTGGACGGAAATCGCCGCCCACAGGGCAGCCCGGTTTCCCCGGCGGAGTCCTTCCGCGCAGACCAGTAGCAGGACCAGTGGAACGAGCGACAGGGCTTCGCCGCCAGGCCCGCGCAGCCCGGGACTATGAATGACCTGAAGGCAGGAAAGGTCCACGGCCGCTGGGCAGCTCGCCTGCAGGTCGTTGATCGTGGGGATGGGGTTGACAACCAGGTTCCTGAGCACCGCGAGCGGCCCGGAGGGTGCCTTCGCCAGGGTGGCCATCACCGGGCCCGCGGCAAAGACCGCCACCACCATTGACAGCAGCGCCCTGATCTCCCGGCTGGTGGAATGGGTGAAGTGACCGCCCCCGTGCCGGCCGCCCATCATGGCGCCGATGCCGAGCCCACACGCCACCCCGAGCAGGCTGTTAAGGTTCTGCGGATGCCCGATGTACAGCAGCAGCATCACCGTCACGGAGATGCCCATGGACCGGATCCTCCGGCGCCAGAGAGCGCTGATCCGCGGGCTGGCCGCCATGACAGCGGCAAGAGACGCGGCGTAGGGCCCCAGCGGGGCGGGGTGGCGGAGCGCGGCCAGCCATTCGCTGCCCATGGCCGCGCCGGCCCCCACCACCGCAAAATACAGGACCAGTGCACCGAGGTGCCCGCCCACGAACGCGACGGCGGTCCGGCGAGTTCCCATGGTGACTTCCGCCAAGCCGACGCAGCCCAGGATCACGGCGGTTGCCAGCACGTAGGAGGCGAGCGGTCCGGGGAACAGCAAGGCGGTCAGGGGCGACCACCACTGGCCGCGCATTAGCAGAGCGGGGTCGACGGACAGAGCAGACCCCGCCGCGGACGCGGGCCCCAGAATCAAGGAGCCGGTGATGGCTCCCACCGTCCACATCAGCAAGGTAAGGCACAATGCCAACGGCATCCTCGTGATCCCCCGAGCTAGCCGCGCCGGTAGCCGGCCCCGCCGGTTCCCCCGGGCTGGCTTCCCTGTGGTCAGGGACCCGGACTCAGGGGCGAAAGCGACGGCCCGGTTCACCGAGGGGCCTCGTCAGCGGGGGCCGCAGGCAACCCCGCATTGCGGCTTGGTGCAGGCAACGACAACCTCCGACATCAGACAGACCCGGGACATGGACCGTCCACCAACTGTTTTGCAGCCCACCGTTATACGGGCAGCGTCCCGTCGGGAAACGTCGACAGAATACGCCCTCAAGCTGGGCACTTCCGGGGAACACGGCTGGCCCGACGCCGTCAAATATCCGGACGGGAAAGGTCGAACCTAAAGTCCGGACCGAAGTCGTCCCGTATCGGTCCGAGCCCTAGTTCTCTGAATTCTGCAGGATCTCGAGGTCCTCTTCGTCGTCGACGTCCTCGTCGTCTTCGTCCTCGTCGTCGCCGTCGATCACCTCAAGGGGCGTCACTTCCCCATACGCTTCGTACAGTGCGTCGTCGTAGACTTCAAAGGCATCAGCAACGGCGAAGAAGGCCGCTTCGACCGCGGGGTCCCCGTCGCTTCTGCGGGCGGAAGCGGCCGCGAGGTGTTCTTCCAGGGCAGAGGTCAAGGACTGAAGCGCGACACGCGGATCGATGCTCATGACTTCACGTTAGTCGGAAAAAGACGAAAATGGAGAGCAATGAAAGAACATTTTCTGAGCAGCTCGGTCCGGCGGGAACGGGACTATGTGAAGCAGTACGAGTACCTCGTCCTGACGGTCGGTCCTGAGGATTCCTTGCCTGAGGCCCGCCGCCGGCTCGTGGAGCATTCCGAGTACGGCAAGTGGGAGCTGGAACGCAGCCGCCTCTATGTGGGCGGCGGACGCCGCTTCTGGTTGCGCCGGAAAGTCATCCAGGTCCAGCGCACCGTCTAGACTTCCGGGGACTCAATGCCAGGGCTTAAGGCCGCCGGATGCGGCGGCCGCCGGCTTAGTGCCGAGCAGGCTGCGGCAAGGCCAGGCGGCCAGAGCCCGGGCTGCCAGGTCGGGGCGGACTCCGGGGCGGCCCGGGTGGGTATGTCCTATTGCACACGGCGTCCGGCCACGCGGGCTGTGCCGCGTCCTGGGACGCAGAGCCGGCTTGGCCTGGTGGCCCGATGGGCGTAACCAGGGCACAGGTTCGGCGCGGGGCTGTGCGCGCGTCTGTGATTGTGTGGCCCGTTCCTCGATTGACGACTGACCACTCTTGAGGCATCCACCAGTGCCGGTGTCTTCGGGCGGGCACCACCCAAAAATGTCGGTGCTTCGTAGGATGCCGTGGGTATGGAAGGCGCAGCAGCATTTAGCACGGGACACTGCAGTGCAGAGAACCGGAGCGCGGAAGCCAGGGAGGCCGTGGCGGCCGACGCCGCGTTCGCTGCCGCGCGGGCTGGCTGCGCCGGAGCGCTGTTTGCTTCCCTAGGTTCCGGGGATGGCCGCCCTGGTTCGTCCGGCGCGGGGTCTGACCGCCCTGATGCGCCGGGCGCCGGCCCCGGCCCGCTGCGGGATGCCGATCCGTTGCGGGCGCTGGCGGAAAGGTGCCTGGACGGGCTGGCCGGGGTCGCCCGGCTGGAGGCCACCACCGCCGCGCTGAAGGTCCGGCTGGCCGCCGGATACCTCGACGCGGCCCGGGCCCTCGCTCAGCCCGCGGCGTCCCCGCACGATGCCACCTGCCAGGAGATGGCGGTAGTCGCCGAAGTCGCCTGTGTGCTCACGGTCAGCGAACGCGCTGCCGGGGCCCTGCTCGCCGACGCCCGGACACTGACCACGGCGCTGCCGCGGACCCTGGCGGCCCTGCAGGCCGGCACGATCTCCTGGCAGCACGCCCGGATCCTCATCGACGACCGGCCTGGACGCGGTCGGGACGGCCGGCCTGGAGGCGCACTTCCTGGACCCCGGCGCCCCGGACCCGGCCCGCGGCTGCGCCGCCGGGGATCTGGTCCCGTCCCGGTTCCGGGCCAAGGCCCGCACCTGGCGCGAACGCCACCACCCGGCCAGCATCGAGACACGCCACACCCGCAGTACCGCGGACCGCCGGGTCGAATACGCCCCGGACCGGGACGGCATGGCCTGGCTCTCCTCCTGCCTCCCGGCCGGCACCGCCGCGGGAATCTGGGACCGGGCCACCGCCGCGGCCCGCGCCCTGCAGGGCCCGGCCGAGGCCCGGACCCTCAGCCAGCTCCGCGCCGACGTCACCGCCACCTGGCTCCTCACCAACAACACCACAGGACCCGGTACCAACGGCGGGAGTGTTCACGGAACCGGCGACGGAATACCCGGCGGCGGAACCCGCCCGGGTGGCACCGGTCCGTGTGGAACCGGCACGGGCGGGGGTTTGGGTGGGTGTGTGGTCGGGGGTGTGCCGGCCCCGCGGGCGCAGGTCTTGCTGACCGTCCCGGTGCTGTCCCTGCTGGGAGCCACCGAGGAACCCGCGGTCCTGGACGGCTACGGGCCGATTCCGCCCTCGATGGCCCGGCGCCTGATCGCCGACGGGGCCGATTCCTTCTACCGGGTCCTGACCGACCCCCGCGACGGCGCACCGCTGGAAATCGGCCGGACCAGCTACCGCCTGACCAAGGCCATGCGCCACTGGCTCCGGCTCCGCGACGGCAAATGCCCGTTCCCCGGCTGCAGCAACCACTCCCTGGACAACGAAGCGGACCACCTGCTGGCCTGGGCCGACGGCGGCACCACCGGGATCACCAACCTGGGCCAGCCCTGCCCGAAACATCACCGGCTCAAACACGGCACCGTCTGGACACCCACCGCAGCCGGCAAAGACCACCCGCCGGGCTGGACCTCACCCACCGGGCGGAACTACGCCGCCGAACACCAGGACTGGGAACCACCCCACTGGCCCGAGCCCTGGCCCGAGTATCGGCCCGGACACATCCCGGCTGCCGAGGCACAAAGTCGAGATCCCGTGTCGGAGCTGGAGCTGCCGCCACCGCCGGACCAACCCGGCCGCGATCCCGAACAGGAGCTGCCCCCGGATCCAGGACCGGAGATGCCCCCGGATCCCCTCCCAGACTGGTATCAATTCACGGCCGCGCATCCGATCCCTGCCGCGGACACGGACACAGACAATCCGGGCTGGCAAGCCCTCGATGATTTCTTCCCCGAAGACCTCCCGCTCCAACATGCCTGAACCAAAATGTGCCTGAACGGGACGTACTCACCTAGGGGGTTTCGAGTGGTCCCAGCCAGGCGTTCGCCACGGTGTTGTGCGCGGATTCGTCGTCCGAGGGGTGGAACATGCCGGCCAGCACGTCCCGGTAGAGCCGCTCCAGCTCGGAGCCGCGGAAGTAACTGGAGCCCCCGGATACCCGAATGGCGAGATCCACCACGGTACGGGCAGTTTCCGTCGCCCGCACCTTCAGGCCCACCAGCCGGGGGAACCACTGGCCGCCGTGGTCCACGAGGTCGTCGACGTCGGCCGCCACGCTGGACAGCTGCGGATAGATAGCATCCATCGCCATCGCCGCTTCGGCCACCTTCCAGCGGATATCAGGGTCCTGGGCGTAGCTGCGGCCGCCGTTCTTGAAGGACGTGCGGCGCTTCACCGCGTCCACGCCGAGCATGAGGGCCCGCTCCCCGATGCCCGTGTACACCGCCGCGAGCAAGGTCTCGAAGCACGCGAAGATCGCGAAAATCAGGGGGTCGGCGTTCGGGCCCACCGGCAGTTTCCTGAAGATCCGCTCCCCCGGCACCACGGCGCCGTCCAGGACGGTCGTATTCGACTGGCTGGCCCGCATGCCGAGCGTGTCCCAGTCCGGCAGGATCGTGTACCCGGGGGTTTCCCTTGTGATGAACCCGTGGACGAGCTCTCCCTCGCCGTCTGCGGCGGTCGCGTCCTTCCCGAAGATCCCCAGCCGCGTCCAGGCCGGTGACAGGCTGGTGAAGATCTTGCGGCCGGTAAAGCTGTAGCCGCCGCCGGGCAAAGGGACGGCCTCGGTGCGCGAATCGAAGAGCACGGAGTCGTTGCCGGCCTCCGAATTGCCGAAGGCGAAAACCTCCCCTTGCGCTGTTTCCCTTAGGACGAAATCCAGCGAGCTGTCACCCCGGGCGCCGAGCACGTGCGCGACGCCGGTCCACACCAGGTGCATGTTGACCGCCAAGGCGGTGGCCGGCGCCGCCGTCGCGAGCCTGCGTTGCAGCTGGGCTGTCTCCGCCAGCCCCAGCCCGCCCCCGCCGTCGGCCGCGGGCACAAAGGCCTTCAGGTAACCGGCGGCCTTCAGCTCCGCGAGGTCCTCGTGGAAAAAAGCGTTGTCGCGGTCATAACCCGCGGCCCGGCCGCGGATCCGTTCGAGCAGCGGTTCGGGAAGGATGTCCTCGGGCGTCATGCCTGCTTGTCCGCTCTCAGTAGTTGGTGAGCAGGGTGTCCAGCACGCGGGCGCCGAATTTGAGGGAGTCTGCCGGGACCCGCTCGTCGACGCCGTGGAACATGCCGGTGAAGTCGAGTTCATCCGGCAGCATCAACGGGGCGAAGCCGTAGCCTGTGATGCCGAGCCTGCTCAGGGACTTGTTGTCGGTTCCGCCGGAGAGCGTGTAGGGCAGGACCTTGGCGCCGGGGTCTTCGGCGTGAAGGGCATCGATCATCGCGTCGACGAGGTTCCCGGCGAAAGGCACCTCGAGCGAGACGTCGTTGTGCACGTAGCTGATGTCCACGCCGGTCCCGGCCAGCTCCCGGACGATTTCCAGCACCTGCTCCTCCTGTCCGGGCAGGGTGCGGCAGTCGACCAGGGCCTCGGCCGATTCCGGAATGACGTTGTGCTTGTAGCCGCCCTTGAGCAGGGTGGGGTTGGTGGTGTTCTGCAGTGTGGCGCCGACGAAGCGGGCCACCGTGCCGAGTTCCTTGAGGAGCTTGTCCGGATCATCCGGGTCGAATTCGACGCCGGTGAGTTCGGTGACTCCGTCGAGGAATTGCCGGGTGGTGGGCGTGAGCTCGATTGGCCAGTTGTAGGCGCCGATCCTGGAGACCGCGCCGGCGAGCCGCGTCACGGCGTTGTCCGTGTTGATCTGGGAGCCGTGGCCTGCCCGGCCGTGGGCGACGAGGCGGAGCCAGGAGAGGCCCTTCTCGGCCGTCTGGAGCAGGTACGTGCGCTGGCCGCCGATGTTGGCGGAAAAGCCGCCGACCTCGGAAATCGCCTCGGTGGCACCCTCAAAAAGCTCGGGCCGCTTGTCGACGGCGTAGCGGGCGCCGTAGGTTCCGCCGGCTTCCTCGTCGGCGAAGAACGCGAAGATGAGGTCCCGTTTGGGTTTGCGGCCCGTGCGGGCAAAGTTGCGCAACACGGAGAGGATCATGGCGTCCATGTCCTTCATGTCCACGGCGCCGCGTCCCCAGATGAGGCCGTCTTTGAGTTCGGCGCCGAACGGATCCACCGACCACTGCTCGCGCAGGGCCGGAACAACGTCCAGGTGGCCATGGACCACCAGGGCGCTGGCGGAGGGGTCCTCCCCCGCCAGCCGGGTGACCACGCTGGCGCGACCCGGGGCCGACTCGAAGATTTCGGCGTCCAGCCCGACTTCCGCCATGAGCCCGGCGGTGTACTCGGCGGCTGCGCGTTCCCCGGGGCCGGAGCCGTCACCGTAGTTGGACGTGTCGATCCGGATCAGCTCCTGGCAGATCCTGACGACCTCGTCCTCGGCCCTGATCTCAGTCCGGTTATCACTCATTGCGGCTCCTCGTGGCGGGTGGCTCATTGCTTGCATCAGCCTACCCACACACCCCCCGCGAGCCCCGATTATTTGTTTCCGGAAAAGTCGTGCTAGAGTCTTTCTCGCTGCTTCCGAGAAAAGCAAAACGCTGAAAGGCGAAAACGATCCCGGAATTACCACCTGCGCGGGTGGCGGAATGGCAGACGCGCTAGCTTGAGGTGCTAGTCCTCGAAAGGGGGTGGGGGTTCAAGTCCCCCTCCGCGCACAAGGGAAAACCCCTGGAATCCAACGGATTCCAGGGGTTTTTTTATGTTTCCCGGCAGGTGCGCGCCAGTTATGGGCCACGGGTCCCCAGCAGTCCGGTGCATGCATCGCCCACAGTGCCGCTACCCGGGAAGTCGGAACTCCTCGGCTTTCAGCTTCCAGGAGGTGCCCGTGGTGCTGATGATGAGCTTGTATGTTCCCGGCGGCAAGGTGACGTTGATTGCCCCGGGGCGGGCCCTGACCTGGGAAAGAACGGTGATGGCAGGTCCCTTCGGCGGCTGGAGGTAGACAACGGTCGGCCCGGTGAACGTGTACTCCATATGGAGCCTGCCGGTGACCGTCACGACCGGCTTTGGAGGTTTAGCGCCGGAGGCCTCCGCGACGGTGACCCACTCTTTTACCGGTGGGGGCGGGGCCGGGTTCAGCAGAGCGTTCAGGGCCGTCACGGTGGCTGTGACGGTTCCGGTGACGGGTGTTGCCAGGGCGTAGATCGCAATGCCCGCGAGGGCAACAACCAGGACGGCAGAGGCCAGGCGCAGTCCGCGACGAAGTGAGTCAGTCCCGGACAACGGCATGGAAGCACCGTCTGCGGCGTATTCTTTGGTGATCCGGAACAGGTCAATCAGCCACCAGATGCCGGCGCCCCCGAGGGTCAGCGTCTTGAGGATGCCGGTGACGGGCCGGCGCAGGTAAAACCGGTCCGCGCCCGTGAAGCCAAGGAAAAAGGCCAGCACCCACGCGGTGCGCAGGGATCGCTGCGGCGGCAGGTCGCCGTCGAAGAACAGCCCACGTTGCTCGGCTACGGGCATAGTCCGATTGTCGAACAGCTGCGCTGGCATGTCCATGCTTCGGGATAGGCCCGGGCAGGTTACTCGAGGGCCTCGCCAGCAGGGAACTCTGGGCCGGGCAGGGGTTCGGGGCCTGGCAGCGGATCTCGGCCGGTCCAGGTCTTGAGGACAGTCCATCCCACGGCGGTGATCGGCACGGCCAGCAGCGCGCCGACGATGCCGGCGACGATGGTGCCGGCGGCCAGGACGAGCAGGATGGCGAGCCCATGGATGCTGAGCACTTTGCCCATGAGGACGGGCTGCAGGAAATGGTGTTCGAGCTGGTTCACGCCGATAACGACGGCGACAACGATCAGCGCCTGGACGAGGCCGTTGGAGATCAGCGCGACGACGATGGCGAGGGTGCCGGCGACCGTGGCACCGACGATCGGGATGAATCCGCCCATGAAGATAAACACTCCGAGCGGGAGGGCCAGCGGTACTCCCATGATGGCAAGGACGATCCCGACGGTGAGGCCGTCGATCGCGGCAACGATGGCGGTACCGCGGACATACCCGCCCAGGACGGCGGTGCTGCGGTCCGCGGCCAGGCGTGCCTTGGCGCGGTGGCCGGCAGGAAGGAACCCGATGAGAAAGGTCCGGATCTCGGGCCCGTCCTTGAGGAAGAAGAACAAGGTCACGGCTGTCAGCACCACGCCCGCGAAGATGTCCCCCACGGTGCGCGCCCCGGTGAGGGCCTCTGCGCCGAAAGTGCTGGACGTGAAGAACTCCCGTGCGGAATCGACGGCGGCGGTGATCTGCCTGTCGCTGACGGGAAAAGGCCCGTTGTTCAGGAAGGTGTGCAGCTGGTCAACCCCGCTAGCGGCGCGGGCCGAGAGCTCGGACCACTGGTTGTAGACCAGGACCACGATGCCTGCGATGATGCCGCCAACGACGGCGAGGATGGCCACAAACGCGGCGACGACGGCGAGGGCACGCGGCCAGGCGTGCCTAGTGAGCCAGCGGACCAGCGGGGAGATCGCGGCGGCAAGGATGGCGGCGATCAGGACCGGGATGATGACGAGCGGGACCCGGGTGGCGGCCCAGATGATCGCCGACGCGAGTGCGGCCACCGCCAGGGCCTGGACGGACCGGATGCTGGCACGACCGAGTCCGTCCGACCAGATAGCCGGCATGCGGGCGCGGGGTTCGGTCATAGGGGTTCTCCCTATAGTCGGGGCACGGCGGTTGATTCCGGCGCAGCCGTTGCCCCCGCCGGCCGCGGCCTGCGCCGCCAGTATTCATTGTAGGAACGTCCGCGCCCGCTCGGCCTGTGCCCAAAGCCCCTTTCTTGCAGGCCATGGCCGCACGCGCCGCAGCCCGCGGCCCACGTGGCGAAGCTCCGGCCAAATAGCGGTTGGCCGGAGCTTCGGGACCATTATGGGCACCGCTTTCTGTGCGTCGGCCGGGAGGATCCGGGCCGTTGTCTGGAACCGCTAATTGAGCAGTTCGCGCATCACCGGGGCATCGCGGTCGTTGTCGGTCAGGGGCGGCAGGCCCCATGCCTCCTCGATGGTGTGCAGCAATGAGTAGTGCGAGTACGCGGCATTGGAGGTGAAGCCTTTCCGGGCGGCCGGCCCCGCAAAAATCGTGGCCACCCGGTTGTCGTCGTCGCTTCCCTCATCCCAGGTGACTACCAGCAGCGAGTTCTGCGTAGTGAAGGCGGGCGACCCGAGGATCTTCGGCACCTGTCGCGACAGCCAGTCGTCTCCAGTGCTGATCGGACAGTTGTGCGTATCGTGGCACATGTTGGGGCTGATGAAGGCGTAATCCGGGAGGGAGGAGGCCGACTGCAGATCCTGCTCCAGCCGGTCGAACGGCACGACGTGGTCCGCACACGAGGCCTTGTCGCCGGTAACCGATGGGTAGTACATGAATGGGTTGTGCTTTACCGCGTAAGCCCCGTAGTCCCGCGCAACACAGGGGCCGGGCATGGTCTCGGCGTACATTTTCCATGTCCGCCCGGACTGCGTGATCTCATCGGCGATGGACCGCACATCCGCCGTGCAGGACCTGGGATTGCAGTCGCTGGTAATCCCCGCGTTGGTTCCGCTGGTCAGGGCGAGATAGTTCGGCAGGCTCGGGTGCATGATCGCTTGGTAGTTGGTTGCGAGTGCATATTCTGCCGCCAGCTGGTTGAAGTAGCCCGCTTCGCTGGCACCGAGGATTTCCGATGCCGCCTTGTTTTCCAGGACGATGACGACGACGTGCCGGATTCCGCCTTTGCCGGGCTGTTCCGGCTGCCCCGGCGCGACCGGAGCCGGGTGCGGTGCCGGCTGGGCGAAGTACGGGGACGACGGCGGTGCCGAGGCGGCGGGGGCCGTGCCGGGCTCGGAAGGCGCTGATTCGGAAGGCGCTGATTCGGGGGGTGCGGACTCCGTAGCCGGCGCAGGGTTGCCGGGCCCAGACGGCAACCCCGGCGTGCAGCCCGCCAGCAGCATCACCAGCGCCAAACCGGCGGCCAAAGAGCGTCGGCCCATCCTGTTCATCGAATCATGCTAGCGGCGTGCTGCACCTTGGCCAATGGCTTCCGAACGCTCGGCAACGGCGGGATCACAGGCCCGGCTCAGGTTGCAGGCTCCCGTCCCGACGTCTGTCCCAAAACCGGAACCGGAACCGCTTCAGGTCCCGGGCTGGAGGGCGCTGCGGACGGTGCCCGCGAGGGAAAGGAACCGCTCGTTGGCGGGCAGGTCATCGATCAGGACCACGCCGCCGGGACCGGCCAGCGGGATGCGCCAGTTGGGGTACTCCGTGCTCGTGCCGGGCTGGTTTTGGGTCCGGTACTCCCCCACCGCGTCCACCAGCGCAACGCCCAGCAGTGAGGACGGGGCCAGCGCCGTGTAGGCATAGAGCGCCTCGACCGTCGCCCGGACGTCAGTGCGGCCAGTGACGTCCCTGTCGCCGGCGCCGCCCAGCAGTCCACGCCCCCGGACCTGGGACAGCACGGCCTCCTGCTCGGCCACTGCTTCCGCCCGTTCTTCCTCCACGGGGCGTCCCAGCAGGCCCAGCGATTCGCGCAAGGTGACGTGCTCCCCGGCGAGGTAGCCCGCCGTCGGGGGCAAATCGTGGGTGTTGACGCTGGTCAGGCACTGCTCGCGGTAGCGTTCCGGCGGGATCGGGCCGTCCGCGTCGTGTTCGAACCAGAGGATCGATGTGCCGAAAATGCCCCGCTCGGCCAGATAATCCCGAACCCACGGCTCGAACACGCCCAGATCCTCGCCGATCACGATCGCCCCGGCCCGTTGAGCCTCGAGCGCCAGGATGCCGATGAAAGCCTCGTGGTCGTAATAAACGTACGTGCCGCCGCCCGGGCCGGCGCCCTCAGGGATCCACCAGAGCCGGAACAGGCCGAGGATATGGTCCACCCGGATGCCCCCGGCATGCCGCAGCACGTTGCGGAGCATGTCCCGGTAGGCGGCGTAGCCGGATTCGGCGAGCCGCCCCGGGTGCCACGGCGGCTGGGACCAGTTCTGGCCCTGCTGGTTGAACATGTCCGGCGGCGCGCCGACGCTTACGCCCTTGGCCAGGACGTCCGCCAGGGTCCAGGCGTCGGCGCCGCCAGGTTTCACGCCGACCGCGAGGTCATGAACGACCCCGATGTCCATCCCCGAATGGCGTGCGGAGCGCTGTGCCGCCTCAAGCTGCTCGTCGCAGAGCCACTGGAGCCAGCGGTGGAATTCGATCCGGGCGGCGAGCTTTGAGCGCTGCTCGGCACAGTACGGCGTCGCCGGGTTAGCCGCCGCTCCCGCCCACTCCGCGGCCGACGGCGGCAGCTGTTCGGCGAGCGCGCACCACAGGGCAAAGTCTTCGAGTCCCTGCCCCTGCCCGGCGCAGAAGACTGCGAACTGTCTGCTGCGGGCCGGGCCGCGGCGGACCGCGAAGACGAGTTCCAGTGCAGCGAGCTTCGCCGCGTAGCTGGCGTTGCGGTCCAGCAGGTCCCCCGCCCGGTTGGCCGCCGCCAGGCCTTCGGCCAGGCGGGATACCTCGGCGCGACCGGCCGCGTCGAGGTAGCTGTACTCGGTGATTTCCTCGACCCGCAGGTACAGGGGATTGAAAAAGCGCCGGGTGGCGGGCAGGTACGGGGAGTCTTCCACGGGCGGTGCCGGCTCGGCGGCATGGAGCGGATTGACCAGCACAAAGCCCGCCCCCTGCTCGCCAGAGACAGCGGCGAGGTCGGTGAGGTCCGCAAAGTCGCCGATCCCCCAGGACCGGGAGGACCGCACGGAGTAAAGCTGGGCCGTCAGCCCCCAGATGCGCCGCCCGGCGAGCCGCGCCGGGGTCTGCAGCCGCGCGGGCGTCACAACCAACGGACATTGCGCCGTGGTGCCGTCGGCGTCAGCCACCAGGGTGTGCCAGCCGAGGCCAAGCCGGGGTGGGAGGGCAAACGTCGCACGGCCCGTGAGCACACCGTCGACGTCGACCGGTTCTTCCCAGTTTTCCTGTTGCTCGGCCTCGTACCTCCCGCCGTCTTCGGCCTCGACCCAGACCCTCACGCCTGTTCCGTGCGGGACGTGGGCGTTCACGTGGGCCTCTTCACCCTCCCTGATGACAAGGACCGGCGGGAGGAGGCGCCGCCACGGCGCCAGCCGCGTCTCCGCAAGGGAGCGCTGCTGCTCTGCAGGCCCGTTGGCCGGTACTCCCAAGGCCGCCAGGACGCTGCGGAGGGTATCCGCAGACACGGCGTGCTCCGCTCCGTCCCAGCCCCAGTAGCTGGTGCCGACACCATGGGCTGCGGCAAGTTCGCGCAATAGGCCGATATCGGGTCCAGCGGTGTCAGTGTTCCCGGGACGCCCGGCGCCCCCGGTCGTCGAGGAAAGGTCGGGGTTCTCTTGATCCGTAAGGTCCGCCATCCGCCCACTCTAGACGCTGCCCCCGAGCCCCGCGCCCCCTCCGTGGAGATGGGATTTGCCTCCCAGTTCCTCCGTTACCTCCGCGGCCGGGGCGCGGCCGGCTCTTTCGGCCCGCCCCTTGTTTGGACGCCGTTTAGACGCCGCTACAGTGCCCGCGCTAGCCTTGCATCCTATGGTTGACGTCGAACGGTTCCGGATCCTCCTGCAGGAGGAACGCGACCGGAAGCTTGCCCTCTTACCGGCCCTCCGCGGGGACATCACCGCGGTGAGTGCCGCCCGCCGGGACTCCAACGTCGACGACGAGCACGACCCCGAGGGTTCCACGATTGCTTTCGAACTCTCCCAGGCGTCCGCACTCCTGGAGCAAAGCAGGGCAGGGCTGGCGCAAATCGACGCTGCCCTCGGCCGGATGGAACAAGGGACCTACGGGATCTGCGAAGTGTGCGGTGCGGTGATCCCCGAGGGCCGGCTGGAGGCCAGGCCCTGGACCCCGTACTGCATCCAGCATGCCGCGGGCAGGGCATGACCGCGCTCGGTCTGGCCGGGGAACCCAACCTTGCCCAGACGTGGTGGGAGCGGATCCTTGCCGGTTTCACCCACGCCCCCAGCCCCCATGTGACCAGCACCGAGCTCGCCGTCGTGATCCTGCTGGCCGTCGCCGTGTCGCTGCCCCGCCTCACTTGGCGCTACTTTGGCCTGGTCGCCACCGTGACCCACGAACTGGGCCACGCCTTCGCCGCCCTCACCACGGGCCAGCGCCTGGGCGGCATCCATCTACGCCTGGACCATTCGGGCACCACCACCACGTACAGCAGGAGCCGCCTCTCCGCCGTCTGGTCGACCTTTTGGGGTTACCCGGTGCCCGCCGTCGTTGGCGCCGCGATGGTCTGGTGCGGCTTCAACGGCTGGGGTCCGGCGGCGATGTCAGTGGGCACGCTGATCCTTCTGGCATCATTCTTGTTCCTTCGCAACGGTGTGGGCCTCCTCATCACGGCCGGCGCCGTGCTGGCCTCGGCGCTTCTGGTGCTGCTGGTGCCGCCGGTGTTCAACGGGCACGTCATGATCGTGCTGGGCCTGGCGCTCCTGGTGGCTGCCCTCAGGGACCTGGGGAAACTCGCCAACGTGCATCTGCGGCACCGCGAGAGGCTCCCGACGTCGGACGCGTACCTGCTGGCCCGGGCCACGTCGGTCCCCGCAGCGGTGTGGATCGCCCTCTTCGCTGCCGTGGTGGCAGGCGCCTGGTGGTTTGCCTGGCAGCCCATGGCGCCGGTGTTTGCCGCCTTGCTGGGCGAGTTCAATTCTGTCCGGGCAGTGCAATTCCGGCCTTAGGCTGGGACCATGAGCAAAATCAGCCACCCCAACGACCCTGGATTCAGCACCAAAGGCGCCTACGTGACCGGCGGGGCGGAATTCACCCGCGACACGAACTACATTGAGGACCGGATCACCCGGGACGGCGCCCCCGGCAACGACGGCGAACCCGGCTGGCCCGTGGAGCCTGGCCGGTACCGGCTCATCGCAGCGCGGGCCTGCCCGTGGGCCAACCGCACGGTGATCGTGCGGCGGCTACTCGGCCTCGAGAACGTCATCTCGCTTGGCCAGCCCGGTCCCACCCATGACGCCCGGTCCTGGACCTTCGACCTGGACCCGGATCGCAAGGATCCGGTGCTTGGGATCGAGCGCATCCAGGACGCCTACTTCCGCCGTTTCCCGGACTACCCTCGCGGGATTACCGTTCCGGCGATTGTGGACGTTCCCACCGGGCAGGTGGTGACCAACAACTTCCCTCAGATCACGCTTGACTTCTCCACCGAGTGGGCGCAGTACCACCGGACCGGCGCGCCGGAGCTGTACCCGGAGCACCTGCGGGAGGAAATCGACGCCGTCAGCAGGCGCGTCTTCACGGAGGTGAACAACGGCGTCTACCGGTGCGGCTTCGCCGGTTCCCAAGAGGCCTACGACGCCGCGTACGACCGGCTGTGGACGGCCCTGGACTGGCTCGAGGAGCGCCTTGCCGGGCAGCGGTACCTCGTCGGCGACACCATCACCGAGGCGGATGTCCGCCTCTTCACCACCCTGGTGCGCTTCGACGCCGTCTACCACGGGCACTTTAAGTGCAACCGGCAGAAACTCAGCGAGATGCCGGTGCTTTGGGCCTACGCACGCGACCTCTTCCAGACCCCCGGGTTCGGCGACACCGTCGACTTCGTGCAGATCAAGCAGCACTATTACATCGTCCATGAGGACATCAATCCCACCGGAGTGGTCCCCCGCGGGCCGGAGTTGGGAACCTGGCTCACCGCACACGGCCGCGAGGCGCTAGGCGGGCGGCCGTTCGGCATCGGCACCCCGCCGGGACCGGTCCGGGCCGGCGAAGAGGTCACCCCGGGTCACGGCGCGGCCTGAGGACATTTATCTGGGGATCCGGGTTTTTCCATTTGTCGCAGCAATGACCCGGTCCTAGGGTGGCGGGGATGGCCATTCCAGAAAAGACAGACGGCACTCCGCCCTCCGCACCGCGCAGATGGGCCCGAAAACTGTCGAGCGCGCTGTCCGCCGCGGTGCTGTGGCCCCGGCTCCATCTGGCCGTCAAGGCCGGCCTGGCCGCAGGCATCGCCTTCGCGGTCGCCCCCTTCATGCCCGGCTCCGCCGCCGAGTACCCCTACTACGCTCCGCTGGGCGCCCTCGTGGCCATGTATGAGAACGTTGCCGGGTCCATGCGCCAGGGCCTGCAGACGCTCGTCGGCCTGGCGATTGGGGTCGGGCTCGCGTTCATGCTGTTCAGCCTCGGCGAGCCGTCGCCGCTGACCGTCGCCGTGGTCATGGGTCTCGGCGTCATCCTGGCCGGACTTCCGCGGATCGGCTCGGGCCGGGACTGGATCCCCACGGCGGCGCTTCTGGTCCTGCTGGTCGGCGGACACAACCCGGACACATTCTCCTTCGGCTACCTCTTCCAGATGGGCGTCGGCGTCACGGTGGGTATCGTCGTGAACCTTCTCGTCTTCCCGCCGCTGCACTTCCGGGCGGCGGCCCTGAGTATCGCGGAGCTGCGCCAGGCCCTCGCCCAGCAACTGTGGGACATGGGCCAGGCGCTGAAGGAAAGCTGGCCGCCGGAACACGAAGACTGGTCCCGGCGATCCGAAGCGCTTGCGGCGCATGCCCGTTCCGTCCGTCTCGCCGTCGAGAAGGCCGACGCCAGCCGCCAGGCCAATCCCCGCCGCCGCCTGCATCCGCGCAACCTGGAGCTCGACTACCAGAACCTGCGGGAGCTGGAGCGGCTCACCTTCCATATCCAGGACGTGACGCAGGTCCTCTCGGATGTCATCTGGGCCGAGGAAACCCCCTTCGTGATCCCTGACGCCTGCACGGAGCCGCTCGGGGACGCCGTGACCGCAGTCGGCGATGTGCTGCGCGATCTGGAGGACGCCGATCGGGAGCGCCGGGCCGAGCTTCTCAGCTCCGCGGAGGCGGCGATCAGCGCGCTCACCACCACGCTCGGCTCCGAAGTCCACACTCAGGACGCCCCCAGTGCTGTGGAATCCATCCTTGTGAGCCTCCACCGCATGCTGCGGGTGGTCAGGTCCGCCCATCCCGAAGCGCCGCAGGCTAGGGCAGCGACGCCACGGAACCGCTGAAGTGCCGGCGGCCCGAAAGCGGGTTCCACGCCACGTAATCGGAGCGCTGCCACGCGCCGCCGTCGGCCTGCACCGTGCTGATATCCAGCGCCACCCGGGCGGGCAGGAACACCGGCGCCTCAAAGGCCACGTCCCACCTGAACGAGTCACCCTTGGCGGCGCCGACGTCGGCCAGCGCCCGGGACGCCAGGTACATGCCGTGGGCAAGGGACCGGCGCAGCCCCAGGGCCTTGGCCGTCAGGACGCTCAGGTGGATGGGATTGAAGTCCCCGGACACGGCGGCGTAGGCGCGGCCGGTGTCGACGCCGAGCTGCCAGAGGGCCGTGGGATCCGGTGCCGAGAACGGCGGCGGCGAAGCCGGCACCGAGGGTTTGTCGATCCCGGGAAGGAACACACCCTTGGCCAGGTACGTCGACACCCCGTGCCAGCGGATTTCTTTTTGCCCGGCGGCGGCTTTCCCGGCGGCGCGGACCTCCGCCACCACGTCGAACTGGGTGCCGGCCCGGTGGCCCCGCAGGTTCTCCACCCGGGAGCGGATGTCCAGTGCCTCGGTGAACAGAATCGGCGCGGACTGCACCACCTTGTTGCCCAGGTGGATCATGCCCAGCAGAGGCAGCGGAAAGTCGTCCCGGTTCAGCACGCTCATGGCCAGCGGGAAGGCCAGCGCATGGATAAACCCGGCAGGCAGGACGTCGCTCGCGGTCTCGCCGATCAGGTGCTGGTAGGCAGTCAGGTTGGTGACGTCGGCTTTCACACCCCGGACTTCGTGGGTGTAGGCCGGCAGTTCCGTGCCGCCGTGGGCGCCCAGGATCCGGCGCCGTGCGGCCGCGGCCGCGGCGTTGACGTAGAGCTTCGAGAGGGCCGGCAGCTCCGCGAGGATGACGGTCTGCGAACTGCTCATGCGCCCACCAGGTTTTGCCCGCAGACACGCAGGACCTCGCCGGTGATGCCGCCGGCGGCGTCGCTGGCCAGGAACGCGACGGCCTCCGCGACGTCGCCGGGCCGGCCGCCCTGTTGCAGCGAATTGAGCCGGCGGGCCACTTCGCGGGTGGCGAAGGGAATCCGCGCGGTCATCTCCGTCTCGATGAACCCCGGAGCCACCGCGTTGATGGACCCGCCGCGCCCGCCGATCAGCGGAGCCGTGGCGCGGACCATGCCGATCACCCCGGCCTTGGACGCGGCATAGTTGGTCTGGCCGCGGTTGCCCGCGATCCCGCTGGTGGACGCCACGGACACGATCCGCGGCGCGTCGGGGAGGTGCTCCGAGTCCAGGAGGGCCTCGTTAATCCGCAGCTGCGCGGCGATGTTGACCGCGATCACGGCGTTCCAGCGCTCCGCATCCATGTTCGCCAGGAGCCTGTCCCGGGTGATCCCGGCGTTGTGGACCACGATGTCCAGCCGGCCGTGGCGTGTGAGGGCATGCTCGATGATCCTTTGGCCGGCGTCGTTGCGGCTGATGTCCAGCTGCAGGGCTGTCCCGTGGACCTCGTTCGCCACCTTTGCGAGGTGGTCCCCGGCTGCCGGGATATCGACGAGGATCAGCGTGGCGCCGTCGCGGTACAGCGTGCGGGCAATCGCGGCCCCGATGCCCCGGGCCGCGCCGGTGACCACGGCGACCTTGCCGGCCAGGGGCTTGTCGGCGTCGTCGGTCAGCCGGCCGGAAGCGGAGCTGACGGTCAGGAACTGCCCGTCCACGAACGCCGAGCGGCCCGACAGGAAGAACTGCAATGCCCCCAGGGTTCCGGGGCTCGTCGCTTCCGCGCCATCCGCGAGCAGGATGCCGTTTCCTGTCGCACCGGCGCGCAGCTCCTTGGCCAGGGAGCGCAGAAGACCGTCCACGCCCTGCCGGGCCGCGGCCGTTGCCGGATCCGGCGCCGAGCCTGCGGTGCGGGATACGCTGATAATCCGGGCGTTCGGGGCGAGATCGCGCAGCGACGTGGCGGCGGTCAGGACCGGTTTCTCCAGGTCTGCGGGATGCGCCAGCTCATCGAGCACCAGAATGATGGCGCCGAGCTTTTCCTTGGGAATCGCGTGGCGGCGGACATCGAGGTTCCAGCCGAGGAGGGCTGCGGCGAGGCTGTCCGCGCCGCTGGTTGACCCCTGGACCAGGACCGGACCGTCGATGAGGGGGCTGCCGGGCTGGTGCCGCCGGAGGGCCACCGGCTGCGGCAGGCCCAGCCGCTTGGCGATGTCCTTGCCGAGTCCGTGGCTGACGAACTGGGTGTACTTGTCACTCATCCGGTTCTCCCTAGAGCGCTTCGAGGATCGCGACGACGCCCTGGCCGCCGGCCGCGCAAATGGAGACGAGCCCGCGGGCGGGACGGCCGTTGACCTGGCCCCTGGCGTGCAGCATCTTGGCCAGTGACGCCACGATCCGGCCTCCCGTGGCAGCGAAGGGGTGTCCCGCAGCCAACGAGGAGCCGTTGACGTTGAGCTTGGAGCGGTCTATGCAGCCGAAAGCGCCGTCCAGGCCCAGCCGAGTGCGGCCGAATTCCTCGTCCTCCCATGCGGCAAGGGTGCTCAGCACCGTGCCGGCGAAGGCCTCGTGGATCTCGAAGAAGTCGAAGTCCGCAAGGGTCAGGTTGTGGCGGGCGAGCAGCCGGGGCACCGCGAACGCAGGCGCCATGAGCAGCCCGTCCTTGCCGTGCACAAAGTCGACGGCGGCGGCCTCGCCATCGACCACGGCGGCGAGCTTGGGCAGGTCGTGCGCGTCGGCCCATTCCTCTGACGCGAGCAGGACAGTGGAAGCGCCGTCCGTCAGCGGGGTGGAATTTCCGGCCGTCATGGTCGCTTCGGCGCCCAGGGTTTTGCCGAAAACGGGCTTGAGCGTGGCCAGTTTCGCCAGGCTCGTGTCAGCCCGCAGGTTCGAGTCGCGGGTCAGGCCCCGGTACGGGGTCAGGAGGTCATCGAAGAAGCCTGCGTCGTAGGCCGCGGCCAGATTCTGGTGGCTGTTGAAGGCGAGTTCGTCCTGGGCCTCGCGGGTGATCTTCCACTGCGCGGTGGTTAGCGCCTGGTGCTCGCCCATCGACAGGCCGGTGCGGGGCTCCCCTGTGTTCGGGGCATCGGGGGCCAGATCCTTGGGCCGGAGCCGGCTGAGGACCTGCAGCTTCCGGGAGACGGTCTTGGCGCGGTTGAGGTCCAGAAGCACCTCGCGGAGCCCCTCGCTGACAGCAATGGGCGCGTCGGAAGCCGAGTCCACGCCGCCGGCGATCGCGGAATCGATCTGGCCCAGTTTGATCTTGTTCGCCAGGCCGAGAACGGTTTCCAGGCCAGTGGCGCAGGCCTGCTGGAGGTCGTAGGCCGGGGTTTCGGCAGACAGCGCCGAACCCAGGACTGCTTCCCGGGTGAGGTTGAAGTCCCGGGAGTGCTTAAGGACGGCACCGGCCGCGACTTCGCCGATCCGCTCGTCCTGAAGCCCGAACCGGGCAATCAGGCCGTCCAGCGCCGCGGTAAGCATGTCCTGGTTGGAGGACTTGGTGTACGCACCGCCGGTGCGGGCAAACGGGATGCGGTTGCCGCCCACCACCACGGCCCGGCGGACCCCCGGCGCCGCCGCGGCGTCCGTTGTATCGCCGCCTATGGCGCTCTGCGCAGAAGACGTTGCGGCGGCCGGTTCCCGGGGTCCGGGTACTGACTGTCCTGGATCTGACTGTCCGTTGACGGACATGGGCTGTCTCCTTCGATCAAAGCGGTTACCGATACCCAGCGTACCTGATACGATGGGTATCGTGAACAACCCCCGCCCCCGACCGGCATTGGACACCGCCAGCGTGCCCCCCGTCGACGGCCGCGCGTCCCGCTGGCAGTCGCACCGCGAGGAACGGCGCCGGGAACTCATCAAGTCCGCCCGGAAAGCCGTCCACGCCTTGGGCAGCGACGCGTCGATGGAGGAGATTGCCATCGCCGCGGGGACTTCTAAGTCTGTGTTCTACCGCTATTTCGGTGACAAGGCAGGACTTCAGCAGGCCGTGGGCGAGGTGGTTCTGAGCCAGATGCAGCACCGCATTGAGGAGGCGGCCCGGAGCGCCCAGACGCCACGGGAAGGCCTGTTCGCCATGGTGTCTGCGTACCTGCAGATGGCCGAGACCAGCCCGAATGTCTACGCGTTCGTCACGCGCCACGCCCCCGGCGAGGCGGAAACGGCGGTCCCGCCCGTGTCCACCGCCGGTGCGCTGAGCCATTTCTTCGCGGCCATCAGCGACATGATTGCCCGGCCCATGCGCAGCCATCTCGGCGGCGGCCAGGACAAGGAAGCAGTGATTGGCTACTGGCCAAATGCGGCGATCGGCCTGGTGCGAAACGCCGGCGAACAGTGGCTCGCCAGCCCGCCGGGACCTTCCAGGCCTGACCAGGAGGCCATGGCGCGGCAGATCACGGACTGGCTCTGCTTCGGGATCGCCCCCGAACTGCGGACGCGCCAATGAACCGTCCCGCCGAACGAACTGAATTGTCAGAACCAAAGAAGGAAGCGACATGACTGATCTAGCCGACCGAACCGCTGGCGGCCCGTCCGGCCGCACCCCCACCCCGGCGGACGGCGCGGCCGCCGTCCGATCCGGTCTTGCGGAGGTGCCCGCCGTCGACGTCGCTGCCCTTGGCGAACAGCTGCTCGGCAAATGGGCGGACGTACGCCGGCACGCCCGGGCGGTGTCCGGCCAGCCGGAACTGCACAAAATCGAGGGCCTGACGCACACTGAACACCGCAGGCGGGCCTTCGGGCAACTGGAGCACCTGGTGCGCAACGAGGCGGTCCACCGTGCCTTCCCGTCTTCGCTTGGCGGCAATGACGACCACGGCGGCAACGTCGCAGGCTTCGAGGAGCTGGTCACCGCCGATCCTTCCCTGCAGATCAAGGCCGGGGTCCAGTGGGGCCTCTTCGGCTCGGCCGTGATGCACCTGGGCACCGAGGAACACCACACGAAGTGGCTGCCGGGCATCATGAGCCTGGCGATTCCCGGCTGTTTCGCCATGACCGAGACCGGGCACGGCTCCGACGTCGCCAGTATCGCCACCACGGCCACATACGACCCCGCCGCCGGCGAATTCGTGGTTCACACGCCGTTCCGGGCCGCCTGGAAGGACTACATCGGCAATGCCGCCATCGACGGCCTGGGCGCCGTCGTTTTCGCCCAGCTGCTGACCAAGGGCGTGAACCACGGTGTGCACGCCTTCTATGTGGACCTCCGCGACCCCGCCACCAAGGAATTCCTGCCCGGAATCGGCGGCGAGGACGACGGGGTCAAGGGCGGCCTGAACGGCATCGACAATGGCCGGCTCCATTTCTCGAACGTCCGCATCCCGCGGACAAACCTGCTCAACCGCTACGGGGATGTCGACGCCGACGGCAATTACACCTCCCCCATCGCCAGCCCGGGCCGGCGCTTCTTCACCATGCTCGGCACCCTCGTCCAGGGCCGGGTGTCCCTCGATGGCGCTGCCGTGGCCGCCTCGAAGCTTGCCGTTACTACCGCCATCCGCTACGCCACAGAGCGCCGGCAGTTCAATGCCTCCTCCCAGACCGACGAGGAAGTCCTGCTGGACTACCAGCGGCACCAGCGCCGGCTCTTCACCCGGCTGGCCACCACCTACGCGGCCAGCTTCGCGCACGAACAGCTGCTGGAGAAATTCGACGACGTCTTCTCCGGCCGGCACGACTCCGACGAGGACCGGCAGGACCTCGAGACCCTGGCCGCGGCGCTCAAGCCGCTGAGCACCTGGCATGCCCTGGACACGCTGCAGGAATGCCGTGAAGCCTGCGGCGGCGCCGGCTTCCTGATCGAGAACCGATTCGCCTCCCTCCGCGCCGACCTCGACGTGTATGTAACCTTCGAGGGCGACAACACGGTCCTGCTGCAGCTCGTCGCCAAGCGGTTGCTCGCCGACTACGCCAAGGAGTTCCGCAACGTCAACGTCGGCGTCCTGGCCCGCTATGTGGTGACCCAGGCGACGGGAACCGCGCTGCACCGCAGCGGGCTGCGCCAGGTGGCCCAGTTCGTGGCTGATTCCGGCTTGGCACAGAAGGCGGCAATTGCCATCCGGGACGAGTCGAGCCAGCGGGCCCTCCTGACGGACCGGGTCCAGACCATGGTGGCCCAGGCGGGCGCCGCGCTCAAGGGGGCCAGCAGGCTTCCGCAGCAGCAGGGCGCCGCCCTGTTCAACGCCCACCAGCACGAGCTCATCGAAGCCGCCCAGGCGCACGCCGAACTGCTGCAGTGGGAGGCCTTCACCGACGCCCTCGGCAAAGTTGCGGATCCCGGCACGCGCCGGGTCCTGACCTGGCTGCGCGATCTCTTCGGCCTGTCCCTCATCGAAAAGAACCTGTCCTGGTACCTCATGAACGGCCGGTTGTCGATGCAGCGCGGCCGCACGGTGGGCGAGTACATCAACCGGCTGCTCGTGAAAATCCGCCCGCACGCCGTGGACCTGGTGGACGCCTTCGGGTACGGGCCGGAGCACCTCCGCGCGGAGATCGCCACGGGTGCCGAGAAGGCACGCCAGGACGAGGCCAGAGAGTACTTGCGCCGGCAGCGGGCCAGCGGGCAGGCGCCGCTGGATGAGAAGATCCTGCTCGCCCGCACCGCCGGCCACCGGAAGCCCGCGCGGCCCTGACCGCCTCGCTGCCGCCTTTTCAGCCGCGCCTGTCACCAAGAAGGGCCACCAGAAAGGGTTAACGGACGACGGCGCCACTCCCCGCGCGGGGGGTGGCGCCGTCGTTCGTTAGTTGCCGGTCAGGAGACGGACTCCGGCAGGACCGACCGGTAAACCTCCAAGGTGGTCTCCGTGATGGACTCCCAGGAGAAGTGCTCCTCGGCGCGGCGCCGTCCGGCCTCACCCATGGCCCTCGCCCTGGCAGGATCGGACACCACCTCGGTCAGGGCGGCGGCGAACTCCGTGACAAACTTCTCCGGATCCAGGGGGGTGCCCGTGCCGTCGGTGACCTGCTCCAGCTCCACGAGCAGCCCGGTCACGCCGTGTTCGACGACCTCGGGAATGCCGCCGGTGGCGCTGGCCACCACCGCGGCGCCGCATGCCATCGCCTCCAGGTTCACGATGCCCAAAGGCTCGTAGATCGACGGGCAGGCGAACGCCGTCGCGTGGCTGAGGACCTGGATGAGCTCGTTGCGGGGCAGCATCCGCTCCACCACGACCACGCCTGTGCGCTTGCTCTGCAGCTCCTCGATGAGGCGTGCCGTCTCCGCGGCCAGCTCCGGCGTGTCGGCGGCGCCGAGGCACAGCACCAGCTGCACGTTGGCGGGCAGCTTGGCGGCGGCCCGGAGCAGGTAGGGCACGCCCTTCTGCCGCGTGTTGCGGCCAACGAACACAACGCTCGGCAGCGAGGGGTCAATGCGGAGGGCCCGGACGGCGTCCTCGCCCTCGTCCCGGTTCCACAGACTGACGTCAATGCCGTTGTGGACCACCTTGACCTTGGCCGGATCAACGTCCGGGTAGCTGCGCAGGATGTCCTGGCGCATGCCTTCGGAGACGGCGATGATGGCGGCGGCGGATTCGTAGGCGGTCTTTTCCACCCAGGAGGACACCGCGTAGCCGCCGCCCAGCTGCTCGGCCTTCCACGGGCGCAGCGGTTCCAGGCTGTGAGCGCTGAGCACATGCGGGATGCCGTGGAGCAACGCGGCAATGTGCCCGGCCATGTTGGCGTACCAGGTGTGGGAATGCACCAGGTCCGCTCCGGCGACGTCCGGAACGATCCTCAGGTCCACCCCCAGGGTCTGGATGGCGGCGTTGGCTGAGCCCAGGTCCTCAGGCACGGAGTAGGACGTCACCGTCGCTCCGTGATACCCGGGCTCACGGGTCGCGCCGAAGGCACGCACCTGTAGGTCCACGCGCTGGGCCAGCACTCGGCTGAGCTCCGCCACGTGGACTCCGGCGCCGCCGTAGATTTCCGGCGGGAATTCTTTAGTCACAATGTCTATTCGCACAAGCACCAAGGTAGTCGTTACGGTGGAACTGATCTAGTGTGAAGACGTTCGGGCATGCCGGACAGTATTGGGGAGCAACGAAGGCGTTCAGGAGCGATCACCATGCCGCATCAAAAGAAAGTCTTGGCAATTGTCCTCGCAGGTGGCGAGGGAAACCGGCTCATGCCACTGACGGCTGACCGGGCCAAGCCGGGCGTGCCCTTTGCCGGAAGCTACCGGCTCATTGACTTTGCCCTTTCAAATCTTGTGAATTCTCGGTACCTGCAAATTGTGGTGCTGACGCAATACAAATCGCACAGCCTTGATCGGCACATTTCCGAAACGTGGCGCATGTCCACCCAGTTGGGCAACTACATAGCCTCGGTTCCGGCCCAGCAGCGCGTCGGCAAGAGCTGGTTCCTGGGCAGTGCCAATGCGATCTTCCAGTCTCTGAACCTGATCCAGGACGCCAACCCCGACATCGTCGTCGTGGTCGGCGCCGACCACGTCTACCGCATGGACTTCTCCCAGATGGTGGCGCAACACGTGGCCAGCGGAGCCAAGGCGACGGTCGCCGCCGTCCGCCAGCCGCTGCACATGGCGGACCAGTTCGGCGTCATCGAGACGGACCCGGACAACCCGCAGAAGATCTCAGCCTTCGTCGAGAAACCGTCCTCCACCCCCGGCCTCGCGGCCGACCCCAGCCAGTTCCTGGCCTCCATGGGCAACTATGTCTTCAACGCCGACGCCTTGGTCGAAGCCCTGCACGTCGACGCCGAACGCCTCGACACCAAGCACGACATGGGCGGGGACATCATTCCCTACTTCGTCTCGCAGGGCGAGGCCGGCGTCTACGATTTCACCCTGAACGACATTCCCGGTTCCACCGAACGGGACCGCACCTACTGGCGGGACGTCGGCACCATCGACTCGTTCTACGACGCCCACATGGACCTGATCTCCCCGGTGCCGGTGTTCAACCTCTACAACTCCGAGTGGCCGATCTACACCCGCCAGAGCATCTCCCCGCCGGCGAAGTTCGTCCGCGGCAGGACCAACTCGGTCGGTACGGCGCTGGATTCCATCGTGGCCAGCGGCGTCGTCGTCTCGGGTGGCATTGTCGAGGGCTCCGTGATCTCCAACGACGCCTACATTGGCAACTCCAGCCGGGTCCTGGACTCGGTCCTGATGGACAAGGTCAACGTCGGCGAGGGCGCCGTGATCAAGCGCGCCATCATCGACAAGAACGTCACCATTCCGCCCGGTGCCGCGATCGGCCTTGACGCTGACCTTGACCGCGCCCGCGGGTTCAAGGTCACCGAGTCCGGGATCACGGTCCTGTCCAAGGGGCAGCATGTCCCGGAGCCCGGCGACGAAGAACGCGCGCTCTCCGCGGCAAACCTCCATCTCGTCCCGGACTCCGTCCGCGCCGCCACCGAACACTGGCCCGAAGCGCGGGAATCCGTGAAAAGGGCCACCGAAGTGCAGGCCGCCGCGGCCGGCACCGACACCCAGGGCAGGCACCCGTCCAGCGCATAGGTCGGCGGGAGCCCGGCACCGGCGTCGGACCGGGCTTCCGCACCCTGTAAAATTGGGGCAATGAGCTCCCCCGATCCGTCCTCCGAACTTCCTCCCGCCGAGTCTGCACCTGCGGCGCTGACCGCCGAGGAAATCCGGGCCTGCCTGAAGGTCCTGAACACCATCCACGCGTACGACGAGGAACACCCCGACTACGTGTCCGTCCGGCGCGCCACCGGGAAGATGTTCAAGGCGGTCAAGCGCCACCGGCGGGTCGCCAAGCGGGATGAGATCGCAGAAGCGGACCGTGCCGTGATCGCCCAGACTGCGACGGCGGCCCCGGACAGGATCGACGACGAGACGCGCGGCAACAAGCTCGCCCCCTCCGCGACCGGCGAGATTGCCGGCCATCTCATTCGGTCCCGTCCGTGCTACATCTGCAAGCAGCATTACACCCAGGTGGACGCCTTCTACCACCAGCTGTGCCCGGAGTGCGCCCTGTTCAGCCACAGCAAGCGCGATGCCCGCACCGATCTGAGCGGCCGCAGGGCCTTGCTGACCGGGGGGCGGGCCAAAATCGGCATGTACATCGCGCTCCGGCTCCTGCGGGACGGCGCCCACACCACCATCACCACGCGTTTCCCCAAGGACGCCGCCCGCCGCTTCGCCGCCATGGAAGACAGTGCCGATTGGCTGCACAGGCTCCGGATCGTGGGCATCGACCTCCGCGACCCGTCCCAGGTGATGGCCCTGACGGATTCCCTCGACGCAGCGGGGCCATTGGACATCATCATCAACAACGCGGCCCAGACGGTGCGGCGCTCCGGCAACGCCTACAAGCCCCTTGTCGACGCCGAGGACGAGCCACTGCCTGCCGCCCTCCAGGCTGCCAACGGGGGCCCGGAACTCGTGACGTTCGGCCACGCGCACGACAAGCACCCGCTGGCCCTGGCCAGCAGCGTGCTCGACCACCCTGTCTTGGCCGGGGACGCCGTCACCTCCCTCGCCCTGTCCACCGGCTCCGCCTCGCTGGAGCGCATCGCCTCGGGAACCGCGATCGACGCCGGCGGGCTGGTGCCGGACCTCGCCACGATCAACAGCTGGACCCAGGTGGTGGACGAAGTGGATCCGCTGGAGATGCTCGAAGTGCAGCTGTGCAACGTGACCGCCCCGTTCCTGCTGGTGAGCCGCCTGCGCGGCGCCATGAAGCGGTCCGCCGCGCGGCGCAAATACATCGTCAATGTCAGTGCCATGGAGGGCCAGTTCTCCCGCGCCTACAAGGGCCCAGGACACCCGCACACCAACATGGCCAAGGCGGCGCTGAACATGATGACGCGCACCAGCGCCCAGGAAATGCTCGACGCCGACGGCATCCTCATGACGGCGGTGGACACCGGTTGGATCACCGACGAGCGCCCGCATTACACCAAGGTCCGCCTCATGGAGGAGGGCTTCCACGCGCCCCTGGACCTGGTTGACGGCGCCGCCCGCGTCTATGACCCGATCGTGATGGGCGAGGCCGGCGAGGACCAGTACGGCGTCTTCCTCAAGGACTACAAGCCCAGCCCCTGGTGAGCCGCGGGCACGGCCGGACCCGCAGGCCTGGACCTTGCGGGGACACCGCCCGTGCCTGGCGCGGGCCTTATGGCCCTGCTGGGGCTACGGGCCAGTAGGTAGCGTGGCTGTCCATGGACACCACGACGCCCCCGCCGGACTACTCGCTCACCATGGACCAGTGCTGGAAACTGCTCGAAACCGAAACCCTGGGACGCGTGGCGTTGATCGTGGACAATCATCCGGAAATTTTTCCGGTGAACTTCGTGCTGGAGCGCCGCGCGATTGTCTTTCGGACCGCCGGGGGCACGAAACTGTGGGGCGCCATCACGGCCAAGCCGGTGGCTTTCGAGATCGACGGGTACGACGCCCATGAGGAAACCGCGTGGAGCGTCATGGCCCGCGGCGACGCCGAGCTCCTCGGGGACCAGGCCGAGAAGGACGCCGTGGACGCCCTGCTCCTGGAACCCTGGCAGCCCGGCGAGAAGCCCTATTATGTACGGGTGGCTCCCAGGGCGCTCACGGGACGGCGCTTCAAGGTCAACAGGCCCGATGTGTGGACCACACGCCTCACGGACCCGCGCCGCTCCAGGTTTGAATAGCGCTGCTCCGGATGGCAGCGGATTCAGCCGGGCTGCTGGTTTCGGTCGGGCCCGGCCACCGGCGTCAGGACTCCTCTGGCACGTGCACGACCAGCACGGGGCAGTGCGCATGCGCAACACAAGCGGAGCTGACCGATCCCAGGAGCAGGCCGCCGAACCCGCCATGGCCCCTGCGGCCCAGCACCAGCATGTCCGCGGACTTGCTCTCCTCAATCAGTGTCGGGCGGGGATGACCCCGGGTGAGTCTGGTTTCCACGTTGGCGGGGACCTCCGGGCCAAGAGCCTTGGCAACTGCCTCAGTCAGGATCTCACCCGCCCGGACGTCGAAGTCATCGATGCCCACGGCAACGTAGCCGTCATACACCTGCGGGTAGTCCCAGCACGCCAGGGCAATAACGTTGGCAGCCAACGGCACCGCGAGGTCCTGCGCACGCCGCAGCGCCTCGAGCGACGCATCGGACCCGTCGACGCCCACCACGATGCTCCGGATCTGCCTGCGGTCATTCATCGGTGGTCCTTGTCGTCGAATCGGGCGGGCGACCGCTCCCCGGGTGGCCGCTACCATGATTTCGCCAGCCTCCCCCGGGGCCAAGGGCCGAAAGTCATGCAGGACCAGGACCAGGAGCAGGAGCAGGCACGGTAGCGTAAGCGGAATGCTGGCCGGGAGCGGCCGGGGTGAGCCCTAGGACCCTTGTCCCCTGCGACCGGGTGAACAAGAATGGCAGTGTCGAGGGTAGTCAACGAAGTACAGGAGCGAACGGTCCACTAATCGCGGCCGGACAGGAGAACCATGTTTGCCTGGGCAGATGCAGGCCTCAAGTCACCCGATGGCGTTCCGGCGGTTATCCGCGCATTTATCCTTGACGACCACGAACTCGTCAGACGTGGGCTGCAGGAACTCCTCGAAGGCGAAGGCTTCCTCGTGGTCGGCAGCTCCGGATCGGCAGTGGAAGCGACCCGCCGGATTCCGGCCCTGCATCCCGACGTCTGTGTGCTTGACGCCCGCCTGCCCGACGGGACGGGCATTGAGGTGTGCCGCGACGTCCGATCGGTGGACCCGTCCCTGAACTGCATCATCCTGACCAGTTTTGATGATGAACAGGCACTGCGTGGCGCCGTCCTTGCCGGGGCCCGCGGCTACGTCCTGAAGGAGATCGGCGGAACGGACCTGATCGGCGCCCTGCGGCGCGCAGCCACGGGTGAATCCCTGTTCGACGAGGGTGTCGCCGCCGGCATCGTGGAGAGCCTCGTGGAGGCTCAGGAAGTGGACCCCCGCACCTCCTCCCTCACCCCGCAGGAACGCAGGGTCCTGGAACTCGTCGGTGGCGGACTGACCAACCGGCAGATCGCCGCCGAGATGTTCCTGGCCGAAAAGACCGTCAAGAACTATGTGTCCTCGCTGCTGGCCAAGCTCGGATTCGAACGCCGCACCCAGGCCGCGGTCTTCATCGCCAGCCCGGCCTACCCGGTGGCGTCCGGTGCGACGTCCGGCGACGCGAACCGGCCTCACAGCGTTCACTAGCCACGTTGGTTCACCGGCAGGGTTCACCAGCCGCACAGGTTCAGAGGCAACGTTCCCTGCCCGGCTGGCAGCCCGGCGGTGAGGCAGCCTGAGGTCAGACCGGGACCGACCATTCGAGGCTGGTGCCGGAATCGGGCGTACTCGTGATGATGCACACGCCGTCGAGCATCCGCGCCCTGTCCTCGAGGTTGATCAGTCCGTTGCGCTTTTCCGGATCAGTGAATCCGGAGCCGTTGTCGCTGATGACCACCGTCACCTGGCCCTTGATCACGGCGACGGACACGGAAATCGAGTCGGCCCCGGAGTGCCTGATCGCGTTACTGAGTCCTTCGGAGACCACCGCCACCACATTGTCGGCCTTGTCCAGCGGCACGGCGTCAACCGGACCGGTGATGATCAGGCGCGGGGCAAACGGCATGGTTTTCGCCGAACTCTTGGTCACCCGCCGGATCCGCCCGCTGAGCAATTCGGTTTCGCCGCTGCTGCTCTTCAGCGAGTAGATGGTGTCACGCAGGCTCCGGATGGCCTCGTCGAGTTCGCCCGTGATGGCGCGGATCCGTTCCAGCGCGAGCTCATCCTTGGTGAAGCGGGTGAGGCTCTGCACGCTCAGCCCGGCGGCGAACAGCCGCTGAATCACCAGGTCGTGCAGATCCCGGGCGATCCTGTCGCGGTCGGTGAACACCAGCAGCTCCTCGCGCAGCCGGTGCATGCGGGCCAGTTCCAGGGCCAGGGCCACGTGGGAGCCGTAGACGGCGCCCATCTCGATGTCAGTCCTGGCATAGCGGACGGAGTCCTTGTTCCTGGCCAGCAGGAGAAGACCATGGTGGGCGCCCTGGGTGCTCAGCGCCACAGCCAGCAGCGGCCCGGTCACCGCGGCGTCGATCTCGCCCAGAATTTCCGAGGCGTCGTCAAACAGCACCGGTTCGCCGCCCTCCAGGACACCCTCCAGGCGCTCCGACTCCAGGTGGAGGGACCGCCCGGAAAAGACCGGGCCGCGTTCACCGGCCACACCGATCACCACATGCCCCGGCGACTTGGCTTCGGGCGCCACTAGCAAGGCAAGGTCCGAGCCGGACTCGTGGAGCGCGCGGCCGGCAATGGGGTCCAGCCCACCGGAGGTGTAGTCACGGTCCGTGCTGAGCATCAGCCCGGAGACGTCCATGCTTGATTCCAGCCAGCGGGCCCTGCGGCGCGCGTCGTCGTAGAGCCGGGCGTTTTCGATGGCGACGCCGGCTGCGGCGGCCAAGGCAACGGCCAGGGCTTCGTCTTCAGCGGTGAACTCGCCACCGCCCTCCTTCTCCGTGAGGTAGAGATTCCCGAACACCACGTCGCGGACGCGGACCGGAACGCCCAGGAAGGAGTGCATGGGCGGATGGTGCGCAGGGAAACCGTACGCCTCCGGGTGCTGGTGCAGATCGTGCAGCCGCAGCGGCCGGGGGTCCGAGATGAGCAGGCCCAGGACGCCGTGGCCGGTGGGCAGGGGGCCGATCTGGCGGGACAGTTCACCGTCGATGCCGACCGTGATGAAATGGCTCAACTCGTGGTCCTTGCCGATGACCCCGAGCGCCCCATACCGGGCATGCAACAGCCGGCACGCGGACTTAACCACACGTTCCAGGACGGCGTCCAAACTCAGGTCTTCGGCCACCGCCACAACTGATTCCAGCAAACCCGCCATGCGTTCCCTGGATTGAAGCAGTTCCTCCGCTTTGGAACCGAAACCCTTCAGCCATTCCTCAAGTCCGGGGTTTACTTCGGACGCGCTCTGCCCATGGCTTTCACCAGTGGAATGCATGTCGCTTCCCCAATCAAATCCGACGCTCGTCGACGCTGACGACCTCATGCCAGAATACCGCGAATCTCCCCGGAAGGCCCGTGATAGCCGGCCTTGTTAAGCCTGGTGGGACCTTTTGCCCTAGCTCGCGGCGGACGTTGCGCCGTAGGCTCGCCGGCATGAGTACTGATGCGGACCCGGCCGGCCGCCAGTCCCAGGAGCCGCCGCACGCCGTCGAACACCTCGACCATCACGAATGCTGGCGGCTGCTGCGCAGCGTCTCGGTCGGCCGGCTGGCGGTCTGGGTGGACGACCATCCGGACATCTTCCCCGTCAACTACAAGGTTGACCACGGCACGCTGGTGTTCCGTACCGCGGAGGGCACAAAACTCCAGGCAGCCACGGGCGACACGCCGGTAGCCGTGGAGACGGACGGCGTGGACGCCGAGACCGGCATCGCCTGGAGCGTGGTGGTCAAGGGACAGGCCTCCGCTGTGCAGAACCCCGAGGAAGTCATGGACACGGTGGGGCTGCTGCTGTTCCCGTGGCAGGCCGGAAAGAAGGAGCACTTCGTCCGCGTCACGCCGGACACCGTCACCGGCCGCCGCTTTAAGGTCACCGCGCCGGCGACGTGGTGGAACCCGCTGGACGACGCAACCCGGTCCGGCCTCGAATAAACCCGCTGAGCTGGGGGCAGGCGCCTAGGCGAGGCGGGTGATCTCCACCGAAACGTTCAGCGCCGAACCCCCGCCGCCGGACAGGATGCCCTTCAGCGGCGGCACGTCGCGGTAGTCTCGGCCCCGGGCCACCGTCACATGGAAGTCCCCGGCCGGCTTGTGGTTGGTCGGATCCCAGCTGCGCCATTCGCCGTCCCACCACTCCAGCCACGCATGGGACTGGCCCGCCACCGCCTCACCGAGCTCCGCCGTCGAACGCGGGTGAAGGTAACCGGACACGTACCGGGCCGGGATCCCGCAGCTGCGCAGGGACCCGATGGCGAGGTGTGCCAGGTCCTGACAGACGCCCTGGCGCTGGTTCCACGCCTGCTCGGCGTTGGTGGTGACGCCGGTGGAGCCCTTCATATAGCTCATTTCGCCGCGCATCCACTCAAAGACCGCCATGGCGGCCTCGTGCGGCGTCTTTCCCTCGACGACCCCGGGGATGAGGCCGAGCACTTCGGCGCCGGGACCCGTCAGCTGGGACTGCGGAATCCAGTCGCTGAACTGGTTCAGCGTTTCCGGCGCCGCCAGCACGTCCCACCCGACGATGTCGGCCTCGGCGGCGATCCTCTCGACCCGGTGCACCTCCACCGTGGTGGTGGCCAGGACTTCGAGGTGCTCGTGCGCCATCTGCATGTCGAAGGCCGTCACACGCGTGCCCCAGTAGTCGCGGTAGCTGCTCTGGGCCGCCTGCGAGGGCGACACCTTCATGGAGGACTCCAGGACCACCTGCTGCGGGTCCGTCAGCGGTGTCATCCGGGCCTCGTTATAGGACAGGGTGACGCGCTTGTTGTATTTGTACGCCGTCTTGTGGACGATCCTCAGCCGGGTCATGAAACTTCTCCCACCCAGGCCAGCTCGTCTGCCTGATTGAAGTACTTACGGGAAATGGCGTCCGAGGCCTGCGAAACCGCCTTCTGCACGCGCTCCATATGCTCGGGCAGTTCCGCCATGAGGTCATCGGTGCGGTGGAACTCCAGGAACGTGCGGGCCTGGCCGACGATCCGGCGTGCATCGTTGATAAAGCCGACACGCTGGGCCGAGGGGTCGAGCTTCGCCAGGCACTCGTCGGCGTCACGCAGGGCATACACGATGGAGCGCGGGAACAGCCGGTCCAGGAGCAGGAACTCGGCCGCGTGCTGGTCCCCGAACGCCGCCCGCCGGGTGCGCAGGAACGACTCATACGCGCCGGCGCAGCGGAGCATGTTCACCCAGGACATGCCCGCGGACAGGACATCGCGTGTGGACAGCATCCGGGCCGTCATGTCGGCCCGTTCCAGGGACCGGCCCAGGACCAGGAACTGCCAGCTTTCGTCGTGGCTGACGGTGGTGTCCGCGAGGCCGCTGACCATGGCCGTGCGTTCCAGTACCCAGTTGCAGAAGCGGTAGGTGCCCACCACGTCCTTGCGGTGCTGGTTGAGCCCGTAGTAGGTCGTGTTGAGGCTTTCCCAGAGTCCGGAGGAGACGGTCTCGCGGGCGCGGCGGGCGTTTTCCCGGGCCGCACCCAGGGAACCGGCAATGGACGTGGCACTCTGCTTGTCGTAGGCGAGGGCGTTGAGCAGTTCCGGGAGGCCGAAATCCTCATTTTGCGCACGGGCACCCATGACCGCCAGGAGTTCCTGCGCCACGCTGCGCTGTTCCTCCATGGGCAGATGATTGAGGCGCTCGAGGTGGACGTCGAGGATGCGGGCGGTGCCGTCGGCCCGTTCCACGTAGCGGCCGATCCAGAACAGTGATTCGGCAATACGGCTAAGCATTCGCGGTTACCTCCTGCGCGGCAGAAATCTGCTGCTGTTGCTGCTCTTTCTGGCTGTCACGCCAGTTGCTTTCCACCGGCCACACCGAGACCCGCTCCCGGACCGCGATGGTGGGCCGAGGGATGACTTCGACTGGGACCTGCGGCGAATCGGCCAGGACCCAGGTGTCCTTGGAACCGCCGCCCTGGCTGGAGTTGACGATCAGCGAGCCTTCTTTGAGCGCCACTCGCGTCAGGCCGCCGGGGAGAACCCAGACGTCCTCGCCGTCGTTGACCGCGAACGGGCGCAGATCCACGTGCCGGGGGCCGAACTTGTCCCCGCTGAGCGTGGGCACGGTGGACAGCTGCAGCACGGGCTGCGCGATCCAGCCGCGGGGGTCGGCGATGATCCGCTTGCGGAGGGCCTCGAGTTCGTCGTTGGACGCGTCGGGGCCGATCACCAGCCCCTTGCCGCCGGAACCGTCCACGGGCTTGACCACGAGCTCGTCGAGCCGGTCCAGAACGTGTTCCCGGGCTTCCTTCTCCTCGAGCCGGAAGGTGTCCACGTTGGCGATCACGGGTTCCTCGCTCAGGTAGTACCGGATCAGGTCCGGGACGTAGCTGTACACCAGCTTGTCATCGGCCACGCCGTTGCCCACCGCGTTGGCGATGGTGACGCCCCCGGCGCGGGCCGCGTTGACCAGGCCCGGGCAGCCGAGCATGGAGTCTGCCCGGAACTGCAGGGGGTCCAGGAACTCATCGTCGATGCGCTTGTAGATCACATCCACGCGCTGCTCACCGGCCGTGGTGCGCATGTAGACGCGGTTGCCGCGGCAGATGAGGTCGCGGCCCTCGACCAGTTCGACGCCCATCAGGCCGGCGAGGAGCGTGTGTTCGAAGTAGGCGCTGTTGAAGACGCCGGGCGTCAGGACCACCACGGTGGGATCGTCGACCCCGGAAGGCGCCGTCTTGCGCAGCGCGGACAGGAGCCGGCGCGGGTACTCCTCCACCGGGCGGATGAGCTGCTGGCCGAAGGCCTCCGGCAGGCCCTTGGCCATGGCCCGGCGGTTTTCGAGGACGTAGCTGACGCCCGAGGGCACGCGCACGTTGTCCTCCAGGACGCGGAAGGTGCCGGCGGCGTCGCGGACGACGTCGATTCCCGAAATGTGGACGCGGACACCGCCGGCGGGCTCGAAGCCGTGCACCTGGCGGTGGAAGTGGGCGCTCGTGGTGACGAGCTGGCGTGGGATGACGCCGTCGGACACTACTGTCATTTTGTCGTAGACGTCGTTGAGGAAGGCCTCGAGGGCGCGGACGCGCTGCGCCACACCGCGTTCCAGCACGTTCCACTCGTCGGCCGGGATCACCCGGGGGACGATGTCCAGGGGGAAGGGCCGCTCCTCGCCCGCGAAATCAAAGGTGACCCCACGGTCCAGGAAAGTCCGCGCCATGGAGTCGGCGCGGGCGCTCACGTCGGCCAGCGACAGTTCACGCAAGGCCCCGGCGACCTGCCCGTAGGACTTCCGGGCCTGCTGGCCGGGGGCAAACATCTCGTCGTAGGCGCCGGTGCGGCCGGCGGCCTCAGAGTAATCCTGGAATAGGTCAGACATGCTGACTAGCCAACCACTTTTTCGTTACGAAATCATTTCGGCGGGCCGGGGCGGGGTCACGGCTTGATCCCTGCGGTGCCCGCGCCCGGCCTGGCCGCCCGCATCGTCGCCCGCCGTTACTGTTTTTCGGTCAGAATGCGGCAATGTAGGGGCGTGTCCCCCAACAAAAGCGTGTCCTCGGCCGTGCCCGGCCTCCTTGGCGCGGCGGCCGCGGTGGCCGCCGCCGTCGGTGTCCACTTTCTGCTCCCCGCGCTGCCGGCAATGACCCTCGCCGTGGTCTTCGGACTGCTGGCCGCCAACCTGCCGGGCGTGGCGGCCTGGACGTCCGGGCCGGCGCGGCCCGGGCTGGACTTCGCCGGCAAGCACCTGATGCGGGCAGGGATTGTGGTCCTTGGCCTGAAAGTCAGCCTTGGCGACGTGCTCGGCCTCGGCTGGGCCGCGCTGCTGCTGATCGTGGCTGTGGTGCTCGCGGCCTTCGCCGGCACGTACGGGATCGGCAGGCTGTTCCGCCTGCCTCCCCGCACATCGCTGCTGGTGGCCACGGGATTCGCCGTCTGCGGGGCCTCCGCGATCGGGGCGATGGCCGCGGTGCGCAGGATCCGGCAGGAAGAGACCGTGCTGCCGGTGGCGCTCGTGACACTCTGCGGGACCCTGGCGATCGGGGTGTTGCCACTGCTCGCGCGGCCGCTGGGCCTCGGTCCGGAAATCTTCGGGGCATGGACCGGCGCCTCCGTGCACGACGTCGGGCAGGTGGTCGCCACGGCCCAGACCGCCGGCGCCGCCGCCCTGGCGGTCGCCGTCGTCGTGAAGCTTACCCGGGTGATCCTGCTGGCGCCGATGGTCGCCGCCGCCGGCTTCCACCACCGCCTGGGCCCCGGCGCCGAAGACGTTAAACGGCCGCCGGTGATCCCCCTGTTTGTCCTCGGGTTCGTGGCCATGGCCGGCCTGCGCAGCACCGGGTGGCTCTCCCCCGCGGTCCTGGACGCGGCCGCCGTCGTGCAGGACGTGCTATTGGGAATGGCGCTGTTCGGGCTGGGCTCGGCGGTCCGCGCGGGCCAGCTCCTCCACACCGGCGCCCGGGCGCTGCTCGCCGCGCTCGCATCCTGGCTGCTGATCGCCGTGCTGGGCCTGGCCGCCGCCTTCCTGATGTTCCCCTCTGCTTGAGCCCCGCGCCGACGGGCCGCCTGCCCGCGTTCCGGACCCGTTCCGGACCGCCCGGGCGTGATCCCGCGCACACGCTGCCGTGATTAGATAGTTGAGTGTCGAATTCGAATCTGGGCCGCGACGAAGCCGAGGCCCGCTCCGCCCTCATCACCGCGCACAGCTATGACGTCTCCCTGGACGTCCGGCAAGCAGCTGACCCGAACGTCGCCGGCTACACCAGCCGCAGCGTCATCACATTTTCGGCAAGCGAACCTGGCGCGTCGACCTTCGTGGACTTTATCGCGGGCAGCGTGCACAGCGTGTTCCTCAACGGCAAGGGCCTCCCCGTGGCGGACGTCGTGGACGGCTCCCGGATCCGGCTCGACAACCTTCAGGCGCAAAACCAGGTCACCGTTACCGGGACAGCCCTGTACAGCACGTCAGGTGAGGGTCTGCACCGTTTCGTCGACCCGGCCGACGGCCAGTGTTACCTGTACACCCAGTTCGAGCCTGCCGACGCGCGGCGGGTGTTCGCGAACTTTGAACAGCCGGACCTGAAGGCCGAGTTCACTTTCCACGTCATGGCCCCCTCAGACTGGCAGGTGGCCTCCAACGGCGCCGAGGTGGCACGCACCCAGCTCACCTCTGACCCCGCCACGAGCCGCTGGGATTTCGCCCCCACCCGGGCCATGTCCACCTACATCACAACCGTCCTGGCTGGGCCGTATTTCAAGGCCGAGGACGCCTGGACCGGCACGCTGGGCGACGGCACAGCACTGGAGGTGCCGCTGGCGCTCTACTGCCGTGCCTCCATGGCCAAGTCCTTCGACGCCGAGGAGCTTTTCGACCTCACCAAGAACGGATTGTCCTTCTTCAACCAGCTCTTCGATTTCCCTTACCCCTGGGGAAAATACGACCAGGCCTTTGTGCCTGAGTACAACCTCGGCGCCATGGAAAACCCCGGTCTCGTGACGTTTACCGAAAGCTACGTCTTCACATCCCGGGCCGCCGATTCGCAGTACCAGGGCCGCGCCAACACCCTCCTGCACGAGATGGCGCACATGTGGTTCGGCGACCTCGTGACGATGAAGTGGTGGGACGATCTGTGGCTCAAGGAGTCCTTCGCGGACTACATGGGCACCCTGGGTGTGGACCGGGCCACGGGCTGGGAGACGGCGTGGGTGAACTTCGCGAACAACCGGAAGGCGTGGGCCTACGTGCAGGACCAGCTGCCCACCACGCACCCCATCGTCGCTGACATTCCGGACCTCGAAGCCGCGAAGCAGAACTTCGACGGCATCACCTACGCCAAGGGCGCGTCCGTGCTCAAGCAACTCGTGGCCTACGTCGGGTTCGACGCGTTCATCGCCGGATCCCGTCGGTACTTCCGCGACCACGCCTACGCGAACACGACGCTGGCCGACCTTCTGGCCGCCCTGAGCGCCGCGTCCGGCCGCGACCTGGCGGAGTGGGCCCGCCAGTGGCTGCAGACCTCCGGCATCTCCACCCTTTCGCTGGAGATGGCGGAGCCCCTTGAGACGGCGGAGCCCGGCGGGGACGTGCTCGGTCCGGTCGCCGTCCTGCAGGATGCCGTAGACCCGGCCACCGGCCGGCAGGAGCCGCGGCCGCACCGGCTGCGGATCGGCCTCTACGACTTTGACGACGCCGGCGCCCTGGTCCGCACGGACAGCGTCGAAACGGATCTGAGCGGCGCCCGGACGGACGTGGCCGCGCTGGCTGGCAAACCCCTGCCTGCCCTGCTGCTGGTCAACGACGACGACCTCAGCTACGCGAAAGTACGGTTGGACCCGCGCTCCGAGGCCACAGTGCGCGGTTCCCTCGACAGGCTGACTGACCCGATGGCGCGGGCGCTGTGCTGGACGGCGCTCTGGGACTCGGCCCGCGACGCCGTCACGCCGGCCGCCCTCTACGTCGACGCCGTACGGCAGTTTGTGCCCGCGGAACCCGGGATCGGGGTCCTGCTGAACGTGCTGGGCAACGCCTCAACGGCGGTCGAACGCTTCGTGCCGCGCGGTCAGCGCGACGAGGTGCGCCGCAGCTTCCTGGTCACTGCGGCAGAGCAGCTGCAGGCGGCGGCTGCGGGGTCCGACCAGCAGCTGGCGTGGGCCAGAACCATGGCCGCCACCAGCCGGTACGACGCGAGCGGGCTTGGCCTGCTCCAGGGCCTCCTCGACGGCACGATCGTGATTGACGGGCTCGCCGTGGACGCCGAACTGCGCTGGAACTTCTGGCACGCCCTCGCCGCCCACGGCGAGGCTTCGCAAGAGCAACTGGACCGGGAGCTCAACCGGGACAACACCGCGGCAGGCAAGTCCGGACACGCCACGGCCCTCGCAGCCCGGCCGGAGGCGTCCGTCAAGGCCGCCGCCTGGGAGGCTGCGGTCCACGGCACCGGGCTGTCCAACCAGCTGCTCACCGCCACCATTGCCGGGTTCAACACCGCCCCGACCTCGCTTTTGGCAGGGTTTATCGATCCCTATTTCGAGTGCCTGGAGCATGTGTGGGCGGAGCGGAGCATTGAAATCGCCAGCCGGATTGTCCGCGGTTTCTACCCCGCGGGCCAGGACCTCGACGGCCACGGCGGTACGCCGGAGCGCCACGCCGTGATTCTCCGTACCGACCATTGGCTGTCGTCGCGCCCTGATGCGCCGCCTGCTCTGCGCCGGATCATCATCGAACAGCGCAGCCACCTGCACCGCGCGCTCGCGGCGCAGGCCCGCACCGTTGAGGCATCATCGAGTGCTCCGTGATTGCCCATTTCGCGGCTCAAGACGGCAGTAACGGAGCACTCGATGGGGAATGAAGGCTCCTAGGGCACCCGGTGGAGCCATTCCGCGGCGCCGAACTTGGTCTCCACCCGGCGCGCGGCTGCCTCCAGCTCGGCCTCGGTGAGTTCGGACGGCGTCGCGCTGTAGCGTTCGGTAAAGACGTCCATCATGGCCGCGACGATCTCGGCGCGGGACATGCCCGTCTGGCGCCGGAGCGGATCAACTCGCTTCTTCGCGCTCCTGGTGCCCTTGTCGGAGAGTTTCTCTTTGCCGATGCGCAGCACCTCCACCATCTTGTCGGCGTCGATGTCGTAGCTCATGGTGACATGGTGGAGCATGCCGCCGTTGGCGAGGCGCTTCTGGGCCGCCCCGCCGATCTTGCCGTGCTCGGTGGCGATGTCATTGAGCGGCACGTAGAAGGCGCTGATGCCGACCTTCTCCAGGGCCGCCATCACCCAGCTGTCCAGGAAGCTGTACGAGTCCGCGAAGCTGATGCCGTCCACGAGCGTCTGCGGCAGGTACAGCGAGTAGGTGATGCAGTTGCCGGCCTCCATGAACATCGCTCCCCCGCCGCTGATCCGGCGGACCACCGTGATTCCGTGCCGGGCTACGCCGTCAGGGTGCAGTTCGTTTCGGACGGACTGGAAGCTGCCGATCACCACTGACGGTTCCTCCCAGTCCCAGAAGCGCAGCGTGGGATTGCGGCGCCCGGCGCCGACCTCCTCGGTCAGGACTTCATCCAGGGCAACGTTGACGCGGGTAGGCAGGACCGTGGGAGCGATGATGTTCCAGTGGTGGTCCGCCCAGCCGGTAGCCTTCGCCAGGGCGCGGCGGACGGTGACCGCGACTGCGTCGGCGGAAAAGCCGAACAGCACGGCGCCTTCGGGCAGGGCGGCCGTGACGGCCGCCGCGATGTCCGCGGCGTTCGTCTCGACGCCGAGGCCGGTGAGTGCGCCGTTGATCTCCGGCAGCGCCTCGTCCGGCTCCAGGAAGAAATCGCCGCTGAGCGACACGTTGGCCAGCCTGCCGTTCACGACGTCGAAATCGACGACCACGAGCTTGCCGCCGGGAACCTTGTATTCACCGTGGTGATGGCCGTCAGGGGCGGCCGGCTGGCCCGAACTGCCGGGACTGGTGGCCGCAGGATGGGATGTCATGACATCCATCCTGCCCCATTCACGCAAAAAGCCCGCACCGTTGCCGGTGCGGGCTCTCTGTCAGACCTTGGGGAGAAGAAGTTACTTCTTGCCGCCGAAGCCCTTGAAGCGAGCGTTGAAGCGCTCGACGCGGCCTGCGGAGTCCATGATGCGCTGCTTGCCCGTGTAGAACGGGTGGGACTCGGAGGAGATTTCGACGTCGATGACCGGGTAGGTGTTGCCGTCTTCCCACTCGATGGTCTTGGAAGAAGACACGGTGGACTTGGTCAGGAACTTGACGCCGGAAGCCAGGTCGTTGAAAACAACAGCTTCGTACTTCGGGTGGGTATCAGACTTCATAATTGGACCTTTGTTCGCACAGCTGGATTTTGCCAGCTGCCAGGTATGAATGGGATGGTCGTCGGAAAGCACCGGACGGCCAGCTATCAATCATAGCGGATGTCAGGTCTGTTGACGAACGCTGTTTGCGCACGTCAGGCCCTGCCGGTTGCGGCGCCGGCCCGGGTTCAGTCCTTCGGGCGCAGCTCCCAGAAGGCAACCGCCGATGCCGCCGCCACGTTGAGCGAATCGACGCCCGGGCGCATCGGGATTTTCACAGCGAGGTCGACGGCGGCGAGGGTGCCTTCGCTCATGCCGGCCCCTTCGGTGCCGAGCACCAGGGCCAGGCGTTCGGGCCGGCGGGCGGCGAGTTCGTCAAGGTCCACCGCGTCGGCCGTGAGCTCCATGGCCGCCACAGTGAAGCCTTGCTCCTGCAGCGCGGCCAGTGCCCCCGGCCAGTCCTCCAGCCGCGCCCACGGCACCTGGAACACGGTTCCCATGCTGACCCGGACGCTGCGGCGGTAGAGCGGATCCCCGCAGCGCGGGGAGACCAGGACGGCGTCGACGCCCAGCGCGGCGGCGGAGCGGAAGATCGCCCCGACGTTCGTGTGGTCCACGATGTCTTCGAGCACGGCCACCCGGCGGGCTCCGGCAAGCAGTTCGGCCAGCGGCACCGGGGCGGGCCGGTGCATGGCAGCCATGGCGCCGCGATGCAGGTGGAAGCCGGTGATTTCCTCCAGCAGCGCGGCCGAGCCGACATAGGCGGGCACGTCCGGGTAACGCGCAAAGATGTCCGCCAGATCCTCGGCCCACTTCTCGGCCAGGAAGAACGACCGCGGCCGGTGCCCTGCCGCCAGTGCCCGGCGCAGGACGCGGGAGGACTCGGCGATGTAGAGGCCCTCGGCGGGTTCCCGGACTTTGCGCAGGTGCACGTCGGTGAGCCGGGTGTAGTCGGATACCCGCGGGTCGTCGGCGGATTCAAGATGGTAAAAGGTCACGGGCAGGTCATTTCGTGGATCTTTGAACGGGCTTTGTGAACGTTTTCCGGCTAGTGGAACAGGTTGGCGATCATGAATCCCAGGGCCACGAGGCCGAGCGCGAAGATCACACCGCGCAGGACCACCGGGGAGAGCCGGCGCCCCACCCTGGAGCCAACCAATCCGCCAATCAGGGAGCTTACGGCGATCAACCCGACCACGCCCCAGTCAATCCGGTCGAAGGCGAACAGCAGGTAGGAGCACGCGGCGATGACATTCACCCCCAGGACCAGAATGTTTTTCATGGCGTTGGCGTTCTGGATGGTCCCGGTCATGAACACGCCCAGGATGCCAACCAGCAGGATGCCCTGGGCCGCGACGAAGTAGCCGCCATAGACGCCCGCAAGGTAGACCAGCACCACGAGCAGGACCCCGTGGCGGCGGTCCCGGATCGCGTGTTCTGGGTTTTCTTCCCGGTTCCGCACCCACTGCTGGAGCTTCGGCTGGAACACCACCATCAGCAGCGCCAGCACGATCAGGACGGGCGCGGCGTAGTAGAAGACCCTCTCGGGAAGGTGCAAGAGCAGGAAGGCGCCGGTGATGCCGCCGAGCAGCGAGGCGGGCAGGAGCCGCAGCAACTGCTTGCCGCGGCCGGCGAGCTCCTTCCGGTAGCCCCAGGCGCCTGCGGCACTTCCGGCCACAAGCCCCGTGGCGTTGCTGATAGAGGCGGTGACGGGAGGGTAGCCAAGGGCGATCAGCACCGGGAAGGTGACCAGGGTGCCGGACCCGACGACGCTGTTGATGGTCCCCGCCCACAGCCCGGCAAAGAAAATGAAGACGCTATTGAGGGGCTCCACGCGCGGTCAGCGGCCCCGTCAGCGGCTGGCGGTGGCGCTGTACCGCCCTGCGCTGACGGTGACGTCCAGCGGCAGGCCGAAGGTCTCGCTCAGGTTTTCGGCCGTGAGGACTTCCGGCAGCGGACCGGCCGCCACTACACCGCCGTCGCGCATCAGCATGGCGTGCGTGAAGCCGGGCGGCACTTCCTCGAGGTGGTGGGTGACCAGGACGATGGCCGGGGCAGCGTCATCGCGGGCGAGTTCGCTCAGGCGCTGGACGAGGTCCTCGCGGCCGCCGAGGTCCAGGCCGGCGGCGGGCTCGTCGAGGAGCAGCAGCTCCGGATCGGTCATGAGGGCGCGGGCGATTTGGACGCGCTTACGTTCGCCCTCGGAAAGCGAGGCAAAGGGACGGTTGAGCAGCGGGCCCATCCCCCACTCGTTCAGCAGCCCGAAAGCACGCCGTTCGTCGTCCTTCTCGTAGCCTTCGCGCCAGCGGCCGGTCACGCCGTAGGCGGCGGTGACGACGACATTGAGGACCTTTTCGTGTTCCGGGATCTGGGTGGCCAGCGCGGCCGAGGACAGGCCGATCCGGGGCCGCAGTTCGAAGACGTCGACGGCGCCGAGGACTTCCTCGAGGATCCCTGCCATGCCGGAGGTGGGGTGGATCCGGGCGGCAGCCAGCTGGAGAAGAGTGGTCTTGCCGGCGCCGTTGGGGCCGAGGATCACCCAACGCTCGCCTTCCTTGACCTGCCAGTCCACCTTGTCCAGGAGCGTCTTAGCCCCACGCACAACGCTGACGGCGGCCATTTCAAGAACTTCACTCATAGGAGTAGACACTAGGACAAAAAAGCGGACGACTGATAACCGGCGCCGCGCGGTGCCGTGGGCCGTCACACGGCACCCCTGCCGTGCGCAACGAATTCGGGCCGTCCACCGCCTGCTCGCTAGGATTGAAGCCATGAGTTCGAACGTGACCGCAGTCAGCTACGGCCTGAAACTGTCCCTTCCCGACATCCAGCGGCTGCGCTCGCTGCTCACCGCCGCAGGGCTGAGTGTCGGCACTGAAACCCGCGCCGGCGACGGTCGGTTCGAGGTGTATGCAGCGGATTGCACCTTGGACTCCGAAACACCGGGCTCCGAAACGCCGGTCTCCGAAACATCGGGCTCCGGAAACGCCTCGGCGCCCGCAAGTCTCACGGCGGCCCGGCTGGAGGGTCCGCGGCATACGCTGGCAGCCTCCGCCATCGACGGCGTTGACACGGCGCTTGTTCCCGCAGGACTGCGAAACGCCCGGCGCAAGTTCCTGATCTTGGATGTGGACTCCACCCTCATCCAGCAGGAAGTGATCGAACTCCTGGCCGCCTATGCCGGCAAGCGCGAGGAAGTGACGGCGGTGACCGAGGCAGCAATGCGCGGCGAGGTGGACTTCGCCCAAAGCCTCCACGCCCGGGTGGCGGTGCTCGCCGGGCTGCCGGCCGACGTCGTCGCCAAGGTCCGCGCCGAGGTCAAGCTCACCGAGGGCGCCGCCGAACTGGTGGCGGCATTCCAGGCCGCCGGCCATGCCGTGGCCGTAGTGTCCGGCGGGTTCAACCAGACCCTGCAGCCCATCGCCGAGGACCTGGGACTGCACTACTGGGTCGCAAACGAACTCGAAATCGTCGACGGCGCCCTGACGGGCAAGGTACTTGGCGACGTCATCGACCGCGCCGCCAAGGAGAAGCACCTGCGCGAGTGGGCCGCCGCCGAGGGCATCCCGATGGAGCACACGATTGCCGTGGGCGACGGCGCCAACGACCTCGACATGCTCGGCGCCGCCGGAATCGGCATCGCCTTCAACGCGAAGCCGGCTGTCCGTGCCGCCGCGGACGCCGCCGTGAACCTGCCCTACCTCGACGCCGTGCGGTACATCGCCGGCGTCTGACGCCCGGGCAGGCTTTTTAAGCGAGTCGTTAACCGCCGGATGGCGCGCCGCCGGCAATGCGCTGCACAAGCATCGCGGGGACGCGCCATCCGGCGCGGGTGCCCTGGTTCTCAGGGCGGAACGAGTTCCTAGTTGGAACCGGTCTCGGCGGCCTTGCCGAAGTAATCCGCCCCGCCGACATACTCGGTGTGGCCGGTCTCGACATCGGCCGCGGCCATCTTGGCGACCTCGGCGGCAAACTCCTTGACCGAATACAGCTTTCCGGCCTCGGCACGGCGCGCCTCAATGGCGCCGGGGTTGGACCGGTCAAGCAGGGTTGCGGTGACCGTGCCCTCGATCATGTCGCCGGAGACGACCACCAGCGAGATGCCCTTGTCCGCCAAGCCCGGGATGAGGTCCCGCAGGGCGTCCTCGCCGGCGCGCTTGCTGCGGGCGACGGGCTCGTATTCGGGCATGGTGGGCACTGTCCCGATGAAGTGGGCCTGGTGGCTGGTCACGAAGACCACGCGCGAGCCTTCGGGCATGAGGGGCACGGCGGCGTTGAGCATGTTGACCTGCGCATCGCGGTTCAGCTTCAGCGCGTAGCCCTCTTCCATTCCGGTCTCCATGCCGCCGGAGGCGTTCAGGACCAGGAGGTCGAGCGAGCCGAAGTTCTCCATGGCGGCGCTGGCGAGGGCCTGGACGCCTTCCTGGGTGGTGAGGTCCGCTCCGACGGCCGCGGCGCGGCCGCCGTCGGCTTCGATTTCAGCGACGACCTTGTTCGCGCGCGGCGCCTTCTGGCGGTAGTTCACGACCACGGCTGCACCTTCGGCGGCGAGGAACTTGGCGACTTCGGCGCCGATTCCGCGCGACGAACCGGTCACGATCGCAGTCTTGTTTTCCAGCAGTCCCATACGAGCTCCTTTGTTCCAAACGTCCAAACACTGTGGGGTCTGCAGTCCATCATGCCAGCGGATTGCGCCTTTTCAGTTGTTTGGCCTCCACAAAGAAGCCCGTACTGCGTAGTTCCCGGGACGTGGCGGCTGCCCCGGGTATCCGCCCGTGGGGACATGCCCTCCGTGCGGGCCAGCCAACGGACATGTGGCGAATATGTCCAGCCCCTGCAGCCAACCAATGGACATGTTCCCCGTGCGGGACAACCAGTGGACATGTGACGAATATGTCCAGCCGCTGCGGCCAAGACCGGACATGTTCCCCCCGCCGCCGCCGTGCCAACCGCGGTTCAGCTCCGGTCGATCCGGATTCTCTTCGTCGTCTCCGCCGGGACCACCTCGGGCGCCGGTGCGCGGACCTCGAGAACGCCGTCCTTGTAGGTGGCGGTGATGTCTTCTTCCCTCGCCCCTGGCGGCAGCGCAACGCTACGGGACGATGACCCGTAGCGGAACTCCGAGCGATAGCCGTCCTTGTTCTTGTGCTCGGACTTCTCCAGCCGCTCCACCGTGATGTGCAGCATGCCCTCGCTGACCGAGACGTCAACGTCCTGGTCAGGATCGATTCCGGGGACTTCCGCGCGCACCACGAGAGTGCTGCCTTCGTGGAACTGTTCGATCCTGATGCCCGGCGCTATGGACAGGTCCCCGTCGAGGAAGCGGCGGACCGGCTCCAGCATGTCCGAGGGCGTCCACTTGCTGAGATCACTCATGACCCGTCTCCTAAGTCCGCGCCCCGGCCACGGCAACGTCAGGGCTGTGCGCCCATTACACGCCCCGCGGGCGGCGCTGCCAAGGGCAAAAAGGCCCGGCGCGGATGACGACGGCCGCGGATGCCGCCGTCGTCGTCCCGTGTCCGCAGGGCGCCTGCCGGAACCTAGTGGCCCATGCCGAGGCCGCCGTCGACCGGAATGACCGCCCCGGAAATGTAGGCCGCCTCGTCGCTGGCGATCCAGCGAACCACGTTGGCGACCTCGGAAGCCTCGGCGAAACGCCCGGCCGGAACCTTGGTCAGGTAGTCCTTCTGCGTGGCCTCCGGCAGTTCCGCCGTCATGTCCGTGTTGATGAACCCCGGTGCCACGACGTTCGCCGTGACCCCGCGGCCGCCGAGTTCCCGGGTCAGGGAACGGGCGATGCCCACCAGGCCGGCCTTGGAGGCCGAGTAGTTAATCTGGCCCGGCGCGCCGTACAGTCCGGAGACGGAGGAAATCAGCACCACGCGGCCCTTGCGTGCCCGGATCATGCCCTTGGAGGCGCGCTTGATGACGCGGAAGGCGCCCGTGAGGTTCGTGTCGATGACGGAGGTGAAGTCGTCCTCGCTCATGCGCACAAGGAGCGTGTCCTTGGTGATGCCGGCGTTGGCGACGAGGACTTCCACGGGGCCGTGGGCGGCTTCGACTTCCGTGAATGCGGCGTCCACCGAGGCTTCGTCGGTAACGTCGGCCTTGACCCCGAGGATGCCCGCGGGCAGGGGCGATTCGCTGCGGTACGTCACCGCCACCTTGTCCCCGTTGGCCAGGAAGGATTCGGCGATGGCCAGGCCGATCCCCCGGTTTCCGCCGGTGATCAAGATGCTGCGGCCGGTGGTGGGTGCTTCAGTCATAGGGGGCTCCGGGATTCTGCGGCAGGGAAGGCCGCGCTGGGGGCTGGAATTTTCCTGCCTCCGATCTTAGCGCCCGGCGCCCACCCGTTTGGGCGGCTCCGCCGATGGTGAGAGAATTGGGGTAAGCCTTGGGAGCGTGATCTGACAGCCGTGACACTCGAAAACCAACCTGGTGTTCCTATGCCCGGGCGGCCGGACGCTGAGTCCAGCGACGCCGAGGTGCACAGCATCACCGACGCGGCCGCTGCGCACTCTGACGAGATGCGCCAGCGCATGATCAAGTACGCCGTCGCCATGGGAATCCGCATGCTCTGCCTGATCCTCATCTTCGTCGTCGATGGTTGGTTCAAGCTGATCCCGGTTCTTGGTGCCGTGTTCCTCCCGTGGGTGGCGGTGGTGATCGCCAACGGCAGCGACAAAGCTGAAATCCACAGCGACGCCCTCCTGGACTACGCGCCCCTGGTCGAGCTGGACGCACCGGCTCCCCGCGATCAGGCGTCCGCCGGCGATGCCCCGGTGACGCTGCTGCAAGGCGAACTGATAGATGATGAGAATGACGATGACAACCACGGACGGGCAGCTTCATGAACCTCTTTGACCTGGCGGGGAGCAGCGCCAGCACGGCGGCGGCCCCCGGCGCCGTCTGTTCGCGCAAGGCCTGCCGCGCAGCGGCGCAATGGCAGCTGCTGTGGAACAACCCCAGGATCCACACCCCGGAGCGGCGCAAGATCTGGCTGGCGTGCGGCGAGCACCGCGCCTGGCTCGAGGACTACCTGCAGACCCGCGGGCTCTGGAAGGACACCGTTGCCCTCGCCGAGGCGGCTGTGTCCCCGGCCGAAGGCGGGGCGCCCCTGGACCCGTCAGGCAGGATCGGCTGAATGTACCGCTTTCTCTTCTCCAGCAAGTGGCTGGGCTACTTGTTGCTGGCCGCGATCTTCGCTGTTGCCTGCGTAGGTCTCGGCAGGTGGCAGATGGACCGGCGCGCCGAGACGCTGGCCGAAATCAACCGGGTGGTCTCCAACTACTCGGCCACCCCCGTGCCCTTCGCCGATGTCCGGGACCAGTTCAGCCGGCTCGACCCGGAGCGTGAGTGGACCCAGGTGGAACTCAAGGGCAGCTACGACGTCGCCGGCCAGCGCATCGTCCGCAACCGCCCGCTCAACGGCCAGCCCGGCTACGAGGTGGTCGTGCCGTTCAAGCTGGCTACCGGCGAAACCGTCGTGATTGACCGCGGCTGGCTGCCCATCGGGAACAACACCCCGGGCCGGCCCGACGCCGTGCCCGCCCCGCCGCAGGGACCGGTGACGGTGGTCGCCCGACTCAAGGCGGCCGAACCCGCGCTGCAGCGCGGCGCCCCTGACGGACAGTTGGCCTCGATCGATCTCAGTGCCTATTCCACCCAGCTGGGCTATCCGCTGCTGGCGGGCGCCTACGGACAACTGGCCTCCGAGTCCCCCTCGGTGCAGGACATGCCGTTCCCCTTCCCCAAACCGTCCACCGATGAAGGCACCCACCTCTCGTACTCCCTGCAGTGGTTCGCCTTCGGCGTGCTGATGTTCGTCGGGTTCGGCTACGCGGCCCGGCAGCAGGCCCGCAACGCCGCGATCGACGCGGAGGACGCCGAAGCGGACGCCGCAGAGGGCCGTTTCCGGCACTCCAGCGGCCCGGCGCCGCGGCGCCGTCCGGTTCCCCGGAAGCGCAAGAATGCGACAGCGGAGGAAGAGGAAGACGCCATTTTGGACGCACAGGGGTTCTGACGGGTGAGCCTGCAGATCCTTCCCGAACCTGTGGCCAACGTGAAGCGCGCCCTCACCGCCCTGGGCGCCCGGGACACCGTGACGGTGTTCGAGGCGAAAGTTCCGACGGCGGCCGCCGCGGCCGCCGCGCTGGGCTGCGATGTCGCGGCCATCACCAACAGCCTGGTGTTCGACCTTGAAGGCGCCCCGCTGCTTATCCTGGCCAGCGGATCCGCCAAAGTCGACGTCCGGAAAGTGGCCGCCCGCCTGGGCGCCGGCAAGATCCGCCGCGCCTCCCCCGAATTCGTCCTGGCCCACACCGGCCAGGAGGTAGGCGGCGTGGCCCCGGTAGGCCACCCGGCGAAGATCCGCACGCTGCTGGACAACTCACTGGCCGTCCACGCCGTCCTCTGGGCAGGCGCCGGAGACCACAACTCCATGTTCTCCATCGGCTACGAGGACCTGGCCAGAATCACGGGCGCGGAAGAGATGCCCGTCCGCTGACCCCTTCGGCCCGCTAGCCCAAGCAGCTCGCAGCAGGGGCCGTTTCGAGGGCCCTGCAGCTCGCCGGTTGGGGCGGCCTTACGCCAGGGTGATCAGGTCCAGGTAGTCTTCGTTCCAGTGGTCTTCGACGCCGTCGGGCAGCAGCACGACGCGCTCCGGGTTGAGCGCCTCAACGGCCCCCTCATCGTGGCTCACCAGCACGACGGCGCCGGTGTAGTTGCGCAGGGCGCCGAGAATCTCGGAGCGGCTGGCCGGGTCAAGGTTGTTGGTGGGCTCGTCCAGCAGCAGCACGTTGGCGCTCGACGCCACGATGGTGGCCAGGGCGAGACGGGTCTTTTCGCCGCCGGAGAGGACGCCGGCCGGCTTGTCGACGTCGTCCCCGGAGAACAGGAACGAGCCCAGGATGCCGCGGACTTCGGAATCGTTCATGTCGGGGGCGGCCGAGCGCATGTTCTGCAGGACCGTGCGGTCGACGTCGAGCGTCTCGTGTTCCTGGGCGTAGTAGCCCACCTTCAGGCCGTGGCCGGGGATGACTTCCCCGGTGTCCGGCTTGTCGACGCCGGCGAGCATCCGCAGCAGCGTCGTCTTGCCGGCACCGTTGAGGCCCAGGATGACCACCTTGGAGCCGCGGTCGATGGCGAGGTCGACGTCGGTGAAGATTTCCAGCGAGCCATAGGACTTGCTGAGGCCGTCAGCCGTCAGCGGGGTCCTGCCGCAGGGCGACGGGTCGGGGAAGCGCAGGGCCGCCACGCGGTCGTTTTCGCGGACCGCCTCGAGCCCGCCGAGGAGCCGCTCGGCGCGTTTGGCCATGTTCTGCGCGGCGACCGCCTTGGTGGCCTTGGCACGCATCTTGTTGGCCTGGTCCATGAGGACCTGTGCCTTCTTCTCCGCGTTGGCGCGTTCGCGCTTGCGGGCACGCTCGTCGGTTTCGCGCTGGGTGAGGTAGCGCTTCCAGTCCATGTTGTAGAAGTCGATCTGGGCGCGGTTCGCATCCAGCAGAAAGACCTTGTTCACGGTCGCCTCGAGCAGCTCGGTGTCGTGGCTGATGACGATCAGACCGCCCTGGTGGTTCTTGAGGAATTCACGCAGCCACGCGATCGAGTCGGCGTCGAGGTGGTTGGTGGGCTCATCGAGGAGCATGGTCTCGGCATCGGAGTACAGGATGCGGGCGAGCTCCACACGGCGCCGCTGACCGCCGGAGAGGGTCTTGAGCGGCTGGTTCAGCAGCCGGTCCGGCAGGGCGAGGTTCGAGCAGATCGCGGCCGCCTCGGCTTCGGCAGCGTAACCGCCGGCGGCCAGGAACTCGGACTCCAGCCGGTCATAGCGGTTCATCGCCTTGCGCTGGACGGCGGCGTCCTCGCTGGCCATCTCTTCGTGGGCGACGCGGAGCTTGCCGACGGCGATGTCCAGGCCTCGGACGGACAGGATCCGGTCCCGCGCGAGCTGCTCCATGTCCGGGGTGCGCGGATCCTGCGGCAGATAGCCGATTTCCCCGCTCCGGGTCACCTTGCCGGCGGCGGGCAGGCCCTCGCCCGCGAGGACCCGGGTCAGTGTGGTCTTGCCTGCACCGTTACGGCCGACCAGACCGATCTTGTCTCCCTTGTCGATCCGGAAGCTCACCTGGTCCATAAGGAGGCGGGCGCCGGCGCGCAGTTCGAGATCCTGGACGGTAATCAATGCAGCTAAGGCCTTTCACAACGGGAACGCCGCGGCACAACAGGTGGAATCTGGGCTCGGGCCGGGCAGGTCGGCCGAGAGCACGGCCTCTACAAGTCTACCGGCACCGTCCCGGCTCCCTGACATGCGGCGGGGATGGCTTCCGGGCACGGTGCCGGCGGTTGCGGCGGGGGCGTGCCGCGGGGATACGCCGGGCTCCGCGGCGCGGGCTTGCCCCTGCGTTGGCGGTGCCCTCCAGCATCCGGGGCGCCGCTTAGTGGAGCACCTACAAAAAAGCCGTTCCGCGGCGGCCGTACAGTCGGAATTAAGCTTCCGCTACTCCACCGCAGCCCCGACAGGAACACCATGACCCAGACCGTCCCTTCCGCCACAGCCCGCACCCCCCGGCGCCGGAACCGCTGGAACGCCACCGATCTTGGCCTCATCGCCGTCTTTGCCGCCCTCGTCGCCGGGTCCGCGCTGATCGCGGCCATTCCCGTTGGCGGACTCGGCGTGCCCATCACGCTGCAGACCCTCGCCGTCATGCTCACCGGGCTGGCGCTGGGCCCGGGCCGGGCCTTCGCCGCCCTTGGCCTGTACCTGCTCCTGGGCCTGGCGGGCCTGCCGATCTTCAGCGGCGGACGCAGCGGGCTGGGCGTCCTCGCCGGGCCCTCCGCCGGCTACATCATCGGGTTCCTGCTCGCCGCCACGGCGGTGGGCTGGCTGACCGTCGTCGTGCTCCGACGCACGGCGGCGCGCACCGGCAAGCTGCGCGCCGTGCTCCTGTTCGCCGCGGCCATGGTGAGCAGCATCGTCTTCGTCCACGGGCTGGGCGTCCTGGGCATGATGGTCAACGCCAAACTGGACTTCTCCACGGCGTTCCTGGCCGATCTCGCGTTCTACCCCGGCGACATTCTCAAGAACGTCCTGGCCGTCAGCATCGTTCTGGCCCTGCACCGGGCCTTCCCGGATCTGCTGCTGCGCCGCGCCCGGAGGGCGGACGCCCGCCCGTGAGCGGCATCGTCTTGGACCGGGTGTCGGTGCGGGTACCCGTCGACGGCAGCCCCGCCCCCAAGACGCTGCTTGAGCAGGTTTCACTGCACCTCACGGAGCCGCGCATCGGGGTGATCGGGGCCAACGGCTCGGGCAAATCCACGCTGCTGCGGCTCCTGAACGGACTGGTGGTGCCGAGCGACGGGGCGGTTATGGTCGACGGCGCCGATACTGCCCGCGCCGTACGCGAGGTCCGGCGCCGCGTGGGTTTTGTCTTCACGGATCCGCTGTCCCAGCTCGTCATGCCCACCGGCCGCGAAGATGTGGAACTGTCCCTGCGGCGCTCCATCCGCAACGCCACGGAGCGCCGCGCCCACGCCGCGGCCGTCCTGGACCGGTTCGGGCTCCTGCCCCTGGCGGACCAGAGCATCTACGAGCTCTCCGGCGGCGAACGCCAGCTCCTGGCCCTGGCCGCAGTCCTGGCCGTAGACCCCGAGGTGCTGGTCCTGGACGAGCCGTCCACCCTCCTGGACCTGCGCAACCGCGAGCTGCTGCGGCGCACCCTTGCCGGGCTCCGCCAACAGGTCATTCTCTCCACCCACGACCTCGAGCTGGCGCTGGACATGGACCGGGTCCTGGTGGTCAACGCCGGGCAGGTGGTGTTCGACGGCGGTCCGGCCGCCGCCGTCGCGCAGTACCGCGAGTTGAGCGCCGCGAGCCTGCCTCCGGCCGCGAACCTTCCTCCCGCCGCCCCCGGCCTCGGGCGGCCCGGCGGCGGGTTGTCCGTCGACGGGTTGTCCGGGACGCGGCAGGACCGGTGGGGGAAACGGTGAGCAGCCATGGCTTCCTGCTCGCCACGTACGCGCCCGGCACTTCCCTGATCCACCGGGCGCCGTTAGGGCTGAAGTTCCTGCTGGTCGTCGGATGCGGGATGGCGTCCTTCCTGATCGCCGACTGGGCCGTTTCGGCCGCCGTGCTGGCGCTGCTGTGCGGGCTGTTCCTGCTCAGCGGGGCGGGTCCGGCACGGCTGTTCCGCGCGGTGCGCCCGGTGCTGCCCGTCCTGCTGGCGATCGGACTGTTCCAGTGGTGGCAACTGGGCGCTCCCACAGCTGGGCGGATCGTGCTGAACGTCCTCATCTGCGTCGTGGCCGCGTCTATCCTTACCGCTACAACGCCCGTGCAGGCACTGCTCGATGGGGTGGCCTCCCTCGCCCGGCCGTTCCGGCGCCTCGGCGCTGACCCTGAGCGCTTCGCGCTGACCATTGCCATCATGCTCCGAAGCATCCCGTTCGTTGCCGGGGCCTACCTGAAGGTGCGCGACTCCGCCCGGGCCCGCGGGCTCGAACGAAACCCCCGGGCACTGGTGCTGCCCGTCTTCATCACCACGGTGGCGTACGCCCGGCAGACCGGCGAGGCCCTTGCCGCCCGCGGACTAGGCGAACCGGAGGACGCGGAGGGGCCCTAGTGGATGTCTTCCCAGCTCCAATCCATCGGCGTAGGCTGAGCGCGACCGATCGCCCTAGAAGGGTGCCCGCGCCCGCGTAGCCAGGGGAGGCTCATCAATGGAGATGGACATCAGGGATAATTGGGACCGGCTCAGTCCCTCCACGCAGCAGTGGCTTACCGACAATCCAGGATGCATGATCCTGCCGCGAACCATGGCCTCCGTCATCTGTCAGGAGACCGGCGGAACAGCGGACCGCGACCGGCACGGGACCTCCCCGCTGTCACAAGCAGACCGCGACTTCATCATAGACAAGGCACGGAGCGCCCCGCCGGCCAGGCCGGCGCCCCGGTCTTCCGGACCGGCATCCGCGCCGCACACCGAGTAGCCATACGCACCCTTGCGGGGGGCACCCCCACGTGCTGCGGCGGCCTTTCTACCCCATGAGAAAACCCCGGACCTGCATGGTCCGGGGCCCGTGTTGGCGGTTGTTAGCGCGCGATGTTGACGGTGATATCCAGATGGATGTCGTTGTCGGCGACAAGGCGGTCGTGGAGATAGCGGGCGAGGCTCGCGTCAGTGGCAGTGTGAACGCTTTGCGCAATCGCTCCCTGCAGCAGCGCTTGGGTATCGGTGGACTTGACGACGTCCAGCGGCGCCCAGCCCCGACGGCCGGAGGCAACACGTTCTAGGTCCGTGCGGAAAGTGCTCTTGTGGTCTTCCCGGACGGTGGCACACATGGTGAAGGGGATAAAGGAAGTGGGCAAGGAGGTCCTTTCGCGGGGGCAGCCGGTGGTCGACGCCCTCACTTAGGTCAAGCTGCCGGAGCTCCCGGCTATTCCTCCGCAGCCGAGAACGAGTCCAAAGTCACGGGCGCCGGGCCGGCGCATTCGCCTGCACCAGTGGGGCAACGTTGCTCGTGGGGCCGAAATGCGGTGCACCTCCGCCGGGTCCCGTTAGGCTTCGGCCATGTCACCAAGTTGGGGAAGAAGCTGGGTTAGAGGCCCGGCGCTGTTGCTGGTTTTCGTCAGTACCGGAGCGGCATTGAGTTCCTGCGAATACGCGGACGAGGAGCCGTCCCGGACCGCTGCGCCCCTTGGGTACTCCCGGCCAGCCCCTGCTCCCCCGCCGCAGGCTGACTCCGATCTGGCGGAGGAGCAGGCGGAAAATCAGGCGCTATTGGAGTCTCGCCTGGGCCCTCGGCCTGACGGTCTTGTCTGGGGCGTCTTCGGCGGACTGGACGGCGACGGGTTCGGCACCTCGAAGACCGGAATAACGGAGGGACGCTATACGGTGACCGCTGCATGCCAAGGTGTTATGAAAGCATCCCTCACCCTCTCGCAGTCCAACAGTCGAGGAGGAACGCAGCAGGAGCTTGCCCTCGACTGCGGAACAGCAACCCGCGTCGATCTGGAGCTTGCAGCGGGCACGGTTTCGGCGCAAGCTTTCCGCATGACCACCGAGCAGGGCAGCGCGGCCGTCGCCGGGTTCTGGATGGTCCCGGCGTCCTAACTGCCGTTCCGCGGCACCACATCCGCGTGGGGCCGACCGCAGGCATCCACGTGCGCGAACAATCACGGACGTAACCCGATCACGATTGAATTCCGTCCGGGACCCCGGGCAGGGAGTCGCGGGTGCCTCGATCGGGCCCGGATCGTGCAACGCTAGTGGCATGGACCTGGAGGTATCGCCCGCGCTCACGATTCCCGAGTCGGAACTCGGCTGGCGGTTCTCGCGGTCGTCCGGCCCTGGCGGTCAACACGTCAACACCACAGACAGCCGCGTCGAACTCTCCTGGAACGTCGCCGGCTCGGCCGCCCTGACGGACAGCCAACGGCTGATGCTGGTCACGCGCCTCGAACGTCGTCTCGTCGCTGGGGTGATCACCGTGACGGCCTCCGAACAGCGCTCTCAGCTGCGCAACCGTGAAATCGCCCTGGCCAAGCTCTCTGACCTCGTGGCAGAGGGACTCGCTCCCGAAGCTGCCCGCCGCCGGGCAACCAAACCCACCCGGGGTTCGAACCGCCGGCGCCTTGCCGCAAAGGAACAGCGGGCGGCGACCAAGCGGCAGCGGCGGCGGCCCTCGATCGAGTAGCGCCCCTCAGCGCACCGGGAGGGTGGACATGTCCCTTCCTGGGCGCCAACGCGGGGCATGCCGGTCGCAGCGTGTGCACATGCCCGCCCCTGGCCTCAGCCACTGGACATATCACCACCATGTCCACGCCCCGTGCCCAGGAATGGACATGTCCCGTGGACGGGGCCTGGCGGACCTGCGGCGCACCGGGAGGAACGGGCATGTCCCGTGGCCCGGGCCGGGCGGGCCTGTGGCGCACCAGGCGGATGAACATGTCCCTTCCTGGGCGCCAACGCGGGGCATGTCCGTAGCTGGCGAGTGCACATGTCCTCCCATCTTCGGGACAAGTCCTCCCCGGCCTGCAGCCACTGGACATGTGCCTAGGATGTCCGCCGGCCGCGGCGAAGAATGGGCATGTCCCCCTGCGGGCGTTAGGCCAGGCGGCGGTACTCCAGCAGCGCGGCCGTGCCCATGCCGCCGGCGATGCTGATCATCGCCAGGGCAAGCTGGTGCTCGTCGCCGGATCTGCGCGCCTGTGCCAGCAGCCGGGTCACCAGCACCGCACCCGAGGCTCCGTAGGCGTGCCCCAGAGCCAGGGCCCCGCCGTCGAGGTTCGCACGCTCCGGGTCGATTCCCAGCTGGTCGAAGCAGGCGAGGGTCTGGGCCGCGAAGGCCTCGTTGAACTCCACCAGGCCCAAGTCTGCAGCCGTCAGGCCGTGCGCCGCCAGGAGCCGCGCTGCGGCCACGGCCGCGCCGACGCCCAAGAGCTGGGGCGCCACCCCGGCGGTGTCGGTGCCCAGCACCAGCAGTCCGTCGGCGGCGCCCAGCCGGCGGGCGCATTCCACGGAAGTCACGACGACGGCGGCGGCGCCGTCAGCGTCGAAGCACGAGTTCGCGGCCGTTACCGTGCCGCCTGGGGCAAACACGGGCGGGAACCTGGCCATCAGGGCCGGGCCAAGACTGGGCCGGGGACCGTCGTCGACGGCTGCGGCTGCACCGGTGTCCGTGCCGAGCCGCACGAGCTCGCCCTCGAACAGCCCGGCAGCGGCGGCGTCCAGGGCTCTGCGGTGGCTACGGAGCGCAAACTCGTCCTGGCGCTTCCGGCTGATGCCGTAGCGGGCAGCGACGTTCTCGGCCGCAACTCCCATGTCCGGGTCGCCCATGCTGAGCGGTGCGAACTGGGCCCGGTGATAAAAGTCCGGGCTGCCGTCGTCGTTGCGGTTCGCCCGCAGCGGGGCCGTGCTGATGCTCTCCACGCCGCCAGCCAGGTAGAGGCCGTTCCCGCCAGCTGCGACGAGCCGGGAGGCGAGGACGATCGCGTCCAGCCCCGAGCCGCACTGCCGGTCCACGGTGACGCCGGGGACGGTGACGGGCAGGCCGGCCTCGAGCGCGGCGAGCCGCGCGACGTTTCCGCCGCCGCCGACCGCGTTGCCGATCACGACGTCGGTCACTGCCTCGGGAGCGACCCCGTCGCCGGCGTCGGAGAGCAGGGTGCGGAGCACCGGTACCAGCAGTGCGTGGGCCCGCAGTTGTTTCAGGAGGCCGTTGGCGCGGCAGAGGGGTGTCCGGCGCGCGGCGATAATCACCGGCTGCCTGTCGTCCGGCAGCAGCGCCGGCCTGGGCGGCGCCGGCCTGGGCGGCGCCGGCTTGAGCGGCGCCGGTGGCGTGAGTCCCTGCGCGGACGCAGCCGCGGACGCAGCCGCGGACGCAGCCGCGGACGCAGCCGCGGACGCAGCAGGCGAAGTAGGGCCGGGGTCCGTGCGCCGCTCAGCCAAGGCGCCGGATCCTGGGATCGTTCTGGTCCATCCAGTCGAGCAGCAGCTGCCGGCTGATCTTGCCGCGGTCCGTCAGCGGCAGCTCGGTCAGCGCGAAGTACTCGAGCGGGCGCTTGTTGCGTGCCAGCACGTCCTCGATGCCGGCCCTCAGCGCGGTGGCCGTGATGCCCCCGTGCGAGGGCACCACGGCGGCCACGACGCGCTTGCCGCGCAGGTCATCGCGCCGGCCAGCTGCCACAGCAGCCGCGACGCCCGGGACGGACGCCAGCGCCATTTCCACTTCGTGCGGGTACACGTTCGTGCCGGCGGTGATGATCATGTCGGAGCGGCGGCCGAGCATGTGCAGGGTTTCGCCGGAGCGGAAGCCTTGATCTCCGACGGTGTACCAGCCGTCGAAACACCGCAGGGCGTGGCCGTCGTCGCCCCAGAGATAGCCGTTGCTGACCATAGCGCTGCGCACGCAGATGTTGCCGTCGCTGCCGTCCGGCAGCTCCCTCCCGTCGTCGTCCAGAATGCGGAGCTCGACGCCGGGAAACGGCCGCCCGATGGCAGTCCCGCCCGGTTCGGCAGGCTCCCCCGGGCGCAACCCGGCGCCCGACACGAAGCTTAGCTCCGAGGCCCCGTAGTACTCGAAGAGGGTGGCATTGGGTGCCCAGCGCCGCGCCGCTTCAAGCGTCCGGGCATCCAGTTTGGAACCGGCACAAATGATGCTGCGGATCCCGGACGCATCGACCCCTCCGGCCAGGCCGCGCTCGCTGAGCAGCCGGAGCATGCTGGGCACGAGGACCAGCCGGGTGATGCCGTCGTGGCGGACGGCGGCGTGGGCGGCGCCGACGTCGAAGTGCTCGAGGGTGTGAAATTCCGCGCCGGCGTACAGGCACTCGGCCAGGGCGTAGAGGTTCAGGCTCCCGGCGAGCGGTCCGGGGGCCAGGGTCTTGTCGTCCTGGCGAAGGCCGAAGAACTCGATGGAGGCGTCAAACGACTCCTGCCACGACTGCCGGGAGCGCGTGAAGGCTTTAGGGACCGAGGTGGTGCCGGATGTCAGTCCGATGAGGAACGAGGCGCCGGGCGGCCCGTCAGTGAGCCCTGTGCCCGGCAACACCTTCGGGTCCGGCGAGCTCCGGGCGATCCGGGCGGCAATCGCGTCCTGCAGCTGCTGCGGCCACGTCGGATCCAAGACGGCGCATTGGCGCTCACCTGCCACGGCGGCCGCGAACGCCACGGCGAAACGAACGGAATTGTGCTCCGACAAAACCGTCACTGCAGGCACGGAGGGCAACCGCGCCGCCGCTCGGTCCCGCAGTTCGGACCAGGTGAGGTGCGTTCCGGCCACGACGACGGCAGTTTCGTCGGGACGGTCATCGGCCCAGCGCTGGATTCTGTCGAGAAAAGGCATCGATCCAACTTTACCGTTGCCGTCTGGCCGCGCGGACTCGGAGGGTATTGTGACTTCATGAGCTTCAATGACAACGCCCAGCTGGATCCCTCACAGGTCCAGGACCGCCGAGGGATGGGACGCGGGCCCATGATCGGAGGCGGCATCGGAGGCGGCATCGTCCTGCTGCTTGCCGCCCTTTTCGGGATCAACCCCCAGCTCCTCGAGGGCATGGGCGGCACCAGCCTGGAGCCCCAGACGCAGAGCCAGGGCACTGCCCCGGCCTGCAAAACCGGAGCCGACGCCGACGCCCGCCTCGACTGCAGGATCACCGGCACTGTCAACAGCCTGAACGCCTTCTGGCCCGCCTATCTGGCCCAGTACAACACGAAATACCCGCGGCCCAGCGCCGTCCTCTTCAGCGCCGGAACCAACACCGGCTGCGGGGCCGCCACCTCCGACGTGGGGCCCTTCTACTGCCCCGTCGACACGACTGCATATTTCGACCCCGGGTTCTTCCAGGAACTCGTGGACCGGTTCGGTTCCTCCGGCGGCCCGCTGGCACAGGAATACGTGGTGGCCCACGAATTTGGTCACCACGTCCAGAATCTGCTCGGCGACCTGGACAAGGCGCAGCAGGATCCGCGGGGTCCCCAGTCCGGCGGAGTCCGGGTTGAGCTCCAGGCTGACTGCTACGCCGGCCTGTGGGCACACTATGCCACGCAGCCGGACCCGAAGACCGGCCAGACCTACCTCGATCCCCTCACCCAGCAGGACCTCCAGGATGCCCTGTCGGCCGCCTCGGCTGTGGGCGATGACCGAATCCAAAAGGCCGCATCCGGGCGCGTGTCACCCGAGGCCTGGACCCACGGATCCAGCGCCCAGCGGCAGAAGTGGTTCTCCCGGGGGTACACCTCCGGGGACATCAACCAGTGCGACACCTTCGCGGTGGCGACGCCCTGACCTGACGGCTGTCTTCAGCGGCGCAGCGTCTTCGGGGCGGGCTTTCTTCAGCGCGGGGGTGTCCTGCGCCGTACAGGGATTTCGATGTAGCTGAGGAATCCCGCATGGCCCAAGTGCCGGTGTTTCCGGTGCCATTCGGGCCGATACTTGTGCCCGAACGGGTCCGTCACGCGGACCGACTCCAGCCGGGCGTTCCCAGCCAGGAGGAGGTCGACGTCGGCCAGTGCATTGCGCCGCGTTGAAAGCCCGTCAATCTCCAGGCTCCACAGCCCCAGGTCGGCATCGGTGCCACGTTCCAGTTGCAGCGTCTCGAACAGTCCGGCCACGAGCTCGTCGAGCCCGGCAGTCTCCGCGCGTTGAAGCCGGTGCCCGGCGGGGTGCACCTGACGGGCGTCCGCCAGGGCCTGGCGCAGCCAGTGGAACTCCACGACTCCCAGGGGCGGCCCCAGGCGCAGGTGCCTGTTCCCGTCCAGCTCCAGACGGTAGGCAGTGGCGCTGCGGTCAATGATGCACGTGGCTTCGCCCACGTATTCGACGTCGGCCAGGAGGGCATCCAGGGACGCGTAGTAGGAGAACTCCCCGCTGTCCTCGACCACGACGAAATCCCCGCCGGGCATCGGCCGGAGAGGTGGGGTGGCGGCCATTCTGGTGTGCCTCCTGTCGACGGAATTCCCAGTCCGGGTCAGCGCGGCATGACCCGATGTCTTTATCAGACCACCGACCGGCCCCGAAGGGAACGCCTGCCCGGGCCGCTCCCTTCGGGGCCTGAAACCACCGGCTAAAACAGCGACACCGGCCCCACCTCGGTAAGGCGGAGCCGGTGTCGATGTACCAGCGCTGTTGCGGCAAGGCCCCGATGGGCCCTGAAGACGGGCGGATCTAGATGTTGAAGCCCAACGCCCGCATCTGGTCGCGTCCGTCCTCGGTGATGCGTTCCGGACCCCACGGCGGCATCCAAACCCAGTTGAGCCGCCAGTCGTCGACAATCCCGTCCAGCGCCTTGCCGACCTGCTCTTCGATGACGTCGGTCAGCGGGCAGGCCGCGGTGGTGAGCGTCATGTCGATCAGCAGCGCGCCGTCGTCGTCTGAGTACTTCAGACCGTACAGCAGGCCAAGGTCAACGATGTTGACGCCGAGTTCGGGGTCGATCACATCCTTGAGTGCCTCTTCGACATCTTCGAGGCCCGTGCGGGCCACATTGAGTTCGGTCATGGCGGAGTCCTAACTAGGCCTGTGCTGCAGCGTCAGCGGCAGCGATGGTGGCGGCTCCGGCGCCCTGGACGTAGCGGTCGTAGCCTTCTTCTTCCAGGCGGTCGGCGAGTTCGGGGCCGCCCTCTTCGACAACCTTGCCATCGACGAACACGTGCACGAACTCCGGCTTGATGTACCGCAGGATCCGGGTGTAGTGGGTGATGAGCAGGGTGCCCATGTTGCCTTCGGCGTGGGCACGGTTGACGCCCTCGGAGACGACCTTGAGGGCGTCGACGTCCAGGCCGGAGTCCGTTTCGTCCAGGATGGCGAACTTGGGCTTGAACAGTTCCAGCTGGAGGATCTCGACGCGCTTCTTTTCGCCGCCGGAGAAGCCCTCGTTGACATTGCGCTGGGTGAAGTCAGCGTCGATGCGCAGCTGCGCCATCGCGGCCTTGACGTCCTTGGTCCAGTGGCGCAGGGAAGGCGCTTCCCCGTCGATGGCGGTCTTGGCGGTGCGCAGGAAGTTGGTCATGCTGACGCCGGGTACTTCCACCGGGTACTGCATGGCCAGGAAGACGCCCGCGCGGGCGCGCTCGTCGACGCTCATCGCGAGGACGTCCTCGCCGTCGAGGGTGATGGAACCGGAGGTGACGTTGTAGCGCGGGTGCCCGGCGATGGTGGACGCCAGGGTGGACTTGCCCGAGCCGTTGGGGCCCATGATGGCGTGCGTCTCGCCGGTCCTGATGGTCAGGCTGACGCCCTTCAGGATTTCCTTGGTGCCCTGCTCGGTGTCAATGCTGACGTGCAGGTCCTTGATCTCAAGAGTAGACATATGTCTTGTTCTCCTCTGCACCGTGCCCTCCGGCGGCGGTGCGGTTCTTGTCGATAAGTTGCTAAGCGGATTGCCGGCTGCGGGGCAGCTAGCTGAAGTTTGGAGCCTCGGCGCCGTTCAGGACGTTGGTGACGTCCACGTAGACCTCGTCATCCAGGATGGTCACGGCAAAGACGGGAACAGGGTCATAGGCCGGCAGCTGGAGCGGTTCGCCGCTGCGCAGGTCGAACTGGGAACCGTGGCCCCAGCACTCGATCTTGCAGCCTTCGACCTCCCCTTCGGAGAGGGAGATGTCCGCGTGCGAGCACGTGTCGCCGATCGCGTGGATCTCCCCCATCGAGTCCTTCACGACCGCTACCGGGTAGTCGTCGATCAGGATCCGCAGCGCCTGCTTGAGCTGGATCTCACTGGCGTTGCAGACAAGCTCGCCCTTGGGCTGTTCAGTCATTGGTGTGGCCCCTTGTCCTCTGGTCCTGCGCGCTAGTTGTTCGTTGCCGCGAGTTCGCGTTCGACGGCGGCCGTGAGCCGCTCTTCGATCGCCGGGACCTTGATCTGCTGGATGATCTCGTTGAGGAATCCGCGGACCACCAGCCGGCGGGCCACGTCTTCCGGAATGCCGCGGGCCATCAGGTAGAACAGGTGCTCGTCATCGAAGCGGCCGGTGGCGCTGGCGTGGCCGGCGCCGGCGATCAGGCCGGTTTCGATTTCCAGGTTCGGCACGGAGTCGGCGCGGGCACCATCGGTCAGGACCAGGTTGCGGTTGGCCTCATAGGTGTCGGTACCTTCGGCTTCCTTGCGGATCAGGACGTCACCCACCCAGACGGTGTGCGCGTTGCGGCCCTGCAGGGCGCCCTTGTACAGGACGTTCGACTTGCAGTTCGGCACGGCGTGGTCCACGAAGAGGCGCTGTTCCAGGTGCTGGCCGGCGTCGGCGAAGTACAGGCCGAGCAGTTCCACTTCGGCACCCGGCGCCGTGAACCGCGCCGACGGCGTGACCCGGACGAGGTCGCCGCCGAGGCTGACGACGATGTGCTTGAACTTGGCGTCGCGGCCGATCCGGGCCTGCTGGGAGGAGGCGTGCACCGCGTCGTCGTTCCATTCCTGGAGCGAGATGACGGTGAGCTGCGCGCCGTCCTCGACGACGATCTCGACGTTTTCCGAGACGACGGCGGTGCCCTGATGGTCAAGGACGACGACAGCCTTGGAGAACTTCTCCGCCACGATCACCACATGCTGCGCGGCAGCCTGGACGCCCTGGCCGGTCAGCACGACGCTGACCTCGGACTCGGTTTCCACCTCGGCCGGCACCGTGATGACGGTGGCCTCGGTGAAGTTCTCCCAGGCGTTGGCGGACACGCGGTCCTCCGGGATGCCGGCAGAGCCGATCCGGGCGTCGTTCCGGCCGACCGTCTCGACCCGGACGCTGCCCGGGGCGGTGACGGCGACGGAGGGGCCGGTGCCGGTGAGGACCTCGGCGTGCAGGCCCTTGAGGCGCTTGAGCGGAGTGAACCGCCAGTCCTCTTCCATGCCGGTCAGCGGCTTGAAGTCAGCGAGCTTGTAGGAAGTCAGGCGGCCGGCGCGGGAGCTGTCCGGAATGCCGACTCCGCCGCCGTGCGAATGCGCCTTGACGGCCTCGCCGGCCAGCGGGGTCTTGGACTCCGCAGCGTTCAGCGGGGACAGGCTTTCGCCTTCCTCGGTGAAACCGTCGATGAACGGCTGGGATGAGGGCGCGCCGATGCGGGCCTTTTCAGTAGTGATGTCAGTCATTAACCGACCGATCCTTCCATCTGCAGTTCAATCAGGCGGTTCAGCTCGAGGGCGTATTCCATCGGCAGTTCACGGGCAATCGGCTCGATGAAGCCACGAACGATCATGGCCATGGCCTCGTCCTCGCGCATGCCGCGCGACATCAGGTAGAACAGCTGCTCTTCGCTGACCCGCGAGACGGTCGCCTCGTGGCCCATCGTGACGTCGTCCTCGCGGATGTCGATGTACGGGTAGGTGTCGGACCGGCTGATGGTGTCCACCAGGAGGGCGTCACAGCGGACCGTGTTGGCCGAGTGCTTGGCGCCCTCGCGGACCTGGACCAGGCCGCGGTAGGCGGCGCGGCCACCGCCGCGGGCCACCGACTTGGAGATGATGGAGCTCTTGGTGTTGGGCGCGATGTGGACCATCTTGGAGCCCGTGTCCTGGTGCTGGCCTTCGCCGGCGAACGCGATGGACAGGGTCTCGCCCTTGGCGCCTTCACCCACAAGGTAGACGGCCGGGTACTTCATGGTGACCTTGGAGCCGATGTTGCCGTCGATCCACTCCATGGTGGCGCCCTCTTCGCAGATGGCACGCTTCGTGACCAGGTTGTACACGTTGTTGGACCAGTTCTGGATGGTCGTGTACCGGACGCGCGCGCCCTTCTTCACGACGATTTCCACGACGGCGGAGTGCAGCGAGTCGGAGGTGTAGATCGGTGCGGTGCAGCCTTCGATGTAGTGGACGTAGGAGTCCTCGTCGGCGATGATCAGGGTCCGCTCGAACTGGCCCATGTTTTCGGTGTTGATGCGGAAGTAGGCCTGCAGCGGAATGTCCACGTGGACGCCCTTGGGGACGTAGACGAAGGACCCGCCGGACCAGACGGCCGTGTTCAGCGAGGCGAACTTGTTGTCGCCCACGGGAATGATCGTGCCGAAATACTCCTGGAAGATTTCCGGGTGCTCGCGCAAGGCGGTGTCGGTGTCCAGGAAGATGACGCCCTGGGCTTCGAGGTCCTCGCGGATCTGGTGGTAGACGACCTCGGATTCGTACTGCGCCGCGACGCCGGAGACCAGGCGGCTGCGCTCGGCTTCCGGGATGCCCAGCTTCTCGTAGGTGTTCCGGATGTCCTCGGGCAGGTCTTCCCAGCTGGCGGCCTGCTTTTCGGTCGACCGCACGAAGTATTTGATGTTGTCGAAGTCGATGCCGGACAGATCCGCGCCCCAGGTGGGCATGGGCTTGCGGTCGAAGTACTTCAAGCCCTTAAGGCGGAGGTCCAGCATCCATTCCGGCTCGCTTTTCTTGGCCGAGATGTCCCGGACTACGTCCTCATCGATGCCGCGGCGGGCGTTGGCGCCGACGTCGGTCTTGTCGGCCCAGCCGTACTCATAGGTGCCGATTCCGTGGAGCTCGGGATTCTTCTCGAGAATCTCCGAAATCACCGTAGAGTCAGCAACCTTCTTCTCTGATAGTTGGTCCGTCATCACGGCCTTTCTTGCAGATGGTTGGATACTTCGTCCGGGTTGCCCGGGGCCGCGGGACCGGAGGTCCCGCCGGCGGCCGGACGGCCCGTAGGTATGTGGGTGGTGCAGACGTGCCCGCCGCGCGCGAGTGTGGACAGGCGGCGCACATCGACGCCGACGAGCCGGGAGAACACTTCGGTCTCGACGTCGCAGAACACGGGGAACTGGGCGGCCAGGTCCTGGATGGGGCAGTGGCCCTGGCAAAGCTGGACGCTGGACAGCGCTGCCGGAAGCGGCGCCTTGGCCTCGAGCGACTGCGCGGAGGCGACGAAGCCGTCGCGGGAGAGCGCCTCGGAAAGAGCCCGGGCACGGGCCGTGATGTCCGGTCCGGCCTGCTCAATCTCGGGGGCGTAGCGGCGCTCCATGTCCCCGAAGCGTTCGACGGCGAACTGCCGCACCGCTTCCGGACCGGCGGCCTCGCCGAGGCGCCGCAGCGCCACGGTGGCGATATCGAGATAGTCGTTGCCCAGGGTCGACTGGCCCTGGGCACTCAGGACGTAGCGCCGGGCGGGCCGTCCGGCGCCGGCCCCGGCTCGGGCCACCCGTTTGACCTCGATCACTCCGCTGCGCTCGAGGTGGTCAAGGTGGCGGCGGACAGCGGCCGGGGTGAAGCCCAGGAGGTCGCCGAGTTCGGCAGCGCTGATGGGTCCATGCTCCAGCACGGCGTTGAGGACGCGGTCACGCGTACGCTCGTCGGCGTCGTGGTGGTGGCTGCCGCCGGCCGCGGGAACAGCCGCGGGAATGAGGTCCGGCACGGCCGCCACGTGCGCCCGGGCGGACCCGACGCGCGTGGCGCCGCTCCCGGACGGGGCCGCGGACGCAGAAGTGCTCATGGAATACACAACACAATCATGTCGTAATTTACTCCCGCGTTCCACTAAGGCATGGCTTGCCTGCCTCCCATAGCGCTCCCGGGCGCCCCCGTACTACATCCCGTAGAATGCTGTGGTGCGATCTCCCGAATCCCCCGTTCTGACCATCAGCGGGCTCGTCAAGGATGTGGGCCCTCTGGCCACCCTTGACGGCAAAATGCTGCGCGTGGTCAGCGGGCTGTCCCTCCTGGCCGAGCGCGGGCAGGTCACGGCCCTGCTGGGTGCCAACGGCGCCGGCAAAACCACCACGATCGAGTGCGCCCAGGGGCTGCAGAAACGCACCGCCGGCAGCATTAGCCTACTGGGTCAGGATCCTGACGAGGCTGGGGCCGGGCTCCGTGCGCGCGTCGGGGTCATGCTGCAGGACGGGGGGCTGCCGCCGTCGGCCCGTCCCATCCCCCTGCTGCGGCACATCGCCGGCATGTACCAGGACCCGTGGCCGGTCGATGAGCTCATCGGCCGCCTGGGCATCGACAGCTTCAGCCGCACCTCCGTCCGCCGGCTGTCCGGCGGGCAGAAGCAGCGCCTTGCGCTGGCCGCGGCGCTGGTGGGCAATCCGGAGGTCCTTTTCCTCGACGAGCCGAGCGCCGGCCTGGATCCGCAGTCCCGCCAAATGGTCTTCGATCTCATCGCCGAGCTGCGCAACAGCGGCATGGGAATCATCTTGACGACGCACCTGATGGACGACGCCCAGCGCCTCGCCGACTACGTCTACATCATCGACGCCGGCCGCAACGTCGCCGAAGGCACCGTGGGCGAACTCCTGCGGCACCAGCTGCACGAAGACGACGCCGGGCACCACGTCCGCACCCTGCTGTTTGAAACCGAACCCGGGCTGGATTTCACCGGCGTGCTGCCCGAGGGCGTCGAAGTCACCGAGGCCCGCGCCGGCAGCTACGCCGCGACCGGCGTCCTGACCCCCGCCGACCTCGCGACGATCACTGCGTGGTGGGCGGCCCGCGGGATCATGCCGAGCTCCCTGAGCCTTGAAGCGCGCAGCCTCGAGGACGTCTTCCTGGACATCTCCGGAAGGGAGATCCGATGACCCGCGTATCCGGCGGTGCTCCGCTGGGCAATTCCCCGCTAGGAAGCGCCGCCCCTGGTACTGCCCCTGCTGGCGGCGCACCGCGGACGGCACATGGCGGCGCGCCCGCAGCGTTGCTGCGCCGGATCCTGCTGCAGGGACAGTACGAAACCATCACCATGCTCCGGAACGGCGAGCAATTGATCCTCGCGATCGTGATGCCGCTGCTGGCCATGGTCGGCCTGACGGTGACGCCGCTGCTGGATGGCCTCGGCGCCAGCCGCATCAACATCGCCGTCCCCGGCATCCTGGCCCTGTGCGCCATGTCCACCGCCTTCACCGGGCAGGGCATCTCCACCGGCTTCGACCGCCGCTACGGCGTGCTGCGCTTCCTCTCCACCACTCCCCTGGGCCGCACCGGACTGATTGCCGGGAAGATCCTGGCCGTCCTGGCCGTGCTGTTCCTGCAGGTGCTCATCGTGACGGTTGTGGCGCTGCCGCTGGGATGGCGGCCCGAGCCCGCAGGCTTGCTGCCCGGCCTGGCCATCCTGGTCCTCGGCGCTGCCGCCTTCACGGCACTGGGGCTGCTGGTCGCCGGGACCGTCCGGCCGGAAGCGACGCTGGCCATCACCAACCTGCTGTGGATCCTGCTCGGGGCACTGGGCGGGATCGTGATCCCGGCCGAACGGCTTCCGGCGCTGGCTCAGGCCGTGGTCCACTTCCTCCCCTCCGGCGCGCTGGGCCAGGCGCTAAGGGATGCTTTCCTCCACGGCAGCGTGAATGCTGCTGCGGTCTTTGTCCTGCTGCTTTGGACGGCGATAGCCGGCGGCGCAGCCACCCGTTGGTTCAAGTGGAATTGAGAAAACTGTGAGCACGGCGTCACGCACCCCCCGGATCGTCTCGGGGTTCACCTCCCGGCTGCCCGTCGTCGTCGACAACAAGGTCAGGAGACTGGCCGTGTTGTCCCTCATCGGCCAGATCGTTCTGGTGGTGACCGGCGGGGCCGTCCGGCTGACCGCATCGGGCCTTGGATGCCCGACGTGGCCGCGCTGCACGGACGCATCCCTGACGACCACGCCGGAGATGGGTTTCCACGGCATCATCGAATTCGGCAACCGGCTCCTGACGTTCGCGCTGGCAGCAGTCGCGGTGATGATGCTCGTGTATCTGTGGAATCTCCGCAAGGAACGCCGCGACCTCTTCCTGCTTGCCCTCGGCCTTCTCGCGAGCATCCCCGCCCAGGCGATCATCGGCGGCATCACGGTGCTGACCCAGCTGAACCCGTGGGTGGTGGGCCTGCACTTCCTCGTCTCCATGGCCCTCGTGGTCCTCGCCACCCTCCTGGTGAACCGCGCCTACGGCCGCACGGGCAAGGCCAGGACCGTGCGGCTTCCCGCCCTGCCGGGTGCCGCACGCCCGGTGATGGCTGCCGTCGCGTTTTTCTCCGCCGTCGCCGTCTGCCTGGGCGTCGTGGTCACCGGAGCCGGCCCGCACGCCGGCGACGCCAACGCGCCACGGAACGATCTCGACTGGGACCTCTTCGCCCACATCCACGCCGTGCCGGCCTATCTGGTCACCGCCGGCGCACTGTTCGGACTGTTCCTCGTGGTGCGCGGGCGCATCCCGGGCCCGTTCCGCTCGGCGGTGTTCATGCTGCTGGGCGTCACCGTCCTGCAGGCTGTCATCGGCTTCACGCAGTACTACACCGGCATTCCGGCGTTGCTCGTCGGCGCCCACATGCTGGCGGCGGCACTGCTGATGTCCGCGGCCACGAACGCGGCGGACCTGGCCCGCTACAGCCCGGTGGCATAGCCGTTCCCTTGCGCCCCCGGGCCCGACCGGCATTGTTCCTCAGCGGGGCGGACGATTGCCGCCCCGCCACACTGGCCACCTTGTGCCGGCAGGAGGATCATAAGGTGGCATGGACACGGACCCTTCATCGCCCGTTTGGCGGCCGCGTCACATGGAGAAGGCCCAACCAGTAGCGCATCCTTCGCCATCCGCCCGGCAGCGTGCGGCCAGCCTCAAGGAACGCGTCTACATCATCTTCACAAGCCTGGCTGTCGTGCTGGCGCTCCGGAGCCACGCCAACGAGACCACGCCCGGCGCCGCGGCGGCCACCCTCAGCATCGTGGTGATCGGTTCCCTGCTCGGGATCTTGGTCGCGGACCTGTTGAGCCACCTGACCGTCCATTCTAAGCTCCCCTCCGGGGAGGAACTGCACCATATGATCGCGGTCGGCGTCGACGGTCTGGGCGTGTTGGTTGCGCCGCTGCTCCTGCTCGCCGCGGCCGGGCTCGGGTTCATGTCCACGGCTGCGGCGCTCGGGTGGGCCATCGGCGTGCTCGTGGTCTCGCTCGCCGTCGTCGGGTTCCTGGCGATCCGGCGCCTCGACATTCCGCTGCATCACAAAGCCGCCATCATGCTGGCCGAGGTCGTGTTGAGCCTTCTGGTGATCGGTCTCGAACTGGTGGCCCACAACCTCTAATCCGGGCCTCGGGCGCGGGAGTTCCCGGACGCCGGAAACCCCTCCGGATGCGGAGTCAGGTTCCGTCCAGATGCATCGGGGATAATGGAGGCGGCGCACGACTGGCGCCGCAATCACATCATGAGAAGACGAACGGCACGGTTGCCGAGATTTGGGTGCCTGGATTGGGCTGAAATCGGAACCGGCCAGACAGAGGCTCCGGAGGTCACGTGGCGTTACTAGTCGGCAAAAAGGCCACATCGGCTGCCCAGCTCAGCACAGGCAAACCGAGTCCAGACCAGCGGCCCCGCGTGCGCCCGCGACTGGACGGACTGGACGTGCTCCGCGGAGCGGCCGTTGGAGCGGTCCTGCTCGGACATTCCTGGCCGGCGATATTCGAAGGAGCCGGAATTGTTGGTGTGATCGCCTTCTTCGTGCTGAGCGGCTACCTGATCACAAACGTGCTCCTCAGGGACGTCGAACGGCACCGCAAGATCCGTTACGGCCGCTTCTATGCACACCGTGCCTTCCGGCTCGTGCCGGCACTGGTCTTCCTCCTGGGCGTGTACGCCGCCGTCGAACTGGCCACCGACGTCCTCGGCGACCGGTCCAAGGGAATCGTCGGGTATACCGTTCTGGCCGGCTTCGGGTACCTCAAAGACCTGCCACTGCCCTTCGACGTCAGCATGGCCATCGGACCGCTGTGGACGCTGGCCGTGGAGGAACAGTTCTATCTGATCTGGCCCGCGCTGCTGGTGCTGGCCCTGCGGCGCAATCGCCAGGGACGGCTGATTGGCCTTTCTGCCGCCGTCACCCTGTTCCTCATGACCGCCAGTGTGCTGGCGATGACAATCTTTGCGCCGCAACTCCACTCGCTGGTCTACGCGCTGCCCACGACCTGGGGCTTGGGACTGGTCATCGGATCGGCGCTGCGGCTTTACCGGGTCCACGTGTTCGGCTGGTTCTCCGCCCGCTGGCTCCGGCTGGCGTCCCTGCTCGTTTCAGTCGCCGTCCTGGCCGCGCTGGCCTTCTTCCCGAAAGCCAACGAAACGCCCGCCTTCATCTTCGTTGGCGGCCCCCTGGCCATGGTTGCCGCGGCCGTTCTGGTGGCGCTGGGCGCTTCCCGTACCCGGGCGATGCCGCGGCTGACCCGCCCGGTGCAGTTGCTCGGCACCGTTTCGTACGCCGCCTACCTTTGGAACTACATCGTCATTCTCTGGCTCAACGGGGGCTCGACGGCGGATCTGCCCCCGCTGGTGGCCGTTTCGGCCATCCTGCTGACTCTGGCCATCGCGGTGGTCAGCTGGCACACCGTCGAGAGGCTGGGACGCATCGCGCGGTCCCGTTTCGACCGGGCCTATCCGGACCAGCGGCGGGCGGACGCCGGCGCCGTTCCATCACGGCCCTGACCGGCCCGAACAACGTCTGAGGCTCCCTCACCCGGGTGGGTGAGGGAGCCCCAGCCGTTGGAACGAGATGCTGCCCGCGCCAGGCGGGACTAACCAGCCGAGCGGGCTGCTCAGCCGGCCATGAGGGCGGAGCCGACGAACGGGTCGACTGCCAGGGCGAGGAAGAGCAGCGTCAGGTAGCTGATGGAGCCGTGGAAGACCTTCATGGCTCCCTTGTTCGAGACGTCGCCGGACTGTGCGCGGTTGTAGAGGGCGTGTGACTCGTAGAGGAACCAGGCGCCGGCCGCGATCGCGGTCACGGTGTAGACCCAGCCCGCGTGGCCGGCCGGGATCATCAGCAGCGAACACGCCACCATGGCCCACGCGTAGAGGACCACCTGCACGGAGACCACCTTGGCGCCGGCGATCGCGCCCAGCATCGGAACGTTGGCGTTGCGGTAGTCCTCGCCGTAGCGCATCGACAGCGGCCAGTAGTGCGGCGGGGTCCACAGGAAGATGACCATGAACAGCACGACGGCGGGCCATTCGACCGTGTTGGTGACGGCGGCCCAGGCAATCAGGACCGGGAAACACCCTGCGGCGCCGCCCCAGACGATGTTCTGGGCGGTGCGCCGCTTGAGGATCATGGTGTAAATGACCACGTAGAAGACGATGGCGCCGAGCCCCAGCCAGGCGGAAAGCGGATTAGCCCCGAACCAGAGGATGGCCATCGCCGCCGCGCCCAGCAGCCAGGAGAAGACGAGCGCTTCGCGCGGGGTGACCTCGCCGGTGACCAGCGGCCGGTTCTCGGTCCGGTGCATGAGTTTGTCGATGTCGCGGTCGATGTAACAGTTGAACGCCCCGGCGGAGCCCGCCGCAAACGCCCCGCCCACCAGTGTCGCCAGGATCAGCCCGATCGAGGGGAATCCGCGCTGAGCGTAGATCATCGTGGGCAGGGTGCTGACGAGCAGAAGTTCAATCACTCGGGGTTTCGTGAGCGCCAGGTAGGCCTTGGCTTTGCGGCCGAAGCTCATCCTTCCCGAGACCGGGGAGGCGTTCAACGGCGTATTAGTTGTGCTCACGGTGGCAGTCACTCTGTTCTGTCTGGCTGTGCAGTTCGGTGTGGCAGGGCGGCCCCGGGTGGATATCGCAACGCGTCTTGCTGCAAGACGGACTCGGCGCTCAGCGCACACCCGTGTCTTTGCCCAGTCGAAGGCCACCACCCATCATACCGTGGCGCGGCGGATGGCCCGGGCCGCCGCCGGCCTCATGCTTCCGCCGTGTTAACGCCTGCTCACCACACCTGCAAGCGGCGGTGATTCATATAAGCGAAATCCGGTCCATTTGGTGAGATATACGCTGACCACCAACTGGATTGGGACTAGGCTGTTCTTAGATCAGCGCACTCGGGCGGTTGCCGAAACAGGCCGCATTGCATCTGCGTCTGAATGATAGATCAACGTTTCGACGGTGAACGGCTGGTACGAACCGCAGCGGGGCACCGAACTGTGCCCGGAGCGGGACCGAGCGTACCGCCGGCCGTCAGCACAGAGAGGGGCCCGGTTTTCGTGCCACATTTGGAAGAGCAAGAACTGTCATGGACTGATTTGGACCGGCGTGCGGTGGATACCGTGCGGGTCCTTGCTGCGGATGCGGTGGAGAAGGTGGGCAACGGGCATCCGGGGACCGCGATGTCCCTGGCGCCGGCGGCGTACTTGTTGTTCCAGAAGCTGATGCGTCATGATCCGAAGGATCCGGACTGGATCGGGCGTGACCGGTTCATCCTGTCTCCGGGGCACACGTCGCTGACCCTGTATATCCAGTTGTTCCTCTCCGGGTACGGTTTGGAGCTGAAGGACCTGGAGGCGCTGCGGACCTGGGGTTCGCTGACCCCGGGCCACCCGGAATACAAGCACACCGCGGGGGTGGAGATCACCACGGGCCCGCTGGGCCAGGGCCTGGCCTCGGCGGTCGGGTTCGCGTATTCCCAGCGCCGCCAGCGTGGCCTGTTCGACGCCGCGGCGCCGGCCGGGGAGTCGCCGTTTGACCACACCGTGTGGGTGATCGCCTCCGACGGTGACCTGCAGGAAGGCGTCACCTCCGAGGCGTCCTCCCTCGCCGGGCACCAGGAGCTCGGCAACCTTGTGGTGGTTTACGACGAGAACCACATCAGCATTGAGGACGACACGGACGTGGCGTTCACCGAGGACGTGCTCAAGCGCTACGAGGCGTACGGCTGGCACACCCAGCGGGTCGACTGGACCCGGACCGGGGAGTACGTCGAGGACGTGCAGGAACTCTATGCGGCGCTGCTGGCCGCGAAGGCCGAAACGTCCAGGCCCTCGATCATTTCGCTGCGGACCATCATCGGCTACCCGGCGCCGAAGAAGCAGAACACCGGCAAGATCCACGGCTCGGCCCTGGGCGCGGAGGAAGTCGCCGCGCTCAAGGGCGTGCTCGGGTTCGATCCGGAGCGCGCGTTCCAGGTCGACGAGGACGTCCTGGCGCACGCCCGGTCCGTGGTGGACCGCGGCGCGCACGCCCGCAAGGCCTGGGAGGAGTCCTTCACGGCCTGGCAGGCCGCGAACCCGGAGGACGC
>NZ_JBHVVJ010000013.1:0-160218 GCF_042883665.1 Arthrobacter sp. NPDC058192 | reverse complement strand
TCAATTTTTGTTTTTGTTTTTTTTTTTTTTTTTTTTTCTCCCTTTCCAACACTTCCACCGTTAAAACCGTAAATTTTCTCCCGCGGGGCGCCCCACATTGGGGGGCCCCCCGGCGCCACAAACGTACGTCCGGTCAGGCCGGAACGATGTTGACCAGTTTAGGTGCCCGCACGATCACCGTGCGGAGGGCCCGCCCGTCGAGGGCCCGCTGAACGTTTTCCGAGGCCAGCGCCAGTTCGCGCAGTTCATCCTCGGAGACGTCCGGGGAAACCTCCAGGCGGTCCCGCACCTTGCCTTGCACCTGGACCACGGCAATAACCGTGTCCTCCACCAGCAGCGCATCGTCGTGCGTGGGCCAACCGGCGTTCGCGACCGATGCGGGGTGTCCCAGAACGTTCCACAGGTCCTCGGCGGTGTAGGGCGCAAACAGGCTCAGGATGACGGCGACGGCTTCCACGGCTTCGCGCACCGCTGGGTCGGCTCCGCCGGCACCGGCGGCTGCGTCAATGGTTTTGCGGGTCGCGTTGACCAGCTCCATCAGTTTGGCCACCACCACGTTGAACTTGTTGTGGTCGAGCAGTGACTGCGCGTCGGCAATGGTGCGGTGGGTCACCGTGCGCAGGGCACGGTCACCGGTCGAGAAGTCGACGCCGGGTTCGCTCGTCACGTCCTGGCCAAGCCGCCACGCGCGGGCGAGGAACTTCGCAGAGCCCGACGGCGAGACGTCCGCCCAGTCGACGTCGTCCTCCGGCGGCGAAGCGAAGATCATCGTCAGGCGTACGGCGTCCACGCCGAACTTGTCCAACTGCTCGCCAAGGTCCACGCCGTTCCCAAGAGACTTGCTCATGGCCTTGCCGCCGTTGAGCACCTGCCCCTGGTTCAGCAGCGCCCGGAACGGCTCATCAGCGTCGATCATCCCGAGGTCGTGGATGACCTTGGTGAAGAACCGTGCGTAGAGCAGGTGCAGGATTGCGTGCTCGACGCCTCCGACGTACTGGCCTACCGGCATCCAGTCGTTGATCTTGGCCGGATCAAACGGGCCTTCGGTGAACTGCGGGGAGACAAAGCGCAGGAAATACCAGGACGAGTCCACGAAGGTGTCCATGGTGTCCGTGTCGCGCTTAGCCGGGCCGTGGCACTTCGGGCACTCGACGTTGACCCAGTCAGCGGCGGCGGCAAGCGGAGACGTGCCCTTCGGGGACAGGTCCTCGCCGCGCAGGTCCGCCGGCAGGGTCACGGGCAGTTGCTCGTCCGGGACGGGCACTTCACCGCAGGCGGGGCAGTGGATGATGGGGATCGGTGTGCCCCAGAACCGTTGCCGGCTCAGCAGCCAGTCACGCAGGCGGAAGTTCACGAACTTCTCGCCGGTGCCCTGCTGCTCCAGGATTGCGATGGCGGCCGGGATGGCCTCGGCTTTCGGCAGCCCGTCCAGTGTTCCGGAGTTGATCAGGGTGCCCTCACCGGCCGTCGCCCTGCCTGAGAGTGCGGGGTCTTCCTCGCCGGTGTCGAGCACGGCCCGGACCGGCAGGTCAAAGGTCCTTGCGAAGTCGAGGTCGCGCTGGTCATGGGCCGGAACGGCCATAATGGCGCCCGTGCCGTAGTCGGCCAGGACGTAGTCCGCAGCCCAGACGGGCAGCTTCTCGCCATTGAGCGGATTGACCGCGTAGCGGCCGGTGAAGACGCCGGTCTTTTCGCGTTCGGTGGACTGGCGCTCGATCTCGGACAGGGCCTTGACCTGTTCACGGTAGGCGTCCAGGGCGCCCGCGTGCTCTTCGGTGACGAGTTCGACGGCGAGCGGGGCATCCGCCGCGACAACGAAGAACGTGGCGCCGTAAAGGGTGTCCGGGCGGGTGGTGAAGACGGTGACGTCCTTGGCGGGCTTGCCGCCGTCGGCCTCAATCACGAAGTTGACGTGCGCACCCTCGGAGCGGCCGATCCAGTTCTTCTGCATTGCCAGGACGCGTTCGGGCCAGTGGCCGCGCAGTTCATCCATGTCATCGAGCAGCCGGTCCGCGTAGTCGGTGATCTTGAAGTACCACTGGTTTAGCGACTTCTTGGTGACGGGCGTGCCGCAACGCTCGCAGGCGCCGTTGACGACCTGCTCGTTGGCCAGCACCGTCTGGTCCTTGGGGCACCAGTTGACCGGCGAATCCTTGCGGTAAGCCAGTCCACGCTCGTAGAAACGCTTGAACAGCCACTGGGTCCAGCGGTAGTACTCCGGATCCGAGGTGTGCAGCCGGCGGGACCAGTCGGCTGAGATCGCGTAGCGCTTGAACGACGCCGCCTGGGTGTCGATGTTGGCGTAGGTCCATTCGCTGGGGTGTACGTTGCGCTTGATCGCGGCGTTTTCCGCCGGCAGGCCGAAGGAGTCCCAGCCGATCGGGTGCAGCACGTCGTACCCCTGCTGGCGCAGGTATCGGGCCACGACGTCGCCCATCGCGAACGCCTCCGCGTGGCCCATGTGAAGATCACCGGACGGGTACGGGAACATGTCCAGCACGTAGCGGCGTTCCTTGGTGCCGTCGTCGAGCGGTGTGAAGACCTTCAGGTCTTCCCAGACCTGCGGCCACTTGGCTTCCATCGCCGCGAAGCTGTAGGCACCTTCCTCGGGCGCCTCCGCCGCGGCTCCTGGTGATCCGGTCTGTGTTTCCGGCTGAACGCTCACTGCTGGCCTCTTCTGTTCTATACGGCCTGTTATCCCAAGCCTGTCTACCATCAGGCCCGCCTGCCGCCAGGCCTGTTTACCTTCAAGTCTGCACTGTCCGGGCCGGCTGCCCGGCACTGATTGGTTGCCGCTGCCGCCACACAGCCCCAGACACACAAAAGCCCCTCGACATGGAGGGGCCGCCGCTCGGCAATCCGAAGTCTTCGGGATCAAGGTCTTCGGGGTCAAGGCGTCGGGATGCCGGGCGGCTAGCTAAGCAGGAGCACAGCGCGCATAGCACCACTTTAGCCCCTCGGGCCCGATTGCGCTGAACCCCAGCCCGGACGGGCCCCGAACGTGCCGGACACATAGGGCCGGCCCGCGGCCCAGGCTCCCGTACTCGAAATCGTTACAAATGCCGCCGCCGCCCGTCCGCGGTATCCACCTGTCCATAGCGGAAGGCACCGCGCGGGTGTTTGCGGCCGGATTCAGGTAGCCCTCCCGGCGAAAGCACGCAGGTCACACTTCACTACCCGCGCAGGTCCGGGGGCGGCCTGGACAGTTCCGCGAAGCCCCAAGTGACACGGCGCATTATGAGCCCCCTAGCTGGGAATTTACCGGGAGCGGACTAGCAATTCGCACAAAATTTTGTCCTTGCCAAACGGTTCAGGGCCGGAGCACTATTCGAAGAAGACCAGCAAGTGGGGTCTCTTGGGGGGATTCGCAATTGGTCTCGGGTTGAGGAGCCTGTCATGAATCACTTGCGCCATTCTTCCTTGCAACTACCAAGAACCACCGCTGCCCGCCGGTACGACGTCGGCGCCCTGGAAAAGGGCTAGTCATGTTCGGCTGGATTACCCGGTTCAGTATGCAGTTCCGCATTCTGGTTCTCGCCGTGGCCGCCGGACTTCTTGCCTTCGGACTGGTGAACGTCCCGCGGATCGCCGTCGACAGCATGCCCGAGTTCGCGCCCGCGCACGTTGAGATCCAGACCGAGGCCCTGGGCCTCTCAGCAGCCGAAGTCGAGCAGCTCATCACATCTCCGATGGAAGCCGACCTCCTCAACGGGGTGGCCTGGCTCGATGAAATCCGATCCAAGTCTGTTCCCGGCCTGTCCTCCATTGAGCTCGTGTTCGAGCCGGGAACGGATCTACTGCGCGCGCGCCAGCTTGTGGCCGAACGCATGACCCAGGCGCACGCTTTGCCGAACGTCTCGGCGCCGCCGCTGATCATGCAGCCGCTGTCCTCAACCAGCCGCGTGCTCATGGTCCGGATGAGCTCCCAGCAGCTCTCCGGCATCGAAATGTCGGTGCTGGCGCGGTGGAAGATCAAACCGCGGCTGATCGGCATTCCCGGTGTGGCTAATGTTTCCATCTGGGGCCAGCGCGAGCAGCAGCTCCAGGTCGAGGTCACCCCGACGCAGCTGCGGGACAAGGGCATCACCCTCGAACAGGTCATTAAGACCACTGGCAACGCCGTCTGGGTGTCCCCCTTGAGCTTCCTTGAGGCGTCAACCCCCGGTACCGGCGGATTCGTCGAGTCGCCGAGCCAGCGTCTGGGTATCCAACACGTCCTTCCAATCCGGACCCCCGCGGATCTATCCAAGGTCAGCGTCGAAGAGGCCGCATCTCCCATGCTCCTGGGCGACGTCGCCCAGGTGAAGGAGGACCACCAGCCACTGATCGGCGACGCCGTCGTCGGACAGGATGCAGGCCTTCTCCTCGTCGTGGAGAAGTTCCCCGGAACCAGTGCCCTGCAGGTCACCAAGGACATCGAGGCCGCCCTGAACGACATGCAGCCGGGGCTTTCCGGTATTCAGATGGACACGTCCGTCTTCCGGCCCGCGTCGTTCCTGCAAGATGCCGTCGACGGCCTGGGGGTGGCCCTGTTGGTGAGCCTCCTGATCACAGTCCTGCTCTTCTGGGTGCTTTTCCGCTCCTGGCGGGTGGCCGTGATCGCCCTCGCGGCCATCACCACCACGGTCATGTCGGCGGGTGTGGTCCTCTATCTGCTCGACTCCACGCTGAATATCTCGATCCTGGCCGGCATTGTGCTGGCTGTTTCCGTGATCGTGGGTGACATCGTGGAGGACGTCCAGGCGCAGCGGCGCCGGCCCCTGCGGACCTCGGAGACGGAGACTGATGTCACCATCAGGTTCCGCATGGTCCGGCTCGTCCGCAGCGTCCGCACGCCGCTGTTCCATGGCACCCTCATCATGGTCCTGGCGCTCGTTCCGACGCTGTTCGTCACGGGAGTCGGCGGTGCGTTCTTCCAGCCACTGTTCTGGTCCATGGCGCTCACCCTCGCCGTGGCACTGCTGGTGGGCTTGTCCGTGACGCCGGTCCTGGCGTATCTCCTGCTTCCCCGTGAGACGTCGCGGCGGGCAGAGTCGCCCGCTGTTGTCCGGGCAAGGCAGTTCTATGACCGGGCGCTCGAGGGTTCACGCTCCCGCACGGCGCTGGGAGTCGTAGCCGTCGCCGTCGTGGGCCTGCTGGGCCTCGCGGCCGCATCCCAGCTGGTTGGCAACCGGCCGGTCGTTCCGACAGTCCCGGACCGTACACTCCTGGTGCAGTGGGACTCCATGGCGGGCACGTCCACCGACGAGGTCCGCCGGGTCGCCGCGAAGGCGTCCGATGAGCTCCGGGCCCTGCCGGGCGTGTCCGGCGTCGGCGGCCACATCGGCCGGGCCATCTCCTCCGACCAGGTTGTCGGGAACAGCTCCGCGGAACTCTGGGTGTCCATCACACCTGATGCGAACTTCAGCGAGACTGAAAAGGCAGTCCGCGACGTCGTCCAAGGCTACCCGGGCATTGCTCACAACGTGGTGAACTACTCCCAGCAGAAGATCGGCCAACAGCGCGACAGCATGGACCCGGGCTTCGCAGTCCGTGTCTACGGCACTGACATGCCGGTCCTGCGCGAGAAGGCCGAAGAGGTCCGCAAGGCCATCGAAAAGGTCGACGGCGTGCAGAACCCCACCATCAACGCCAGCGCCATGACGCCGATCGTCGAAGTCGAGGTCAACCTCGAAGCGGCGCAAAAGGTCGGTATCAAACCCGGCGACGCACGCCGTGCCGCCGCGGCCCTGATGCAGGGCATTGTGGTCGGCAACCTCTTCGAACAGCAAAAGGTCTTTGAAGTGGTGGTCCGCGGCGCCGTGGACGTCAGGGATGACCTGACCAGCATCCGCGAGCTTCTGCTCGACACGCCAAACGGCGGCCAGGTCCAGCTGGGCCAGATCGCCGATGTCCGGCTCGTTCCCAATGAAGTCATCATCATGCACGACGACACTTCGCGCAGGATCGACGTCGTGGCCGATGTCAGCGGACGGCCGCTGGCGGATATCCAGCGCGACATCACCGCGGCGGTGAAGCAGATCCAGTTCCCGCTGGAGTACCACGCCGAAATCCCTACCAAGTACAGCGAACAGCTGGCCGGGGACAACCTCGTTCTGTGGATCGGCGCAGCGGCCCTCATCGCGATCCTGCTACTTTTCCAGACCGCCGTACGAAGCTGGAAGCTGGCGCTCGCCGTCTTCCTGTCCCTGCCGGCGGCACTGGCCGGCTCAGCGATAGCGGCGTGGCTCGCAGGAGGCGCCGTAACGGTGCTGGCGCTTACGGCTTTTGTTGTGGTGCTGGCCATCGCCAGCCGCAATGCGGCGCTGCTTTCGGCCCGCGCGGACGAGCTGTGGAGGACGGCCCCGCAGGAGCCCCCTGGAAAGGTCATCATGATGGCGGCCCGGGACCGGATATCGCCCATCCTGAAGTCCACCCTGATCACTGTGGCGATCCTGATCCCGCCGGGACTGTTCGGCGGCGCAGTCGGCGAGGCCCTCTTGGGGCCAATGGCCCTGATCATCATCGGTGGACTCATCACCACAACCCTTATCGGGATCTTCGTGCTCCCCCTGCTCGCGCTTTGGTTCGGACCCCGGTCCGCTCCCGAAGAGTGGGCTGATGTCTACGAAGCCGAAGCCCCCGTCCAGTCCGTTATGCAGGAAAAGGTGGAAACAAAATGACCAGCCAACAGCCCCCGCGGCGCCTGCCTCTGGCGGCCGCTGCCTGCGCAGCAATCCTGTTCGCACTGCCCGCGTGTGCCCAGACGACGGCGGCGACTCCCGCCGCGGTCTCGGCTAACGAACCCGCCAAGGTGGAGAAGAACGCCGCAACAGGCATTGCGAAACTGACCCTGACCGAAAAGGGACTGGAACGCCTGGACCTGAAGACCGATACCGTCAAGGCGGCCACAGGGACGTCCGTCACTCTGCCGTACGCGGCGCTGCTCTATGACTCCAGCGGAAAGACCTGGGTTTACACCAACCCGGCCCCGCAGGTCTACCAGCGCCAGCCGGTCACAGTATCCAAGGTGGAGTCCGGGGTGGTCACCGCCTCGGCCGGCCCAGCGGCGGGCACCGTCGTCGTCACCGTCGGCGCGGCTGAACTGTTCGGCGCTGAATTCGATACGGCCCATTGATATGCGCCGGATTGTCGCTGCAAGCCTGAGGTTCCGGTCGATCATCATTGCGATGGCGGCCGCCCTCATGATCGTGGGCGGCGCGCAACTGAGCAGTGCTTCGGTGGATGTTTTCCCGGAGTTCGCACCGCCCCGTGTCGAGGTCCAGACGGCGTGCCTGGGCCTCACAGCCTCGGAAGTTGAGGAACTCGTCACGGTTCCGATGGAGGAGGCCTTCAACGGCATTGACGGCCTGGACCAGATGCGGTCGAAGTCCGTGTCCCAGCTGTCCGCCATTGTCATGGAATTCAAGCCGGGAACCGACCTGCTCACCGCCCGGCAGCTGGTCTCGGAGCGCATGGCGACGGTTATCCCGACCCTGCCCACGTGGGCGGCCCCGCCGGTGATGCTCCAGCCGTTGTCCTCCACGAGCCGTGTCATGAAGATCGGGCTCTCCTCCGATACCCGGTCCCTGATTGAGATGTCCATGATCTCCTACTGGAACATCAGGGCACATCTGCTGCGGGTGCCGGGCGTGGCAAATGTGGCGATCTGGGGCGAGCGCCTTCAGATGCTCCAGGTCCAGGTGGACCCGGCCAAACTGGCGGCCAACGACGTCACGCTGGATAACGTCATGAACACCACGTCCGATGCTTTGGACGCGGGCCTGCTCAAGTACTCCCCCGGCGCCCTGATCGGGACCGGCGGAGCGCTCGAAACGCCAAACCAAAGCCTGGGCATCAGGCACGTCCAGCCCATCACCTCGCCGGCGGAGCTCGCCCAAGTGGCATTGGAGGAGCGGGAGGGAAAACCGCCACTGCGGCTTGCCGACGTGGCCAACGTAGTGGAAGACCACCAGCAGCTCATCGGCGATGCGGTGATCAACGGCGGCCCCGGCCTCATGCTGATCGTCGAAAAGCTGCCGTGGGGCAACACGCTCGAAGTGACGCGCGGGGTTGAGGAGGCCCTCAACGAACTGCAGTCGGGCCTGACCGGCATCGAAGTGGACACGACGTTGTTCCGTCCGGCCTCGTTCATCGAGGAATCCCTCGGCAACCTGAGCGTCGCGCTCCTGCTGGGCTGCTTCCTGGTGGTCCTGGTGCTGAGCGTGTTCCTGTTCCAGTGGCGGACTGCGCTGGTCAGCGTGATGGCCATCCCGCTGTCCCTCACTGCCGCGGCCCTGGTGCTGTACTGGACCGGAGGAACGATTAACACGATGGTGCTTGCCGGGCTGGTGATCGCCGTCGGGGTGGTAGTCGACGATGCCATCATCGACGTCGAAAACATCGTCCGGCGATTGCGGCACCACCGCGCCAGCGGGGGAACCGAAAGCACCGCCAGGGTGGTCGTCAATGCCTCCCTGGAGGTTCGGGGCCCGATTGTCTACGCCACGTTGATCATCGTTGCAGCCACTGTGCCGATCTTCTTCCTGGACGGACTGACGGGCGCCTTCTTCCGTCCACTGGCCATCTCCTACACCCTTGCCGTGATGGCCTCCATGCTGGTGGCCCTCACCGTCACACCCGCCATGGCGTACATCTTCCTGCGCAATGCCAAGCTGGAAGACCGGGATCCGCCCGTGGTCCGGGTGCTGAAACGCTGGTACGGCGCCGCTCTGCGGCCTATTGTGAGGCGGCCGCTCCCCGGCTACCTAGCAGTGGCGGCGTTAGGCGTCGTGGGAATCCTGGCGGCCCCGCTCCTGGGCCAGTCGCTACTGCCCTCGTTCAAGGAACGCGACTTCCTCATGCACTGGGTCACGCAACCAGGCACCTCCAACGCCGAGGAAGTGCGCGTAAGCCAGCTGGCCTGCAAGGAACTGATGACCGTCCCCGGCGTCAACAACTGCGGGTCCCATATCGGCCAGGCCTTTGCCGCCGACGAGGTGGTGGGCGTTAACTTCGGTGAGAACTGGATCAGCGTCGACCCTTCGGTCGACTACGACAAGACCCTGGCCTCCATCCAGCAGATCGTCGACGGCTACCCGGGCATCCACCGGGATGTCCAGACGTACCTCAAGGAACGTGTCCGCGAGGTGCTGACCGGCACGGGCTACTCGATCGTCGTCCGCGTCTATGGAGATGACCTGGACACCCTGAAGAAGCAGGCGGATAAGGTCAAGGCCGTTCTGGGCGGCATCGAAGGGGCAATCGGCGCCAAGGTTGCCCTCCAGGTCAACGTGCCTCAGGTGGACGTCGAGGTGGATCTGGACGCGGCCAACCGTTACGGACTGAAGCCTGGCGACGTCCGGCGTGCCGCGGCAACCCTGGTGTCCGGTGAGGAGGTCGGGGACGTCTACCGGGACGGCAAGGCCTACGACGTCCAGGTCTGGAGCGCACCGGAGCTCAGGACCAGCGTCACCAGCATCCAGAACCTCCCCCTGGACACCCCCAGCGGACAGAGGATCCGGGTGGCCGACGTCGCCAAGATCTCAGTGAAGCCAACGCCGAATGTCATTGAGCGGTCAGAAGGGTCCAGGCGTCTCGACGTCAGCGCCAACGTCAAGGAAGGCGATCTCGCCAAAGTCGTTGAAAAGCTCGAGGCCGACCTCCAATCGGTGGAGTTCCCCACCGGCTACAGCGCCGACATCCTGGGCGAATACGCCGAGCGGCAGGCTGCCTCGCAGCGGCTGCTCCTCTTCGCGATCGGCGCCGTCATTGTGGTGTTCCTCCTGCTGCAGGCGGCATTCCGCAGCTGGCGGCTGGCCATCCTGGCCATGCTGACGTTGCCGGTTGCCCTCGTGGGCGGGGTGATCGCCGCGCACATGAGCGGCGGAATCCTGTCCCTCGGCTCACTGGTCGGATTCCTGACAGTGATGGGCATCGCCGCCCGCAACGGCATCCTGCTCATCAACCACTGCCAGCATCTGGAGCAGTTCGAGGGCATGCCGTTCGGCCGGGACCTGGTCCTGCGGGGCGCAGCCGAGCGCTTGTCACCGATCCTGATGACGACGCTTGCCACCGCGCTCGCCCTGGTCCCGCTGGTCGTGATGGGCGCCCGGCCCGGCCATGAGATCGAGCACCCGATGGCTGTGGTGATCCTCGGCGGGCTGGTGACCTCGACACAGGTCAACCTGTTCATCGTTCCGTCGCTCTACTTGCGGTTCGCCAAGAAGGGTCCGGACCGTGAGCGCGGGCCCCGCCAGCCCGAAACCGCAACCGCCGTGTAAGGGCAAGAACCGTACGGGGGCAAGAAAAAGCTCCGGCCAGCATGGCTGGCCGGAGCTCTTCCTCGCCTGTCCAGACGCCCAGAAAGGCTACCTGACGTCGTCGTCCACCCACCCCATGGACTTGGTAACGGCCTTCTTCCAGAGGCGGAGCTGGCGATCCCGCTCGCCGGCTTCCATGGCGGGCTCCCACCGCTTGTCCTCCGCCCAGTACTGGCCGACCTCCTCGGTGTCCTTCCAGAAACCCACTGCCAGGCCGGCCGCGTAGGCAGCACCCAGCGCGGTGGTTTCAACGATCTTCGGGCGGATGACCGGGATGCCCAGGATGTCCGCCTGGAACTGCATCAGCGCGTCGTTGGCGACCATCCCGCCGTCGACCCTCAGGTCCTCCATATCCACCCCTGAATCGGCGTTGGCGGCGTCCAGGACCTCGCGGGTCTGGAATGCCGTAGCTTCCAGGGCGGCCCGGGCAATGTGCCCCTTGTTGACGTAGCGAGTCAGTCCCACGATGACGCCGCGGGCATCGCCCTGCCAGTAGGGGGCGAACAGGCCGGAGAAGGCAGGGACGATATAGACGCCGCCATTGTCTTCGACCGTCTTCGCCAGCGTCTCCACCTCGGGGGCGCTGCTGATCATGCCGAGGTTGTCCCGAAGCCACTGGACCAGGGAGCCGGTGACCGCGATGGAGCCTTCCAGGGCGTAGATCGGTTTAGCGTCGCCGATCTTGTAGCAGACGGTGGTCAGCAGACCGTTCTTGGAGTGCACGATCTCCTCACCGGTGTTGACGATCATGAAGTTGCCCGTGCCGTAGGTGTTCTTGGCCCCGCCCTTCGCGAAGGCGGCCTGGCCGAACGTCGCCGCCTGCTGGTCGCCCAGGATGCCGGCGACCGGAACTTCACGCAGCAGCTGGGACGTGTGCACGGTGCCGTAGACCTCGGAGGAGGACTTGATGGCCGGCATCATGGAGGCCGGGACCCCGAAGGCATCCAGGATTTCCTGGTCCCAGGACAGCGTTTCGAGGTCCATGAACATGGTCCTCGAGGCGTTTGTGACATCCGTGACGTGGACGCCGCCGTCGGTCCCGCCGGTCAGGTTCCAGAGCACCCAGCAGTCGGTGTTGCCGAACACCAGGTCCCCGGCCTCGGCTTTGGCGCGGGCGCCCTCGACATTGTCCAGGATCCACTTGATCTTGGTGCCGGAGAAGTAGGTGGCCAGCGGCAGGCCGACTTTCTGCTTAAACCGCTCCGGCCCCCCGTCCTTGGCAAGCTCGTCCACGATCGGCTGGGTGCGGGTGTCCTGCCACACAATCGCGTTGTAGACGGGTTTGCCGGTGGTCTTGTCCCACACGACTGCGGTTTCGCGCTGATTGGTAATGCCGACGGCCGCGATGTCGTGGCGGGTCAGGTTCGCCTTGGACAGGGCGGAGGCGATGACCTCGCGGGTGTTGTTCCAGATTTCGGCGGGGTCGTGCTCCACCCAGCCGGCTTGCGGGAAGATCTGCTCGTGCTCCATCTGGCCCGAGGAGACGATGCTGCTGCTGTGGTCGAACACGATGGCGCGCGTGCTGGTGGTGCCCTGGTCAATTGCTATTACGTACTGGTTCATGTTGACGTCCTTGTCTGTTTGGCGTGGCAGGTGAATTGGCGGTTACTGAGGGATTACAGGGACGATGATCGGGACGACGGCTGCCACAAGGCCGCCGAGTGCGCCGCCGATGAGGGGGCCCACCACCGGGATCCAGGAGTAGCTCCAGTCGCTGGAGCCCTTGCCCTTGATGGGAAGCAAGGCGTGCGCGATGCGGGGGCCGAGGTCACGGGCGGGGTTGATGGCGTATCCGGTGGGGCCGCCGAGCGAAACACCGATGCCGACCACCAGCAGCGCCACGGACAGCGGGCCGAGTCCGGAAGGCGTCCCGCCGAAGGTCAGGATGACAAACACGAGGACGAAGGTGCCGACGATTTCGGTGATCAGGTTCCACTGGTTGGAGCGGATCGCCGGGCCGGTGGAGAACACGGCCAGCTTGCTGGCGGGCTCGGGCTCGAGATCAAAGTGCTGCTTGTGGGCGAGCCACATGACGACGGCACCCAGGAAGGCACCGGTCAGTTCACCGCCGAAGTAGGTCAGGGTCGAGGCGACGTCGACCGGAACGCCGGGAGCGTACAACCTCTTCCCATTGACCAGCAGGCCAAAGGTCACGGCCGGGTTCAGGTGCGAACCTGAGATGGCAGCAACATAGACACCGGCGAAGACGGCGATGCCCCATCCCCAAGTCACCATCAAGAACCCGCCGTTATTGCCCTTAGTGCCTTTAAGCGCAACGTTGGCCACCACACCGCAACCCAGCAGGGTCAGCATTGCGGTGCCGAATACTTCGGACAAGAAAACTATTCCAAGAGACATCTTTGACTCCTCCATTTTCTGTTGTCGGCCTCCGCGAGTTTTGGGGCCGTGGGGCCTGCGGCATCTTCATGCTGCCGGCCAGCCACTGCGCCGGCCGCCGGGGCGGACCGCGCAGTGCTTGCACCCGGACTTCCCTTCCCGGGCACGCAAGTTTGTATCAGGCGACCAGACTGTGGACCCGGACACCGTGGAACCGCTTTAGCACCTCCTGCGCGTGGCTGATTTCCGTGGCGCGGCGCGCCGCGTCCCAGCCGAGAGGGCCGGAAAGGATGTCGGCGACTTCGTTGAGCAGTTCCCCGGTCACGAGGCCCCGGAACGCCAGGGACGTGCGCCGGATGAGCACGTCCACGAGGTGCCCGATCTGCTCATGCCCCGCCATGTACTCCAATTCCCGGGTGCTCAGCTCGCGCGTGGAGTGCAGGAGCCGGTCCGGGTTGGCGGTCCCCGCGCCGTCCAGGAAGCGGATGACCTCCTCGGCACGGGTTCCGTAACGGGTCAGCAGCCCGGTGGCCCGGGCGGCGTCGCGGCCGGCCGACATGTGGGCCTTGATCCAGCGCTGGACCCCGTCCTCGCTGTCCGGGAAACCGGCGCCGCCGCCGATGGCCAGCTTCGAGGTCGAGACCTTACGTTCTCTGCCGAGCTCGGCCAGAACGTCGTTGCTCAGGTGCTCGGCAAGGGCACGGAACGTGGTCCATTTGCCGCCCACGAGGCTCAGCACTGCCCCGCCCGTTGCAGGGCGGCGTTCGATCCGGTAGTCCCGGCTGACAAAGCCCGGCTGGGTGGCGTCATGCTTCGGCAGCGGCCGCACACCGGAGAACGTATAGACGATCTGTTCCCGGCCCACCTCGATGTCCGGGAACACATGGCCGATCAGGTCAAAGAAGTAGTCGATTTCCGCCTCGGTGCAGACGGCGTCCTCAGCCATGTCGGCGTCGACGTCGGTGGTGCCGACCAGGACGCGGTCCCCCATCGGATAAATCAGCACAATCCTGCCGTCAGTATGTTCGAAGAAGATCTCCCGGCCGCCGCACGCAGCCAACAGCTCCGGGTGGTCCAGCACAATGTGCGAACCCTTCGTTCCGCCCATGAACGACGACGCCGCCCCCATGGCCCCGTTGGTCAGGTCGACCCAGGCGCCGGTGGTGTTCACGATGACGTCGGCGGTGAAGTCGAACATCTCGCCGGTCAGCTCGTCGCGCAGCTGGACAGTGGTTCCGGTAGATGTACCGGGGGTATCTGCCGAAACGAGGGAAACGTAGTTGCTGGCCCGTGCCCGGTGGCTGACCGCCCCGCCGGCTCCGGCCTTTTCACCGTCCTGGAGCACATCGAGGGTGAGGCGCTCGGGGTTGTGGACGGAGGCGTCGAAATAGGTGGCCGCATACTTGATCCCCGGGTGCAGGCGGGGCAGCTCGGCCAGCGCCCGCTTGCGGCCGCGGAACTGGTGGCGCGGGACTGTGCCGCCGTCGCGGGAGAAGAAGTCGTACATGCTCAGGCCAAGCTTGATCAGGAACGCCCCGCGCTCCGTGGGCTTGCCCTGTTTGTGGGTCAGGAAACGCACGGGGGCGGCCAAGACCCCGGAGAACGTGCTGAAGATCGGGATGGTGGTCTGCAGCGGCTTGACGTAGTGCGGTGCGATCCGCAGGAGCCTGTTGCGTTCGACAACGGACTCCCGGACGAGGCGGAACTCGCCGTTTTCGAGGTACCGGATGCCGCCGTGGATCATGTGGGAGGAAGCCCCGCTGGCGCCCTGGCAGTAGTCGCCGCGCTCCACGAGCGCGACGTCGACGCCCTGAAGGGCGAGGTCCCGGAACGTGCCCACCCCGTTGATGCCGCCCCCGATGATCAGAACCTGGGCGTGCCGGCGTGTGCGCAGCTTCTGCACCGAAGCGCGCTCGTTGGCCGGTTTACGGGCTGAGTCCTTCTGTCCCAAAATTGCTCCCTTGGGTGTGTTGTCGTGCGGAACGCCCCGGGGCGCGGCACCGTTTCAACTCTATTGTTTGGAATAATGGAAAATGGAGTCAAGCACTATGCACAAACGTGCAGACGGGAAATTTATTGATGCCTTCTCGCCAGTCCGACGCCCTCCGCGCGGCCCAGTTGTATTACCTTCAAGACCTGACCATGGACGCCATCGCGCGCGAGCTCCGCACGTCCCGGTCCACGGTTTCGCGGCTGCTCTCGGCGGCGCGTGATTCCGGCCTGGTGCAGATCCAAATCCGCAGCCCGTTGGATACCGGGCCCGAACTTGAAAGCATGATCCGGGCCGAGTACAAGGTGGATGTGCACGTGGTGCCCGTGGTGGACACGCTCAATGAGGCGGAAACACTGGACCGTGTGGCCATGCAGGCCGCCCGGACGATCGGGCCGCTGGTGGACTCCAATGCCATCATCGGTGTCGCCTGGGGCTCGACCTTGAGCGCCGTGAGCCGGCACCTGACCCGCAAGATCACCCATGACAGCGTGATCGTCCAGCTCAACGGTGCCGGGAACATGCAGACCACCGGCATCACGTACGCCTCGGACATCATGCGCCGGTTCGGTAGCGCCTACGGGGCGCGGGTTGAACAGTTCCCGGTGCCGGCGTTCTTCGACCACGCGCCGACCAAAACGGCCATGTGGAATGAGCGCAGTGTTCAGCGCATTCTCGACCTGCAGTCCCGGATGAGCATCGCCATCTTCGGGGTCGGATCGGTCGACGCCGACTACCCCAGCCACGTCTATGCCGGCGGCTACCTTGATGAGGACGACCTGAGCGTCCTCGCGAGTTCCGATGTGGTGGGTGACGTCGCGACGGTGTTCTTCCGCGCCGACGGGTCCTCGGACGGCATAACGCTCAATGAGCGGTCCACCGGCCCGGACCTCGCCCAGCTCCGACTGGTGCGGCGCCGCATCTGCGTGGTGTCCGGCGCCTCCAAGATCAACGGGCTCCGCGGGGCGCTCGCGGCGGGGCTGGCCACTGACCTGATCCTCGACGAAGCCAGCGCCCGGAGGCTTGTCCGGTACGACGGGCTGGCCTGAGCCGCGGCGGCGCAGGAGGACCCGCGGCGCCGGAACCCCTGTCCGGCGCCCGGGAGCGCCAGTGGGTAAAGTCAGTGTCATGAGAATCTCCCCCCGGCTGACCCTGAATAACGGTGTGAAGATCAACCGGCTGGGATTCGGACTGTATAAAGTGCCTCCTGCGGACGCCGCGAATCTGGTGACAATGGCCGTCGAGGCCGGCTATCGCCATTTCGACACCGCCGCCATGTACGAGAATGAAACCGGCGTCGGCAAGGGCATCGGCGCCCTTGCCGGATTCGAGGGCACCGGCGGAGAACCTGGGGAAACTGCGCCCTACGTGCCGCGCGAGGATCTTTTCGTCACCACCAAGGTCTGGAATGACGACCACGGCTACGACGCCACGATGCGGGCGTTCGACACGTCGATGTCGAACCTCGGCCTGGAATACATCGACCTTTACCTGATCCACTGGCCGTGCGCCCGGCGTGGCCTCTTCCGGGAAACATACCGCGCCCTGGAGACCCTCTACCGCGAGGGCAAGGTGCGTGCCATCGGCGTCTCCAACTTCCAGCCGGAGCACCTGGACCGGCTCCTGGATACCGCGGAGGTCGTGCCCGCCGTCAACCAGATCGAACTGCATCCCTGGCTGCAGCAGGAACAGCTGCGGGAAAAGCACGAGGTGCTGGGCATCCGCACGGAGGCGTGGAGCCCGCTGGGCCGCGGCCAGGTCCTGAAGGACCCGGTGATCCTGGCCCTCGCTGCCGAACACGACCGGACGCCGGCGCAGGTGATCCTCCGCTGGCACCTGCAATTGGGGAACATCGTCATCCCCAAGGCCAGTTCTTCCGGGCGGATCAATGAAAACCGCGACGTCTTTGATTTTGAGCTTTCCCCGCCGGACATGACGGAGATCGCCGCCCTTGAGCGCGGCTTCCGCACCGGCTCACACCCCGACAACGTTAACTAGGATTCGAACGCATGGAACAAGTGGATACCGGCGCCTCACGCGCGCCCCTGCTCAGCACCGGGCTCGCCGCCCGCACACGGGCCGCCTCCGTGACGGTCGGCGGCACGGCAATTTCCTACTGGGTCTACGAACCCGTCCGGGTCACGCCCGGGACCCGCACCATCCTGGTGGTGCACGGCTTCCGCGGCGACCACCACGGACTGCTCCGCGTTGCCGACCAGCTGACGGACATGCGCCTGATCATGCCGGACCTCCCGGGCTTCGGCGCGTCGGCCGCCCTCGAGGGCACTGAGCACACTGTGGACGCCTACGGCGGATTCGTCGGCGGGTTCATGGCCGCGCTGGGCCTGGGCACGGACACGGTCCTGCTGGGGCATTCATTCGGTTCGATCGTGGCGAGCCACTTCGTGGCGGCCAACCCCGGTGCCGTCGCCGAACTGATCCTGGTCAATCCCATCGCGGCGCCCGCCCTTGAGGGACCCAAGGGCTTGATGACCAAACTTGCGGTGTTCTACTACGAGGCCGCGGCGCGGCTGCCCCAGCGGCTCGGACTGGCCCTGCTGCGCAGCCAGGCGATCGTGCGGGTGATGAGCGAGGCCATGGCCAAGACCAGGGACAAGGAGATCCGCCGGTTCGTGCACGCGCAGCACAGCGCCTACTTCTCCGCCTTCGCGGACCGGGACAGCCTGCTCCAGGCCTTCAAGGCCTCGGTCGGCAGCAACGTCTCCGAGGTGGCCGGCCAGCTGACGCTGCCCGTGCTGCTGATTGCGGGTGAAAAGGACGAGATCGCCTTGCTGGCGGACCAGCACAAACTCGCGGCGCTCCTGCCGGACGGGACACTGGAGGTCATTCCCGGCGTCGGGCACCTGATCCACTACGAGACCCCCGAACCCGCCGCCCGCTACATCCGACGATTCCTGAAGGACCACGCCGCGTGAAGATCCTCATTGATGCCCGCTTCACCCGGCTGGACCACCACGACGGCATCAGCCGTTACGGCGCCAGCCTGATCGCGGCGGCCGCCAAGATCGCCGACGTCTCGATGCTGGTCAGCGATCCCCGGCAGCTCGCGCTGCTGCCGGACGTTCCCTACACGGTGATCAACAGCCCGCTGTCCCCGGCGGAACTCTTCGTCGCCGCAAAGGTCAACCGGCTCGGTGCGGACGTGGTGGTCTGCCCCATGCAGACGATGGGCAGCTGGGGCCGCAAGTATGCCCTGGTACTGACCCTGCACGACCTCATCTACTACGAACACCCCGCGCCTCCAGGCTTCCTCCCGGCCCCGGTCCGGGTTCTGTGGCGCCTCTACCACAAGGCTTTCTGGCCGCAGCGGCTCCTCCTGAACCGGGCAGACATCGTCGCCACCATCAGCTCCACCACCGAGGCCTTGATGGCGAAGTACCGGCTCACCCGGCGTCCCGTTCGGATCGTGGGCAACGCCCCGCAGCGTGGCCACACCCCGCGGAACCCCGAGGCGGGCGCGGACAAGACGCTGCTCTACATGGGCTCCTTCATGCCCTACAAGAACGTGGAAACCATGATCCGCGGCATGGCGGAGCTGCCGGACATGACATTGCACCTGCTGAGCCGCATCACTGCGGAGCGCCGGGCCGAACTCGAGGCACTGGCTCCGGCGGGGGCCAACATTGTCTTCCACAGCGGCGTGACCGACGCCGAATACGAGGCCCTCCTGGCCCGCACCACCGCCCTGATCAGCCTGTCCCGCGCCGAGGGCTACGGGTTGCCCCTCGTCGAGGCCATGTCCCACGGCACACCGGTGATCGCCAGCGACATCCCCATTTTCCGGGAGGTCGGCGACGACGCCGTCAGCTACGTGCACCCGGACTCGCCGGCGGAGTTTGCCGAGGCGGTGCGCAAGCTCGAGGACCCGGCGGTGTGGCAAGACCGTGCACGCCGTTCACTGGAGCGGGCCTCGGACTTCAGCTGGGACGAGTCGGCACGCCGGCTGGTGGCGGTCGCCGAAGAGGCCGTGGCGATCCGCAGTCGGCGTAAGGGCAACTGGCACAAAGGCTAAGTCACCGCCCCGGCCGCGCTACAGGACGTCCACACCGTCAAGACGCAGTTGTACCGGGTAGTCGCTGCGTTTGGCTGCGGCCGCCGCTTTGACGGCCCGCAGCGCTGCAGTGACGCCGGCGGCCTGCGCGTAGGGGACGAACAGCAACGTCCTGACCTCATCGCCATACTCCCTGGGCCCTGGGGTCCGTGCATTGCGGCCGGTTCCGGCCGCCGCCAGCACCAACGGCGCGGGCCCGGCCACCCGCAGGACGGTTCCCTGCGCCGCCAGGCGCTGTTGCACGGCTTCGGTGAAGTGCCCGACGGCGGTCCGGCCGCCGGTGATGGAAGCGACCCGCACGGCGGGCGGCAGCTGCAGCTCCTGGCGCAGGGCCAGTTCACGGCCGGCGTAGCCGGCAGGATCCCAGCGCAGCAGGGCACCGACTCCAGCCGCGTCGTCGGCGGTAATAACCACGAGGCCGCCCTCCGGTGCCGGCCGCACCAGGGCCGCGGCGTTGAACCACCGCCGGACGGCGTCCTCCCCCGCACGCAGGTTTTCCCGGCGCAGCAGCGAGTCGCCATCGAGCAGCAGGGCCGCGGCGTAGCCGCCCGGAGCGACGGGCTCGGCCCCGACCGTGGCAACAACCAACGCCTTCGCATCCGGAACAGTGGCCTTGACCTGGTCCCCGGACGAGGTGATCACGGGCTTGCCCGGGAAGGCCCGGCCCAGCTCCTCCGCCGTGCGGAGGGCTCCGGTGGCGCCACGCCGGAGCCGGACCCCGTTGCACGTGCCGCAGCGCCATGCCGGGGCCTGGGCCGAACACCAACGGCACTGCGGGACGGGGGTGCCGGCCGAGGGACCGGCGATGGCCAGCGGCCCACTGCAGACCGGGCAGCGCGCCGGCTCCCGGCAGCTCTCGCACACCAGCGAGGGGGCGTAGCCGGCCCGCGCCACCTGGACCAGGACCGGTCCCCGTTCCAGGCCTTCCTTGGCGGCCCGCCAGGCCGCGCCCGGGAGGCGGGCAATGCGGGCCAGCGGGTCACGCTCCAGTTCAAAACTGTCCGCCGTGTTCAGCACCCGCGCCACCGTCCGGCGGACGACGCTCCGTTCCGCCTCCACCGGCCGCGCCCAACCCGACCCGACCAGGCGTTCAGCTTCGGTGCTGCGGGAATGCGCCGCGAGCAGGCACCCGGCACCTTCCAGCCCTGCACGGAGCAGAAGCACTTCGCGCGAGTGCGCATACGGGGAGCGTTGCTCGATGTGGAGGTCGTCGCCGTCGTCCCAGCAGACCACGAGACCGAGGTTCCGCACGGGTGCGTAGGCTGCCGACCGGGTGCCCACCGCGACCCCGGCGGCGCCGCTGAGCAGGCGGAGGAAACTGCGGTACCGGGGTGTCGGCCCGTCGTCCGCGGTGAGCCGGGCGACGTCGTCGGGCGGCAGGAGTTCCAGGAGGGCGGACTCCACGCGGTCGAGGTCCCGGTAGTCGGGCACCACCACAACGGCGCCCCGGCCGGAGAGCCGCACCGCCGCCACGGCTTCGGCGACCATCCGCGGCCAGCCGCCGGGACCGTAGCCCTGCAGGGCCGTCAGGACGGCGCGCGGGCACTCCCCCGCCCCGAGGTGCGACAGGAACGCGGGACCGTTGCGGTAGGCGGCCCAGGCGCTGGCCGTCCCGGGCCGCGGAAGGGCCCAGGCAGAATCGGACCCAAACAGCCCCGGGTCGAGCAGGCCATCCGGAGCGAATTCCTTTTCCAGCCTCGCCATGCGCGGCGGCACTGCGACCCGCAGGACGTCACTGACGGTCCCGGCGTACCGGGCGGCTACCCGGCCGGCGAGGTCGGCAACCGCGGGGGTCAGGACCGGGACGGACGAGACCACTTTGTGCAGAGGCACGAGAGGGTGGCCGGCGTCGGACACGTCGGTGCGCTCCAGAAGGTATCCCGGCAGCTCCTGGCCGTTGAACTTGACCTTGAGCCGGACGCCGGGCCGGGCCGCGGCGTCGAGGGTTGCGGGCACACTGTAATCGAAGGGCCGGTCGAGGTGCGGCAGGGACGATTCGATCAGGACGCGGGCCACGGGCAGGTGCGCGGCCAGGGCGGGTCCGGATGCCTGCGCAGTTTTGGATGCTTGCGCGGCGGAGGCCGGAAAGCCCTGGAGCAGGGAGAGCTGCTGCGGCTCACCGGAGTTGCGCCCGGCCGAATGGGGACTCACTGCTGGCACCTCCCCTCCGGATCTTTCGTCTAACTACGCTGTAAACGCCCTGCGTCTGGATGCCCGACAGCTAAAGCTGTTCAGCCAAAAAGCCTGTAGCCAGGCCACCGTGAAGGCGGCCTGGCTACAGCAGATCACAGGGCACTGACAAAACAGGCTTCCGCCAGGGCGGACGCGGCTTTAGGCGTTGAAGAACGCCTTCAACTCGTCCACCCGGTCCAGGCGTTCCCACGTGAAATCCGGTTCTTCGCGGCCGAAGTGGCCGTGGGCTGCGGTCTTCGCGTAGATCGGGCGCTTGAGGTCGAGCGCGTCGATGATGGCCCGCGGGCGGAGGTCGAAAATCTCGGCGATCGCCGCGCTGATCCGCGCCGGGTCCACGGTTTCGGTTCCAAACGTCTCCACGTAGGTGCCCACCGGGCGGGCCTGTCCGATCGCGTAGGCGATCTGGATTTCGGCGCGCTTGGCCAGGCCTGCCGCCACCACGTTCTTGGCGACCCAGCGCATGGCGTAGGCGGCCGAGCGGTCCACCTTCGACGGGTCCTTGCCCGAGAACGCGCCGCCGCCGTGGCGGGCCATGCCGCCGTACGTGTCGACGATGATCTTGCGGCCGGTGAGGCCGGCATCGCCCACGGGTCCGCCAATGACGAACGCGCCCGCGGGGTTGAGGATGTTGCGGGTCCGGGAGATGTCCAGGTTGGACAGCGCCATCACCGGCTCCACCACGTGCGTGGCGAGATCGGCGCGGAGTTGCTCCAGGCTGGCGCCTTCGGCGTGCTGGCTCGAGATGACGACCGTCTCGACCGAGACCGGCCGGTCGCCGTCGTAGCCCACCGTGACCTGGGTTTTGCCGTCCGGGCGCAGGTACGCGAGTTCGCCGTTCTTCCGGACCTCGGTCAGGCGCTCGGAGAGCCGGTGCGCGAGCCAGATCGGCACGGGCATGTAGGACGGGGTCTCGTCGCTGGCGTAGCCGAACATGAGTCCCTGGTCGCCGGCACCCTGGAGGTCGTAGTCGTCTTCCTGGCGGCCTTCGCGGGCCTCGAGGGAGTTGAACACGCCACCGGCGATATCGTTGGACTGCTGGCCGATGGACACCGAGACGCCGCACCGCGCCCCGTCAAAGCCGTTGGCGGAAGAGTCGTACCCGATGCCCAGGATGGTCTCGCGGACGATCTGCGGGATTTCGACGTAGGCGTCGGTGGTGACCTCGCCGGCCACGTGCACCAGCCCGGTGGTGGCCAGCGTCTCCACAGCCACCCGGGATTCCGGGTCTTTGTCCAGCAGGGCGTCGAGGATCGCATCGCTGATCTGGTCGCAGATCTTGTCAGGGTGCCCTTCGGTCACCGACTCGGACGTGAAGAGCCGGAGCGCGGCGGGCGTGGACCCATGGAAGTCAGGGATGTGCAGCGGTAAAGTCACTCAACTACCTTACTGGTTGGAAAACGGACGTCCGGCGGCGTGTGTCCCCATGCTAAGGAGACCTTGGTTACGCCGGGCTTAGACCGGCGGCACAACCCGGGCCAGCTCTGCGCTGATCCGGTCGATCACGGCAGCCGCGACGTCGGATTTGGAACCCGACGCCTCTTGGGGTTCGGCGCCGGCGCGGGAAAGGATGACCACGGAGTTCGTGTCTTCGCCGAAGACTTTGTCCCGGCCCACCTGGTTGACCACCAGCAGGTCGCAGGCCTTCCGGCGCAGCTTGGCCCGGGCGTACTCCAGAACGTCACCGCCGGCATCACCGGTTTCGGCGGCAAATCCGACGACCAGCTGATTCCGGGCCGCGGCGTCGCGGACCTCGACGAGTTCGCGCAGGATGTCGGGGTTCCGCACGAGGTTGATCACGGGGTCCGCGACGTCGTCGCGCTTTTTGATTTTGGTGTCGGAGACGTCCGCCGGGCGGAAGTCCGCGACGGCAGCTGCCATGATGACGACGTCGGAGTCGGCGGCGGCGTGCAGCGCCGCCTTCCGCAGTTCCAGGGCGGTTTCGACCTGGATGAGCTCGACGCCGTCGGGTGCGGGGACCTCCATGTGCGCGGCCAGCAGGCGGACCCGGGCGCCAGCGTCGCGGGCGGCCGCGGCCAGGGCTGCGCCCTGTTTCCCGGAGGAGCGGTTGCCGAGGAACCGGACGGGGTCCAGCGGTTCGCGGGTGCCTCCGGCGCTGACGGTGACGGTGAGACCGGCCAAAGGCCCGGCCGCAGATGCTCCGGCGGCCGCATCTTCGGTGTTCGGGTGGGGCTGGCTGCCAGGACCGGCAGGCTGGCCTGCCGGGGCGGCGGATGCGCCGGCGAGAGTCATGGCGGCGGTGAAGATCGCCCCGGGCTCGGGCAGCCGGCCGGGACCGGAGTCGGCGCCGGTCAGCCTGCCACTCGCGGGTTCCAGGACAGTGACGCCCCGGCTGCGCAGGGATTCGACGTTGGCCTGGGTGGCCGGGTGCTGCCACATTTCGGTGTGCATGGCCGGGGCCATCAGCACGGGGCAGTCGCCGGCCATCAGGAGCGTGTTGGTGAGCAGGTCATCGGCCTGCCCCGTGGCCGCACGGGCCAGGAGATCGGCCGTGGCCGGGGCCACGACGATCAGCTCGGCCTGATGGCCGAGGCGGACATGGTTGACGGTGTCGACGGCGTCGAACACGCTGTTGCTGACCGGGTGCCCGGAAAGGGCCTCCCAGGTGGCTACGCCGACGAAGCGGGTGGCGGCCTCGGTGGGAATGACGGTGACGTCATGGCCGGCTTCAGTAAAAAGCCGGAGGAGCGACGCCACCTTATAGGCGGCAATCCCTCCCCCGACTCCGAGGACTATGCGCACGTGATCTCCGTCACCCAGCAGCCTGTTTACTTTGCTCTTCCCGCAGGGGACTTTACTCTGCGGCTTCGATCGGCGTGGAAACGAGCTTGCCTTCGTTGATCTCACGCAGGGCGATCGAGAGGGACTTCTCGTTCAGCTTGGTGTCAACCAGCGGACCGACGTACTCGAACAGGCCCTCGTGCAGCTGGGCGTAGTACGCATTGATCTGGCGTGCGCGCTTGGCACCGAAAATCACCAGTCCGTACTTCGAGTCGGCGGCCTTCAGCAGCTCGTCGATCGGCGGGTTGATGATGCCTTCAAGGTTCGTGGACACGAATTCTCCAAATTCTAACGGGCCGATCCGACCCGGCGGCTAGTGCGGGTGCGGGGTGAGCCCCATGAGTGAAACAAGCTCGTCCGCTGCGCGTCGAACGTCATCATTGATGACAGTGTGGTCGAACTCCGGCTCAGCGGCAAGTTCTACTTTACCGGTTTCCAGCCGTCGCTGCTGTTCCTCGGCTGATTCCGTGCCACGGCCCACCAGCCGGCGGACCAATTCTTCCCAGCTGGGCGGGGCCAGGAAGACGAACTGCGCGTCCGGAACGGCCTGCTTGACCTGCCGTGCGCCCTGCAGATCGATCTCCAGCAGCACCGAGCGGCCCTCGGCGATGGCCTGGTTTACGGTGCTCTTCAGCGTCCCGTAGGTGTTTTGCCCATGCACCACGGCCCATTCCAGGAGTTCGCCGGCGGCCACCAGGGACTCGAACTCCTCCTTGGACTTGAAGAAGTAGTGCACCCCGTCGATCTCGCCGGGCCGCGGGGCGCGTGTTGTGGCTGAGACGGAAAGCCAGACTTCGGGGTAGTTGTCCCGGATGTAAGTGGACACGGTGCCTTTACCAACAGCCGTCGGACCGGCGAGGACTGTCAGTCCCGGTTTCTTGCTCACATATTCCTTTGGGCAGTGGAGGGGCAGCTCGGCGGACCGAACTATTTGTCGTCAATAAAATCTACCAGCGCCCGGCGCTGGTGGACTCCCAGGCCGCGGACCCGCCGCGACTGCGCGATGCCGAGCTGGTCCATGATGGCTGCCGCGCGGACCCGGCCGATTCCCGGGAGGGCTTCGAGCAGCTCCACGATCCTCATGCGGGCTATGGCGTCGTCGGTTTCCGCGGAACTGATGACCTTGGCGATGGTCAGCTCCCCCGTCTTGAGGCGCTCCTTGGCCTCCGCCCTGGTGGCCCGTGCGGCGGCAGCCTTATGTAGGGCGTCGGAACGCTCCTGCGGAGTGAGGGGTCTCAAAGTCATTGAAGTCCTCCCTGCATGGCCGGACGGGGCACCCGTGCCCTTGCCCTGAACCTACTTCCGGCGACGGCAGAAATCAATGGAAATCTGCGCAGTCGGGCTGTAGTCCGGCAACTGTGCGGCGAGAGCCTGCCTGCCCGGGACCAGCCCATGCGGTCCCGGGCCGGCAGGCGCCCGCGCTGCCTGTTTGGCTAGGCCGAGAGGAGCTCGTCGAGCGTGCGCCGTGCCGCGTCCTGAAGGGCCTTCGGCTCCGGTCCGGCGCTGAGGATGTCCCGGCTGGACGTGCCCAGGACCTGGGAGTACGCCGCACCGAAAGTGCGCCGCAGGTCCGCGGCAGTGGCCCCCTGGGCACCCAGGCCCGGGGCAAGGATGGGCCCGCGGACTGCCGCCAGGTCCAGCTTCAGCTCGGTGAGCGCGGAGCCGACCGTCGCGCCGACCACGAGGCCCACGGAACCGAGGGAACCGTCATATCGGCTGTTCTCCGCCGCAGCCGCCGCCGTGATGCGCCGGGCCACGGAGTCCGCCCCGCCGACGTGCTGGACCGAGGCGCCCTCCGGGTTGGAGGTTAGGGCCAGCACGAACACGCCGCGCCCGGTATCTGCCGCAAGGTCGAGGGCGGGACGCAGCGACTCAAAGCCCAAATACGGGCTCAGCGTCACCGAATCGGCGGCCAGCGCGGAGCCGTCCCGCAGCCAAGCGTCGGCATACGCCGCCATCGTGGATCCGATGTCGCCGCGTTTGGCGTCCGCGATGGTCAACACCGAGGCCTCCGCCGCGGCGGCCAGTGTGCGCTCGAGCACGGCCATGCCTGCAGAACCGTGCCGTTCGTAGAGCGCCACTTGCGGCTTGACCGCGGCAGCGAGGGACGCCACGGCCTCCAGCACCGTCAGCGAAAAGCGCTCCAGTCCGGCGGCGTCGTCCCCCAAGCCCCAGCGCTGCAGCAGTGCCGGGTGCGGGTCGATGCCGACGCACAGGGGCCCGCGATCAGCCATGGCCCGGCCCAGCCGGGAGCCGAAAGACTCCCGGCCGGCCGTCTTGCCCGCGCCCGCCCCGTCAGGCATTCTGCGGGGCGGCATTCTGCGGGGCGGTGTTCTGCGGGGCCGCGTTCTGTGCGGCCGCGAGGGCTGCGGCGTGCTCCTGCAGGCTGGTCACCGACCACGCGTAGGTACGCAGCGCCTCGATGGCCTGGACGGCCGCGTTGAACTCCGCCACGGTGGTGATGCACGGGATGCCGATCGACGTCGCGGCAGCGCGCAGTTCGTAGCCGTCGCTGCGGGCTTCGCCGCCTGAGGGCGTGTTGAAGACCATGTCGATATCGCCGGCGACAATCAGGTCCGCGATGGTGCCCTCGCCTTCGGCGCTGGAACCTTCGGCGACCTTGCGGACCGGGGTTGCCTGGATGCCGTTGCGGCGCAGGACGTCGGCTGTGCCGCCGGTGGAGACGATCTCGAAGCCCAGGTCGGAGAGCCGTTTGACGCCCATGATCACCGAGCGCTTGTCGCGGTTCGCCACGGACACGAAGACCTTGCCCTCGGTGGGCAGGGCGTTGTTGGCCGCCGCCTGGCTCTTGGCGAAGGCGGTGTCGAAATGCTTGTCGATGCCCATGACCTCACCGGTGGAGCGCATTTCCGGTCCCAGCAGGGAGTCCACGACCTTGCCCTCGGGGGTGCGGAAGCGGCTGAAGGGCAGCACTGCCTCCTTGACCGAAACAGGGGCGTCCAGCGGCAGGGAGGAGCCGTCGCCGGCCTCCGGCAGCATCTTGTAGGCGCTGCGGAGCTGGTTGATGGTGACGCCGGTGCCGATCAGGGCCGCGGCCTTCGCCATCTGGACGCCCGTGGCCTTGGAGACGAACGGGACCGTCCGGGAGGCACGCGGGTTGGCTTCGAGCACGTACAGGACGTCGGAGGCCAGGGCGAACTGGATGTTGATCAGGCCGCGGACGCCGACGCCCTCGGCGATCGCGCGGGTTGCGGTCCGGACGCGCTCCAGGACGTTGTTCCCGAGCGTGATCGGCGGCAGGACGCACGCGGAGTCGCCGGAGTGGATGCCGGCCTCTTCGATGTGCTCCATGATGCCGCCAAGATACATGTCGGTTCCGTCGTAGAGGGCGTCGACGTCGATTTCGACGGCGTCCTCGAGGAAGCGGTCGATCAGGACCGGGTGGTCCGGGGTGATCTCGGTGGCGTTGGCGATGTAGCGGGACAGGTTCGGCTCGTCATAGACGATTTCCATGCCGCGGCCGCCAAGCACGTAGGAGGGGCGGACCAGCACCGGATAGCCGATTTCGTCGGCGATCTTCTTGGCGTCCTCGAACGACACGGCCGTGCCGTTCTTCGGCGAGACCAGGCCGGCCTCGTCCAGGACCCGGGCGAAGGCGCCGCGGTGCTCCGCGAGGTCGATCGCTTCCGGGGACGTGCCGAGGATCGGCACGCCGGCGTCGGCGAGCTGCTGGGCAAGCTTGAGCGGAGTCTGGCCGCCGAGCTGGACGAACACGCCCATCACGCCGCCGGTGCGCTCCTCGGCCGCGATGATCTCCAGGACGTCCTCGAGCGTGAGCGGTTCGAAGTACAGCCGGGTGGACACGTCGTAGTCGGTGGAGACGGTTTCCGGGTTGCAGTTGACCATCACCGTCTCGTAGCCGGCCTTGCGCAGGGCCATCGAGGCGTGCACGCAGGAGTAGTCGAACTCGATGCCCTGGCCGATCCGGTTGGGCCCGGAGCCGAGGATGATCACCGAGGGCTTGGCGTGCAGCGCGACCTCGTCCTCCTCGTCGTAGGACGAGTAGTGGTATGGGGTGTACGCGGCGAACTCGGCGGCGCACGTGTCCACCGTCTTGTAGACGGGGCGGATGCCGAGGGCCTGCCGGACGCCGCGGACAACGTCCTCGGAATTGTTCGTCAGGGCGCCGATCTGCGCATCCGAGAAACCGTGGCGCTTGGCGCGCTGCAGCATCTCCGGGGTCAGGGCACTGGCGGAGCGGATTTCGCGGGAGATCTCGTTGAGCAGCTGCAGCTGGTCCAGGTACCAGGGGTCGATCTTGGTCGCCTCGAAGAGCTGCTCCACGGTGGCGCCGCCGAGCAGGGCCCGCTGGACCTGGTGCAGCCGGTCCGTGGTGGGCCGCTTGGACTTTTCGATCAGCTCCGGGACCTCCCATTCGGGAACGGGGCTGAAGTCCAGCTGCGAGCCCTTCTGCTCCAGGGAGCGGAGGGCCTTCTGCAGGGCTTCGGTGAAGTTGCGGCCCATCGCCATGGCCTCGCCGACCGACTTCATGGTGGTGGTCAGGGTGGGGTCCGCGGCCGGGAACTTTTCGAACGCGAAGCGCGGGACCTTCACCACGACGTAGTCCAGTGTGGGCTCGAACGAGGCCGGAGTCTTCTGCGTGATGTCGTTGGGGATCTCGTCCAGGGTGTAGCCGAGCGAGAGCTTGGTGGCGATCTTCGCGATCGCGAAACCGGTGGCCTTCGACGCCAGCGCGGAGGACCGGGAGACGCGCGGGTTCATTTCGATGACGACGACGCGGCCGGTGTCCGGTTCGACGGCGAACTGGATGTTGCAGCCGCCGGTGTCGACGCCGACTTCGCGGATGACGGCGATGGAGATGTCGCGCAGCCGCTGGTATTCCCGGTCGGTCAGGGTCAGGGCCGGGGCGACCGTGATCGAGTCGCCGGTGTGGACGCCCACGGGGTCGAAGTTCTCGATGGAGCAGACCACCACGACGTTGTCGTTCTTGTCGCGCATCATCTCAAGCTCGTATTCCTTCCAGCCGAGGATGCTCTCTTCGAGCAACACTTCGCTGGTGGGGCTGTACTGCAGGCCCTGGCCGACGATCCGGCGCAGGTCCGACTCGTCGTAGGCGAGGCCGGAACCCAGGCCGCCCATGGTGAAGGAGGGCCGGACCACCATCGGGTAGCCGAGGTCCTCGGCGGCCTTGAGGGCCTCGTCGATGGTGTGGATGATGTGGCTGCGGGCCGATTCGGCGCCGCAGCGCTCCACGACGCCCTTGAACTTTTCCCGGTCCTCGCCAAGTTCGATCGCGGCGATGTTGGCGCCGATCAGTTCCACGTTGTACTTCTCCAGCACACCGTTCTTGTCCAGCGCGATCGCGGTGTTGAGCGCGGTCTGGCCGCCCAGGGTGGGCAGGACGGCGTCCGGGCGTTCCTTGGCGATGATCTTTTCAACCACCTCGGGGGTGATCGGCTCGATGTAGGTGGCGTCGGCGAATTCCGGATCGGTCATGATCGTGGCCGGGTTGGAGTTCACGAGGATGACGCGCAGGCCTTCCTCCTTGAGGACGCGCAGTGCCTGGGTGCCGGAGTAGTCGAATTCGGCTGCCTGCCCGATCACGATCGGGCCGGAACCGATGACCAGGACGCTCTTAAGGTCAGTTCTCTTGGGCATTACTTCTTGTCCTCAGTCTTGGAATCGGTGGCATTCTTGGTCTCGGTTGCAGACGCGGCGGCCTGCTTGGTCCGGTCCATCAGCTCGATGAAGCGGTCGAAGAGGTAGGCGGCGTCGTGCGGGCCGGACGCGGCTTCGGGGTGGTACTGCACCGAGAACGCCGGGATGTCCAGGCAGGACAGGCCTTCGACGACGTCGTCGTTGAGGCTGACGTGGCTGACCTCGACCCGGCCGAAACGCTCTTCGGGGGCCTGGGTGGCGCCGTCGAGCGGGGCGTCGACGGCGAAGCCGTGGTTTTGCGAGGTGATCTCGACCTTGCCGGTGCGGCGGTCCATCACGGGCTGGTTGATGCCGCGGTGCCCGTAGCGGAGCTTGTAGGTGCCAAAGCCCAGGGCGCGGCCCAGGATCTGGTTGCCGAAGCAGATGCCGAAGTACGGGAGCTTCTCGTCGAGCACCGAGCGCAGCAGCTTCACCTGGTTGTCGGCGGTGGCCGGGTCGCCCGGGCCGTTGGACATGAAGACGCCGTCGGGGTTGACGGCCTTGACGTCTTCAATGCTGGCCGTTGCCGGCAGGACGTGCACGCGGACGCCGCGTTCGGCCAGGCGGATCGGGGTCATCCGCTTGATGCCGAGGTCGATTGCAGCGATGCTGAATGCCGGCTCGCCCTCCCAGCCCCAGTCCTTGGGCTCGATGGTGTAGGCCTCGTCGACGCTGACTTCCTCGGCCAGGCGCGAGCCTTCCATGGGGGCGCTGGCCCGGACCTGGTCCAGCAGTTCCTTGTCCGTCGCGCGGGCGTCGGCGCCGGAGAAGATGCCGGCGCGCATGGTCTTGTGTTCGCGCAGGTGGCGGGTGATGGCGCGGGTGTCGACGCCCTGGATGCCGACGACGCCCTGGTCGACGAGTTCGTCGTCGAGGGAGCGTTCGGAGCGCCAGTTGGAGGGACGGCGGGCGGCGTCGCGGACGATGTAGCCGGCCACCCAGATGCGGCGGGACTCGGCGTCGTCCTTGTTCACGCCCGTGTTGCCGATGTGCGGCGCGGTCTGGACCACGAGCTGGCGGGCGTAGGACGGGTCGGTGATGGTCTCCTGGTAGCCGGTCATGCCGGTCGCGAAGACGGCCTCGCCGAGGGCAGTGCCGGTGGCGCCGTAGCTGGTGCCGCGGAAGATCCGGCCGTCTTCGAGCACGAGGACGGCGGGGGTCGCGGCTTTGTCGCTCACGTCGGGTTCATTAACTGCGTTGGTGTCCGTCACGTTGTTACTTTCCACTATCGGTATCCGCCTGGGTGGCTGCGGAGATGAGGTTCTGCAGGGCGTTGAAGAGAATTGTCTTGTCGTCGGCGCGCCGGGTCCGGAAGCCGGTGTCCAGCTCGCGGGAGCCCAGCATCCAGCTGAGCACCAGCAGCCCGTCCTTCTCGACGAATTTGCCGGCCATGCCGCTTTCCTGCCGGACGCCGGTCAGCTGCCCGGCGGGGATGTAGACCGGTCCGGCGCCGGCCCGGTCGAACAGCACGCCGTCAGGGTGGACGCTCAGTTCGGCGTTGGTGCGGATGCCGAGCTGATGAACGGCGATGCGGTCCAGCCAGTCCCCTGCGGTGGTGGACGCGACGTACTGGCCGTCGGCTGAAGCCAGCGCGGCGCCGAGTCCGGCTGGGACCTCCGGAAGGGGCTCGACGTCGTTCTGGCGGCGCAGCCGGTTGCGCCAGCCGACCGCGATCAGAGTCAGCGCCGCGCCGATCAGGACCAGCGTGAAGATCAGGGAGAGCTCCTTGACCATCAGCGGCGGCCTGCCCGTCCGGCGTCGACGGCGTCGGCCGGGTATCGGTACGGGGTGTTCAGTTCGCCGCCGAGAACGGTGGGGTGGCCCTTGAAGAACGTCGCCACCACTTTGCCGGGAAGCTCCCGGCCGGCAAACGGAGAGTTGCGGCCCATGGTTGCCATCTTAGAAGGGTCCACGGTCCAGCGGGCAGCGGGGTCCACAAGTGTGACGTTGGCCGGCTCGCCGACCTCGAGCGGGCGGCCCTGGTCCTGGACCCGTCCGATCGCGGCGGGCGCGGTGGAGGTGACGCGGGCGAAGTCGGCCCAGCCCATCAGCCCGGTCTCGATCATGGTGTGCTGGACCACGGAGAGCGCGGTTTCGAGCCCGGTCATGCCCATGGCCGCCTGGGCCCACTCGCATTCCTTGTGTTCGCTCGGGTGCGGGGCGTGGTCGGTGCCGACGACGTCGATCGTGCCGTCGGCCAGGCCGGCACGCAGCGCCTGGACGTCGGCGTCGGTGCGCAGCGGCGGGTTCACCTTGTACACGGGGTCGTAGCTGCGGGCGAGGTCGTCCGTGAGCCAGAGGTGGTGGGGGGTGACTTCGGCCGTGACATCGACCCCGCGGGACTTGGCCCAGCGGATGATTTCCACGGATCCGGCCGTGGAGACGTGGCAGACGTGCAGGCGGGAGCCGACGTGCTGGGCGAGCAGGACGTCGCGGGCGATGATGCTTTCCTCGGCGACCGCGGGCCAGCCAGCGAGGCCGAGGACCGCGGAAACTTCGCCCTCGTTCATCTGGGCGCCGGCGGTGAGGCGCGGCTCCTGGGCGTGCTGGGCCACGACGCCGTCGAACGCCTTGACGTATTCGAGGGCCCGGCGCATGAGCACCGGGTCGTGGACGCAGATGCCGTCGTCGGAGAAGACGCGGACGTGGGCGCGGGAGTCGGCCATGGCGCCGAGTTCGGCGAGTTGCTCCCCCGCCAGCCCCACGGTGACTGCACCGACGGGCCGGACATCGACCCAGCCGGCGGTGCGGCCCAGGGTAAGGACCTGTTCGACGACGCCGGCGGTGTCCGCGACCGGAGTGCTGTTGGCCATGGCGTGCACAGCGGTGTAACCGCCCAGGGCGGCGGCGCGGGTGCCGGTTTCCACGGTTTCGGCGTCTTCGCGGCCGGGTTCGCGCAGGTGGGTGTGGATGTCCACCATGCCCGGCAGCGCCACGAGGCCGTGGGCATCAATGACCGTTGCGTCCCTCACCCCGGCGGCGTCGGCGTCGAGGTCCTGGCCGCGGCCGGCGATGAGCCCGTCGCGGATCAGGAGGTCTTCGGCCGCGCCGCCGAGGATCGCGGCGCCGCGGATGAGGTAGGCGCCGGTGTTGCTGGCGTTCTGCTGCTGTTCGGCCATCAGTGGCTCTCCTGGTGGGAATAGGTGGCGGCCATGTCGGCGGCGCTGGCTTGGGTTGCGGGGGCTGCGGCGGCAGCACTGAAGTGCGTTGCGGGGGCTGCCGGTTCGCGGCTGTCTCCGGCGAGCAGCAGGTACAGGGCCGCCATCCGGATGGAGACGCCGTTGCGGACCTGGTCAAGGACGGTGGAACGGTGTGAGTCGGCGGCGGCGGACGAGATCTCCAGGCCGCGGTTCATGGGCCCGGGGTGCATGACGATGGTGTCCTTGAGCCCTAGGCTGTCCAGCGCGCGGAGCCGGTTGTCGTCGAAGCCCCAGCGGCGGGAGTACTCACGCGTGGTCGGGAAGAACGAGGCGTTCATCCGTTCGCCCTGGACGCGGAGCATCATCATCGCGTCCACGCCCTTTTCGAGTGTTTCGTCCAGGTCGTAGCTGACGGCGCAGGGCCATTTTTCGACGCCGATGGGCAGCAGCGTGGGCGGCGCTACGAGGGTGACCTCGGCGCCGAGGGTGCGCAGCAGCCAGACGTTGGAGCGGGCCACGCGGGAGTGCAGGACGTCCCCGGCGATCGCGACGCGCATCCCGGCCAGGTCGGCTCCGGCCGACGGTGTGCCGGCCAGCCTGGACCAGTGCCGGCGCATCGTGAAGGCATCCAGCAGGGCCTGGGTGGGGTGTTCGTGGGTGCCGTCGCCGGCGTTGATGACGGCGGCGTCGATCCAGTCCGTGGCGGCCAGCCGGTGCGGCGCGCCGGAGGCCCAGTGCCGGATGACGACGGCGTCGGCCCCCATGGCGGCAAGTGTCTGGGCGGTGTCCTTCAACGATTCGCCCTTCGACACGGACGAGCCCTTGGCGGCGAAGTTGATGACGTCGGCGGAGAGCCGTTTGGCGGCGGCCTCAAAGGAAATCCGCGTGCGGGTGGAGTCCTCGAAGAAGAGGTTGACCACTGTGCGGCCGCGCAGGGCCGGCAGTTTTTTGACCTCGCGGTCCCCGACGGCGGCCATTTCCTCGGCGGTGTCGAGGATGCGGATGGCGTTCGCCCGGCTCAGGTCCTCGGTGGAGAGCAGGTGCCTCATGCGGTGGCCTCGATGACCACTTCGTTGACGGGGGCGGCGCTATTTTCCCCGCCGGCGGCGGAATCGGTTTCCTCAAGCCGGACCCGGACCTTTTCCGCGGAGGAGGTGGGGAGGTTCTTTCCCACGTGGTCGGCGCGGATGGGCAGTTCCCGGTGGCCCCGGTCGATGAGTACGGCGAGGCGAACGATCCTGGGCCGGCCGAGGTCGACCAGGGCGTCCAGGGCCGCGCGGATGGTCCGGCCGGAATACAGGACGTCGTCGATCAGCACGACGACCTTGTTGTCGATCCCGGTGCGGGGCAGCTGCGTGGGATAGGGCGGCCGTGTGGGCTGGTGGGAGAGGTCATCACGGAACATGGTGACGTCGAGCTGGCCGACGATCGCGGCGGCGTCGACGGACGGGTCCGCGGCGGCGATCTTGGCGGCGAGGCGCACGGCCAGCGGGTATCCGCGGCGCGGAATGCCGAGCAGGACGAGGTCGCGGGAGCCCTTGTTGGCCTCGAGAATTTCATGGGCGATACGAGTAAGCGCGCGGTCGATGTCAGCCTGGTTGAGGACAACCCTGGTGAGTACAACCTTCGCCGGACCCGGTGCTGATGGCACAGAAGTCAAAGCTCGTCTCCCCTTTCCCCGCCTCACGGGACGGAATTAAAAAAGGATCATTTGCCCTTTCAAATTACCACAGCAGAACTGGCGCCCCGTCGCCCCGGAATGCGTTTAACCTCACACGCACATAGGCTCGGGTCCATGACGATGAACGAGCCGCCGCCGGGGCCCGACCCCCTCGGCTACCGGGCCCCCGGCAAGCTGCCGCTGCCCCAGCAGGCCAACCCGACGTGGCTGGGACATGTCCAGCCGGAGCACTACCGGCGGGCCCCGGCCAACAGCCAGTCCCGGTTCCAGCCGGCACTCCCGGCCGCCCTCCCGGCGGTCGCGAACGGCCGCAGGTCCGCCGGCGTCGTGGGCCTCGCGCTGGCCGGCGGATTCCTCGCGTTCTTCAGCCTCTTCCTGGTCCTGCCGTTCCTTCTGGGCCGGACCGGAATCGCCGGGTTCGCGATTGGCTTCATGGCCTCCCTGGTTCCGCTGGGGACCGTGCTGCTTGCGGTGCGGTTCATCGACCGCTGGGAGCCCGAGCCCAGGCCGCTGCTGGTATTCGCCTTCGTCTGGGGATCCGTCGTCTCGATCGCGGTGACGATGCTCATCCAGCCGTATTTTTCCCTGGTGGCGGGACCGGCCTCGGGACTGGACTACGCGACGTTCGCCGTGACGGTTCAGGCGCCCGTGGTGGAAGAGTTCGCAAAATCGCTGGGGCTGCTGATGCTTCTGCTCTTCGCTCCGAAGCACTTCGACGGACCGGTCGACGGCGTCGTGTTCGCCTTCACCATCGCGGCCGGCTTCGCGTTCACCGAGAACATCCTCTACTTCGGCCGCGCCATCGCCGAATCGTCCGACGCCGGCACGGGCTTCGCGGTGGTGTTCTTCCTCCGCGGGGTCATGTCGCCCTTCGCGCATGCGATTTTCACGGGCACCACCGGCCTGATCATGGGCCTGGCCGCGCGCCGCGGAGGCACCGGGCTGGCCGTGCTGGCATTCGCCGTGGGCCTCGTCCCCGCGATTCTGCTGCACAGCGGCTGGAACAGGATGGGCCCGGATTTCCTGGCCCAGTACGTGCTGGTGCAGGTGCCGATCTTCCTGCTGGCCGTGCTGGTCATCGTGCTCCTGCGGGTGGCGGAGCGCAGACTCACCCGCCAGCGGCTCCGGGAATACGCGGCCGCGGGCTGGTTCACCGCTGCGGAAGTAGAAGCTTTCGCCACCACCGGCGGCCGCCGCGCCGCGCTCCGCTGGGCCAGGTCGGTGGGCCGGGCGGCGCAGATGCAGGCTTTGCTTCACGCAGCCACCCGGCTTGCCTTCACCCGGCAGCGGATCCTCAGCGGCCGGGACGTGCCGGCGCACCAGCGTGATGAGCAGTACCAGCTCGCCGAAATCGCCGCCCTCCGGGCCGCCGTCGTCGGCTAGGACGAAAGAACCCCGCCCGGCAACCGGGCGGGGTTCTTCCTACTCTGTGGCTTAGGCCAGCAGCGAAGGCTTCAGCTGTTGCAGCCGGCCGAGCAGGCCGTTGATGAATGCAGGCGACTCGTCGGTGGAGAGCGTCTTGGCCAGCGCCACTGCTTCGCTGACCGCCACGCCGTCCGGGACGTCGTCGTTGTAGAGCAGCTCCCAGGTGCCGATCCGCAGGATGATGCGGTCCACCGAGGGCATGCGCTCCAGCGTCCAGCCCTGCGAATAGGTTTCCAGGAATTCGTCGATGGCGGCCTGGTGGGAGACCACGCCCTCGACGATTTCGAGGGTATACGGGTTGACGATCTGGTCTGTCTTTTCGCGGCGGGACTTCAGTACGTCAAACGCCGAGGCGGAGCGCTGCTCGGCCTCAAAGAGGACATCGAGGGCCCGGTTGCGGGCCTTACCGCGGGCGCTCACTAGTCGTTGACCCGGCCGAGGTAGCTGCCGTCACGGGTGTCGACCTTGACCCTGGTGTTGTTCTCGACGAAGAGCGGCACCTGGATCTCGTAGCCGGTTTCGAGGGTGGCGGGCTTGGTGCCGGCCGAGGAGCGGTCGCCCTGCAGGCCCGGCTCCGTGTAGGTGATCTCGAGGACGACGCTCGGGGGCAGTTCGATGTAGAGCGGGTTGCCCTCGTGGATGGCGATGTTCACCATCTGGTTCTCGAGCATGAAGTTGGTGGCGTCGCCGACGGTGGCGGCCGGGACGGTGAGCTGGTCGAAGTCCGAGGTGTCCATGAAGACGAAGTCGGCGCCGTCCTGGTACAGGTACTGGTAATCGCGGCGGTCCACGGTCGCGGTCTCGATCTTGAGTCCGGCGTTGAAGGTCTTGTCGACGACCTTGCCGGACATCACGTTGCGCATCTTGGTGCGCACGAACGCGCCACCCTTGCCGGGCTTGACGTGCTGGAACTCGATGATGTTCCAAAGCTGGCCCTCAAGCTTCAGGACGGTGCCGTTCTTGATGTCGTTAGTGGTTGCCACTGTATCCTCTTAGTCTTTGTCTCGTTCCGCCAGACCGGTGCTGTCGGCCGGACGTCCTATGCCGGGCAGGCATGCCATGCGGCCCGCCAGCGCGTATTTGTCAAAAATCCAAAACCTATTCTACCGGTTCCCGCGCGCAGCTGCCGGACGGGGTGCGGCGCAGCGGCTCAGGACTGCTCGTCCAGCACTTCCCGGGCGCGCTGCAGGGCCACCGTGGAGGCGTAGATCAAAGCGGCGTCGGCGGAGCCGGCTACGCGCAAGTCCAAGGCCCTGGCGAAGGACTCCACGGCGGCGGCGGCATTGCCGGCTGCGAAGTAGGACCGGCCCAAGTGCTGGCGGACCGCGGCCTCCTCCAGGGTCTCGTGGTGTTCCGCCAGGAGCTGGCGGAACACCTCGATGGCCCGGTCGAACCGGTTGGAAACGCGGAGTACGTCCGCTTCGAAGATCCGCAGCCGGAGCGAGCCCGGGTCCTTGTAGCGTGCCTCGGCGAGGAGCTCGGCGGCTTCGGCCGGGTGCCCTTCGACGAGCCGGATGAAGATCAGGTCCCCGGGGTCGGTGGAGGCCGTCCGGGCCTCAGCGAGGACTTCCTCGTTGACGATCTCCGGCATCAGGGTCTCCGGATTGATCCGGATTCCAGGGAATCCGGCGTCCGGCCAGTCGCTCGTGTCGCCCTTGGACATGAGCATCAGGAGGCAATCTCCTGGTACGCGGCGAACAGCAGCGATGTGTCCGGGACGTCGAGGATGCCCGGGCGGCCGACGCCGTCGAGCACCACGAACCGCAGCAGGTCGCCGCGGGACTTCTTGTCCCGCCGCATGCCGTCGAGCAGTGCCTGCCAGCGGTCGCGGCGGTAGGTGATGGGAAGGCCGAGGCTTTCGAGGACGTCACGGTGCCTGTCGGCGTCGGCGTCGCTGAGCCGGCCGACGCTGCGGGCGAGCTCGGCGGCGAACATCATGCCCACGGAAACCGCGGCGCCGTGCCGCCACGAGTAGCGTTCGGCGAGTTCGATGGCGTGGCCGAGGGTGTGGCCGTAGTTCAGGAACTCGCGCCGGCCGGTTTCCTTGAGGTCCTCGGAGACGACCCGGGCCTTGACGCTGATGGCGCGTTCGATGAGTTCGCGCAGCACGTCCGAGCGGGGATCGGCCACCGCGGACGGGTCTTTTTCGATCAGGTCGAGGATCGCCGGGTCTGCGATGAAGCCGCATTTGATGACTTCGGCCATGCCGGAAATGATCTCGTTCTTCGGCAGCGTCTCAAGCGTGTCGAGGTCTGCGAGGACCCCGGCGGGCGGGTGGAACGCGCCCACCAGGTTCTTGCCCTCGGCGGTGTTGATGCCGGTCTTGCCGCCCACGGAGGCGTCCACCATGCCCAGCAGGCTCGTGGGCATGTGGATGACCTTGACGCCGCGCAGCCAGGTCGCGGCCACGAAGCCGGCAAGGTCGGTCACCGCGCCGCCGCCTACGGCGACGATGGCGTCGGAGCGGGTGAAGTCGTTCTGCCCCAGCACCTGCCAGCAGAAGGAGGCCACCTCAATGTGTTTGCCTTCTTCGGCGTCCGGGATCTCGGCGGTCAGCGCGGTGAAACCGGCGGCGGAGAGCTCTTCCCGCACGGTGTCGCCGGTGAGCCGCAGCGCGCGCGGGTGGATGACCAGGACGCGTTTGACGCGCTCACCCAGCAGACCCGGCACGCTGGCCAGGAGCCCGCGGCCCACTACGACGTCGTAGTTTTCGCCGGGCGTTTGGCCGGTGACTTTGATGACGGTTGATTCGGTACTCACTATTCAACTTCCTTTGTTGACGCTGGTGCGGGCACGGCGGTGGCTTTCGCCGCCGCGTACTCCCCCAGCGCGTCTTCCAGCCGGCGGGCCAGTTCCGGAACGCTGCCGCTGCGGACGTCGAGAACCAGATCGGCGAGCCGTTCGTAAACGGGTTGCCGGGTGGCGAACAAGGTCCGCCAGCGTCCCATGGCGTCGCCGGCCAGGAGCGGCCGGCCCGAGTTCCTGGCAATGCGCTCCGCCACGGTCTCGGCATCGCATTCGAGGTACACCACGGTACAGCGGCCCAGGAGCTGCTGCGTACCGGAGTCAAGGACGGCCCCGCCGCCCAGCGAAATGACGGTGCTGCTGCCTCCCGCTTCCTCGATCGCCCGGGAGACGGCCCGGGCTTCGAGTTCGCGGAAGGCGTGCTCCCCCCGGCTGGCGAAAATCTCGGCAATCGATCCGTGCTGGGCCACCACGACGGCGTCGGTGTCCACGAAGGCGGAGCCCAGGTGCTGCGCGAGCTGGTGTCCGATCGCCGATTTTCCCACCGCCATCGGTCCGATCAGGACGATCGGGCCGCGGTGCTCCGTCGCGGGTTTTGCTGCGGCGGAGGGCGCGTCGGTATTCCAGGCTGGCACTAGTGGCCGATCGAGTCCAGGGACGCCGGAATGCTGTCCAGGTAACCCTTGATGTTGCGGGCGGTCTCCTGCACGGAGTCACCGCCGAATTTCTCCGCGACGGCCTCGGCGATCACCAGGGCCACCATGGCCTCGGCCACGACGCCCGCGGCCGGGACGGCACAGACGTCAGAGCGCTGGTGGTGGGCCTTGGCGGCCTCACCGGTGCTGACGTCGACAGTCTTGAGGGCGCGCGGCACCGTGGCGATCGGTTTCATGGCGGCGCGGACGCGCAGGACGTCGCCGATGCTCATGCCGCCTTCAATGCCGCCGGCGCGGTTGGACGTCCGGATGATCTTTCCGTCCGCGTCCTTGACGATCTCGTCGTGGGCGGCCGAGCCGCGGCGGGCGGCTGTGAGGAAGCCGTCGCCAACCTCGACGCCCTTGATGGCCTGAATGCCCATGAGGGCCGCGGCCAGGCGCGAGTCGAGGCGCCGGTCCCAATGGACGTAGCTGCCGAGTCCCGGCGGGAGCCCGTAGGCCAGCACTTCCACGACGCCGCCGAGGGTTTCGCCTTCCTTGTGCGCGACGTCGACCTCGGCCACCATGGCGTCCGACGTTTCACGGTCGAAGCAGCGCAGCGGATCGGCGTCGAGCGCCAGCACGTTGCCCGGAACGGGCAGCGGGCGGCCTTCGGGCACGGCAACACTGGCGATGGACACCGTGTGGGAGACGAGCTCGATGCCGAGCTGCTTGAGGAACGCCGCGGCGACGGCGCCGAGCGCAACCCTGGTGGCGGTTTCACGGGCGCTGGCGCGCTCCAGCACGGGCCTGGCCTCGTCGAAGCCGTATTTCTGCATGCCGGTGAAGTCGGCGTGGCCCGGGCGGGGCCGGGTGAGGGGGGCGTTCCGGGCCTGGTCGGCCAGGACGTCGGGGTCCACGGGATCCGAGGACATGATCTGTTCCCACTTGGGCCACTCGGTGTTCCCGACCTGGATGGCGACCGGGCCGCCCTGGGTCAGGCCGTGACGGACGCCGCCGAGGATGGCGACCACGTCCTGCTCGAATTTCATCCGTGCGCCGCGGCCGTAGCCGAGCCGCCTGCGGGCCAGGGCCGCACTGATGTGCTCGCTGGTGAGTTCCACACCGGCGGGCACGCCTTCAATAATTCCGACCAGTGCCGGGCCATGGGATTCTCCGGCAGTCAACCAACGCAACATGCTTCCATCCTGCCATGTCGGGTGCTTAGAACACCCGTCGGGGCGCCCCCACTGCGTCACACATCACATCTATGACCCCGGCCGGCATGGTCTCGCCCAACCCAGTGAAGTGCCGCACTTGTTCCACCGCCTGGTAGATGAGCATTTCAAGGCCGGGAACCACAAATCCGCCCGACTCCTGCCAGGCTGCAGCGATCCGGCTGGGCCACGGGTCGTAGGCGACATCCAGGAGGACGCCCGGCCGGGCCGAGCTTTCTTCGCCCAGTTCCGCTGCCAGCTCCCCGGCCAGCGCGTCTGCTGCCCGGGGCGGAAGCGAGGAGATAACGACGTCGGCGGCGGCGACAGCCGCGGCCGCCCCGGCAAGGGGAAGCACCTGCACAGGGAGGCCCACGGCGGCAGACGCGGCGCGCGCCTCGGCGGCGCGGCCGACGTCGCGCACGAACACGTCGGCGGAGACCGCCCCCAGCTCCTTGAGCGCGGCGATGGCAGCCGCCGCGGTCCCGCCGCCGCCGAGGACCGCCGCCGTGGGTGCGGAGGCCGCCCCCGCGTGCCGGAGCGCGTTGACGATACCGGCAACGTCGGTGTTGTACCCCACCAGCCGGGTTTGACCACCAGAATCAGGGCCGGCGGGTTCGAAAGCAACGGTATTGACGACGCCAAGCACGCGGGCCACGCCGCGGACCTCGTCCACTTCCGCCACCATGGCCGATTTGAGCGGCATGGTCACCGAGAGCCCCCGCCAGCCGCCGCCCGCTTCGTCCCTGACCTGCCGCATGAACCCCGGCAGGGCAGCCTCCGTCACGTCGATGGCTGTGTAGGTGAAGTCCACGCCCAGGTAGGCGTACGCGGCCCGGTGCAGCGCCGGCGACTTTGAATGGCTGATGGGATGCCCGAGGACGGCCGCCCGCAGCGTCATACGCAACGTCCCGGGTTGGCCGCGCACCAAGCGTTGTACTGCTCCACGTAGCCGTTGTGTTCAGCCAGGGTTTTGGAGAACTTAGTCTCCTTGGTGTCCAAGTTGATGGTGACCCAGTAGAGGTAATTGTTGGACTTGGGCTTCGCGGCGGCATCGATGGCCGTCTTGCCGGGTGATCCGATCGGCCCGGCAGGCAGGCCCTGGTTGGCGTACGTGTTGTACGGGTTCGACTTGTCCGCCTTCTGGTCTTCGTCGATGTGGAAGCTGCGGATGCCGAGTCCGTACGTGACCGTGGCGTCGGACTGGATGAGCCCATTGGTCTCGGTGTTGTTGGGCTTGAGGCGGTTGTAGATGGCGCCGGCGACGTCGCCGTACTCGGCCTGGCCGCCTTCGGCCTGGACGATGCTGGCGACAGTAAGGACATCGTATTGCTTGGCGGGATTGGTGACGCCTTGGGCCTTGAGTTCAGCCAGGGTGTTGCCGACCAGCTTTTGGAAAATGTCCTTGGCGGAGGTGCCCAGCGGGAAGCGGTACTCCCCCGGCGCCAGGAAGCCTTCGAGATTTTTCGCCTTGGACGGGACGCCGAACTGCGCCGGCGCATCGCTGAGCGCCTTCAAGTCCGCGACCGGAATTCCGGTGCCCTCGGAAATTGCCTGCAGGGACTCGCTGACCCGCAATCCGGCACTGAGGGCAAAGTACATGACCTTGCCCTGCTCGTTGTTGAGCAGCACGGACACGGCATCGGAATTCTTCATTTCCTGGCGCATTGAGAAGGTACCGGGGCTCAAGGCACCGCCGGATGCTGCGAACTCCTTCATGAACGCGTCGGCGTTCGCCACGACTTTTTTCTCCTGCAGCTCGGTCGCGACCGACTTCGGTCCCGCGCCGGGCTCGACGGTGATGGTGACCTGGCCGGTGCCGGGCCCGGGGTAGTCCGCCAGGGTGTCGCCGCCCAAGAGCGGCTTGAGGAACTGCGCTCCGACGGCGATGGCAATGACGAACACGGTCAGGGTCAGCACGAGGGCCAGGAAGCGCCGCCGCCGGCGGACTTTCTTGGACGGAACCTTGTCGTAACGGACGGCTCCGGCCATCAGGTCGTGGCCGGATTCGCCGTGGTACTCGGCTTCCGGATGCGCGCCCGCATGGTGGTAGGCGCCGGTGTCGCCGTCCTCGTAATCATGGGGCGCCTCATCGTGGGGGTACAGCGCGAAGCTGCCGCTGCGGCCGCCGCCGTGGGTAGCCGTTCTGTGGTGGGCCGCGTGGCCTGCCGCCGCATAGACGGCGTCGTCGCGGGCAGCATCATCGCCGGCAGCATTGCCGCCGTTAGCATCGGCAGAGTCGGGGACCTGGCGCACCGGGATGAGCTGCGTGAAGTCGTGACGGGCTGCCTCTTCGTCAGCTCCGGCTGAGCTTGCGGGGGGGTGTTCGGCGGGGACGTCGTGCACGGCTTCTTCATGCACTGCCGTTTCATGCACGGCTTCTTCATGCACGGCTTCTTCATGCACTGTTGGTGCTTCGCCGGGAAGTTCCGGGGCTCCGCTGGCCAGTTCAGGCGCCGCCTCGGGCAATTGCGGGGACGCGGTCCGGCCGCTCTCCGGGGGCAGGGTGGACGGCTCGGGGTCGCGGTCCGGAACGTCCTGCCCTGTCTCGAAGGCCTGCGGCGGGATCCTGCTGAACCCCTGCGTTGCCAGGAGTTTTTCGCGGGCCCTGATCTCTTTACGCGTCAGCGGCAGGCCGGCACCGCTAGGGGCACCACCGGAGGAGTCGTCATTGTTGACCGGGCTCACTGTAGCCTTCCATGTTCTGAAGAGTGCGTCTGTACTCCCGGGCCGGCCTGTGCGCCGCCTCCGGTCGGCCCCGGCGCAGACTCCGCGTACACGCGGTTTCCGACCTCCGTTCCCCTGGCCTTTTGCATATCAATCGCATGTTGCAGAATACCTGCCGCCGCAACCTGATCAACCACTGTACGGTGATTTCTGCTGCTCATGCCAGCCTCGTGCAGGTTGCGGTGGGCGGTCACGGTGCTCAGCCGCTCATCGACCAGGCGCACCGGAATGTCGCTTCCGGCGTCCTGCAAGGTACCGGCCAGCAACTGCGCGTACTCCGTGGCCATCCTTGCCGAGGCGTGCTCCTCGCCCTTCATGGTGCGTGGCAGTCCTACGAAAATCTCCACGGCGTCCAGCTCACCGGCCAAACCGGCCAAGATGCGCACGTCGGTGTTCTTTTTCACATTCCGCTGCAGCGTGCGCAGCGGGGTGGCCAGGATTCCGTCACGGTCGCAGATGGCGACGCCCACGCGGACGGTGCCGACGTCCACCCCAAGTTTCACGCCCCGGGGGTAGACGCCGGCAGCAGCACCTTCAGACATAGACGGATCCGCTATCGCCGCGTAATGGCGTCCACGACGGCGCTGAGGGCAGCCCCGACCTTGCCGGCGTCCGTACCGCCGCCCTGGGCGACGTCGTCCTTGCCGCCGCCGCCGCCACCAAGCACACCGGCGGCCAGGCGCACCAGGGCGCCGGCCTTCACGCCGGCGGTCCGGGCGGCTTCGTTCGTGGCGATCAGGATCACGGGACGGTCGTTGCTGACGCCAGCGACGGCGACGGCGGCGGCCTCGGAGCCGAGACGGGTCCGCAGGTCCAGCGCCAGGCCGCGCAGGTCATCCGCTCCGCCGATCTGGCCGGCGTCGTGCGCAATGACCTTGACGCCGGCAGCGTCCCGGGCGGTGCCCACCAGCTGGGCCGCGGCGGCTGTCAGCTGCTCCTTGCGCAGCCGCTCAAGTTCCTTCTCGGCGGTCTTGAGCTTGGTCAGCGTGGTGGCGATCCGGTCCGCGAGAAGTCCGGAGGGGACCTTCAGCATTTCCGTGAGCTCGGTGACAAGGGCGCGTTCGGCGGCGAGGTGCCGGAAGGCGTCCATGCCCACGAAGGCTTCGACGCGGCGGTTTCCCGAGCCCACGGACTGCTCACCGAGCAGGGACAGGCTGCCGATCAGAGAGGTGTTGTCGACGTGGGTGCCGCCGCAGAGCTCGCGGGACCAGGCGCCGTCGATCTCCACGACCCGGACCTCGTTGCCGTAGTTCTCGCCGAACAATGCCATGGCGCCGAGCGCCTTGGCCTCGGCGAGCCCCATGACCTTGGTCTCCACCTGGAAGTTGTTCCGGATGGCGAGGTTGGAGACTTCCTCGATTTCGGACCGGGTGGCGGCGCTCAGGCCTTCGCCCCAGGCGAAGTCGAAACGCAGGTAGCCGGCCTTGTTGAACGAGCCGCGCTGCAGGGCTTCCGGGCCGAGGATCTGGTGCAGGGCCGCGTGCACGATGTGCGTACCCGTGTGCGCCTGCTCGGCGGCGTGGCGCCGTTCCCGGTCGACGGCGGCCTGGACGAGGGAATCCGCGCCGATTTCGCCTTCACGGACGATCGCCTTGTGCACGCTGAGTCCCTTGACCGGACGCTGGACGTCCAGCACCTCGACGACGAAGCCGTCGCCGGTGATGAGGCCGGTGTCGGCGGCCTGCCCGCCGGCCTCGGCGTAGAACGGAGTCTCGGCCAGGACCAGTTCGATCTCGTCGCCCGTGGAGGCCTGCGCGACCTTCTGCCCGCCGGAGAGGATGCCGCGGACCTTGGACTCGCCCGTCAGGTCCGTGTAGCCGGTGAAGACAGTCTCGCCCTGGGCCAGGAGCTCCTGGAAGGCGCTGAGGTCCGCGTGGGCGCCCTTCTTGCCCTTGGCGTCGGCCTGGGCGCGCTGGCGCTGTTCGAGCATGAGTTTGCGGAACTCGGGTTCGTCGACCTTCAGCCCGGCTTCCTCGGCCATTTCGAGGGTGAGGTCGATGGGGAAGCCGTAGGTGTCGTGCAGGGCGAAGGCGTCGGCGCCGGAGAGCGGCCGGCCGGCGGACTTGGACTCCTTGACGGCGTCCTCAAGCCGGGCGGTACCGGAAGCGATGGTGCGCAGGAAGGCCTTTTCCTCGGCGTAGGCGATCCGGCTGATGCGCTCGAAGTCGGTCTCCACGACCGGGTAGACACCCTTCATGGCGTCCCTTGAGGCCGGCAGCAGCTCCGGAAGGCAGGCCCGGTCGACGCCGAGCAGGCGCATGGAGCGCACGGCGCGGCGGATCAGGCGGCGCAGCACGTAACCGCGTCCCTCGTTGGAGGGGGTCACGCCGTCGGCGATCAGCATGAGGGCGGAGCGGATGTGGTCGGCGACGACGCGCATGCGGACGTCGTCGGCGTGGTGCGGGTCCTCGTCGGTCTCGGCAGAGGTGTATTCCTTGCCGGACAGCTCGGCCGCCCTGTCGATCACCGGCCGGACCTGGTCGGTCTCGTACATGTTCTCGACACCCTGCAGGATCATCGCGAGGCGCTCCATGCCGAGGCCGGTGTCGATGTTCTTCTTGGGCAGCTCGCCCGTGATGTCGAAGTCCACCTTCGAGCGGACATTGTCGATCTGGTACTGCATGAAGACCAGGTTCCAGATCTCGATGTACCGGGTCTCGTCAGCGAGCGGGCCGCCTTCGACGCCGTAGGCGGGGCCCCGGTCGTAGTAGATCTCCGAGCAGGGACCGGCGGGGCCGGGCTGGCCGGTGGACCAGTAGTTGTCGGCCTTGCCCATCCGCTGGATGCGTTCAGCCGGCACTCCGGTGTTCTTCAGCCACAGCTCCTTGGCTTCGTCGTCCTCCTCATAGACGGTGACCCAGAGCCGCTCCGGCGCCAGGCCGTAGCCGCCGTCGTCGACGCTGGTGGTAAGCAGCTCCCACGCGAACTTGATGGCGTCTTCCTTGAAGTAGTCGCCAAAGGAGAAGTTGCCGCACATCTGGAAGAACGTGCCGTGGCGGGCGGTCTTGCCGACCTCTTCGATGTCACCGGTGCGGATGCACTTCTGCACGCTGGTGGCCCGCTGGTAGGGCGCCTCCTCACGCGCGGTCAAGTACGGGATGAACGGCACCATGCCGGCCACAGTGAACAGCAGGGAGGGGTCGCTGGAGACCAGGGATGCGGAGGGCACTGCGGTGTGTCCCTTGCTGACGAAAAAGTCGATCCAGCGCTTGGTGATCTCCTGCGACTTCATGAGCTGATTTCTTACCCTTCAATATTCACTGCGTGGTGTGGCCCGCGTCTGTGCTGCGCGGGACAAGCTGAGTCCCGGCACCCGTCCGGGCCTGACAGTGCAGGTCCCGGGGTCCGTGCCGGCGCGCCCTTGGCGGGCGCCGTATCTACTAATTCTCTCCCGGCTAGCGCCGGACTGCATCCCGGCGGGCCGCGATGCCGCCCGCGAGGGCCGCGTCCACGCCTCCCCCAATGGCGGTGTCGACGCCGAGCGCGGAACGGAGTTCCGCTTCCCGCTCGCCCATGCCTTCACGGACGGCATCCGCGAAATCGTAGAGGCCGTCCGCCAGCCGTCCCACGGCCCGGTTCAGGCCCTCGGGGCTCAGGGCGGACTGGGTTGCACTGATCTTGCGGAACGCGATGACGCCGATCGCGACGCCGATTCCCATCCAGATGATTCGGTTCATGTCAGGAACTCCTAGAGGGCTTAGCGGCTGCGGCGGCCGGTAGCGGGCTTTTTGCGGGTGGTGAAGGCCGAGCGCACGCCGTAGCTGAAGGAAGCCACCTTGATGAGCGGCGAGCCCACGGTGGCGGCCATGAGCGAGGACAGCGCCGAGATGTTGGCGGAGGCGTCCGAGACGTTGTTGGAGATGCCGTCGACCTTCTTCAGCTGCTGGTTGGTGGTGGAGACCGTGGCGGTGACTTCGTCCATCAGCGGGGTGGCGCCGTCGCTGATGGAGCGGATGGTGGTTCGCATTTCGTCAAATACTCCGCCGAGCTTCAGGATCGGCACTGCGAGCAGCAAGACCAGCAGTGCAAACACCCCAGCCGCGATCAGGCCGGCAATATCGCCACCAGACATAGACACTCATCTCCTTGAACTTCAGTGGAAAACTGCTCGTTGCGTCCGGTCCCGGACGGTTCCAGCCGGCTGTTGCAACCTGCAGCCAGAACCGGCTCCCGGGGAACTCCCCCAAGTACCTTACATACAAAGAAGCCCGCGGCGCTTGCCACGGGCTTCTTTGTAGGTGTTGCCTTGAATTTAGCGTGCGTAGAATTCCACGACGAGCTGCTCTTCGCAGGTCACGGGGATCTCGGAACGCTTCGGGCGGCGCACCAGGCGGGCCTGCAGGGCGTCAAGCTTGACGTCCAGGTAAGCCGGAACGATCGGCAGGACGTCGCGGTGGGCGCCGGCTGCTGCGACCTGGAACGGAGGCATGGTCTCGCTGCGGCTGTGAACGTGGACCAGCTGGCCCTCGCCGACGCGGAAAGACGGACGGTCAACGCGGATGCCGTCAACGAGGATGTGGCGGTGCACAACCAGCTGGCGGGCCTGGGCGATGGTGCGGGCGAAGCCGGCACGCAGCACGAGGGCGTCGAGACGCATTTCGAGCAGTTCGATCAGGTTTTCACCGGTCAGGCCCTTGGTGCGACGTGCTTCTTCGAAGGCACGGGTCATCTGGGCTTCGCGGATGCCGTACTGGGCGCGCAGACGCTGCTTTTCGCGCAGACGTACGGCGTAGTCGGAGTCCTGCTTCTTGCGGGCACGGCCATGCTCACCGGGACCGTACGGGCGGCGCTCCATGTACTTGGCGGCCTTGGGGGTCAGAGCGATGCCGAGTGCACGCGAAAGGCGTGCGGTACGGCGAGCACGAGTGTTGTTAGCCACTTGTGTCCTTCCAATATCTGCGGTGTGTCAGTGTTACTGGCCTCCACGATGGAGAGCATCGGCCAACCGCTGCCTTTTGCTACTGGGCACAGGGCAACCCGGATCAAATTCAATGATTTTCCAAAATTTGATGGATTGCGCGTCCGTGCCTTGCCAGACAACGAACTAGCCTACCATGACGGGGCCCGTGGCCCGAAGCCGGCATCGAAGTCAGATGCGTGCGTGCACGCCCCGGCTGCCCCTGCGCCCGAATGACGCCGCACCCAGGAATTCCACGGCTACAAACGGCTCCTGGCCCACCACCCACTCGTCGTGGCCCGGCGGAATCGCGTAGGTGTCGTTGGCGTGGATCGTCGAATGCAACCCTTCGGCAGTTTCCACCTCCATGCTTCCGGAAATGCAAAAACCCAGATGGTGGTGCTGGCAGACGTCGGTCAGCTCGTAGGGTCTGGTGTTCCACGACCACCGCCAGCCCGGGCCGAGGATCAACCTGGCCACCGAGTAGTCGTCCACTGTGCAAAGGTCAATTTCGGCCTTGTCGGGGCAACGTTTCCTGTCGGGCACATCAAACGACTTAACTGCCATGGCGGTGACGCAGTTGATGCTCATGGGACACTCACTTGGGAAAAACTGGGACGGGGGCGGGGACTCTCGGGGCGGGCGGAAGACCTTGGTGGAGCGAAGCCGGCCTAAGTCTGGGGTTCGCATGTCGGACCGGCGGAATGGGCTGCGCTGTCCCCTGCGTCGCACGAACAGTCAGCAGATCCGTGCTGACGTATTTTCCACGTTAGACCTCTTGGCCGCCATGTCAACGGCGGATTCCGGCCCCGCACAACCGCGGCGGGACCGCCGCTGGTCAGGGCTTGCTCTCCAACCGGCTACTGGCCGCGGATGATTTTCCGAAGCCGCTCGAGCCTGGTGGCGATGTCGCGTTCCGCGCCGTTGGCGGTGGGCTGATAATAATTCCGGCCCACCAGATCATCGGGCGGGTATTGCTGGGTGGCCACGGCGTGCGGGGCGTCGTGGGCGTATTTGTAGCCCGCGCCGTGGCCCAACTGTTTGGAGCCGGGGTAGTGGGCGTCGCGCAGGTGGGCGGGAATCCCGTTCCCGAGCCCGGCGCGGACGTCGGCGATCGCCTGGTTGATTCCCATGTACGCGGCGTTGGACTTCGGCGCGGTGGCTAGGTGCACCACGGCCTCCGCGAGGATGATGCGGCCTTCGGGCATGCCAATGAGCTGGACTGCCTGGGCGGCCGCGACGGCGGTCTGCAACGCCGTCGGATCCGCCATGCCGACATCCTCGGCGGCGGAGATCACGATCCGTCGGGCCACGAACCGCGGGTCCTCCCCTGCCTCGAGCATCCGGGCGAGGTAATGCAGTGCGGCGTCGACGTCGGAGCCCCGGATGGACTTGATGAACGCGCTGGCGACGTCGTAGTGCTGGTCCCCGGCGCGGTCGTAGCGAACGGAAGCGACATCCAGGGCCCGCTCCGTGTGCTTGAGCTCAATCTGCACGGGAGCGGGCGCCCCGGCGACTGTGCCGGCGATCCCGTCGACGTCGTCCCCGTCCCCGAATGCGACGCCGGCGGCCGCCTCGAGCGCGGTCAGCGCACGGCGGGCGTCCCCGCCGGAGAGCCGGACGAGGTGCGCCAGGGCTTCGGGGCTGAGCTCTGCCTTGCCGTTCAGGCCGCGGGCATCCGTGACGGCCCGCTGGAGCAGGCCCTCGACGTCGGCGTCGGTGAGCGGCTTGAGGGTCAGCAGCAGCGAGCGGGACAGCAGCGGGGACACCACGGAGAACGAGGGGTTCTCCGTCGTCGCCGCCACCAGCACCACCCAGCGGTTCTCCACGCCGGGAAGCAACGCATCCTGCTGTGCCTTGTTGAAGCGGTGGATTTCGTCGAGGAACAGCACCGTGGTGGTCCTGTACAGGTCGCGCGCGGTCAGGGCCTGGTCCATCACGCGGCGGACGTCCTTGACGCCGGCGGTGATCGCCGAAAGTTCGACGAATTTGCGGCCGGGGCCCTTGGCGATCACGTGGGCCAGGGTGGTCTTTCCGGTGCCCGGGGGACCCCACAGGATCACGGAGCTCGGCCCGGCCGGGCCGGTCGCATCGGAGCCGGCGGCCAACTGGCGCAGCGGGGAGCCCTGGCCCAGCAGGTGTTGCTGGCCCACCACGTCATCGAGGGTGCGCGGCCTCATCCGGACGGCGAGGGGGCTCCGCGGCGAGGCGTTCCCGGCGGCGGAACGGGCGTCGGTGGAGTCGGCAACACCGACGTCGTTACTGCCGTCGGCGTCGTCGTCTTCCCGCCCTGCGCCAAAGAGATCATCCACATAGATAGGCTACTTCTAGTTCCGGCCCGCCCTGACACCCGTCACCCCTCCCCCTCACTCCTCACCCCGCAACGGAGAGCCCGCCATGCCCAGCCCCGAAACCCGCGTGGCCTTTGTTTCCGGCGCCCGGCTGCCCGGCTGGGTGGAGCGCTTCGCGGCGAGCCACGGCGCGCTGGTGGAAGAGGAGCTCGACGCCGGCCTACGGCTGCGCGCCGCGGACGGCGCCGCTGCCCTGCTTACACCGCCGTGGCCGGTTGACGGGCGGCCGGGCCGGGGCGCTGACGCGGTGTCCCGCGTGGGCTCGCTCGCCTCGCAACCGCGGACGCTCGGTGCAGTCCTGGTCCGCCGGGGCGGCTATTCCGTGGCCGTGGTCAGCGCCGGCGCGGTGCTGGCCTCCAAGACCGGCACCCGGCACGTCCAGTCCCGGACAGCGGCGGGCGGCTGGTCCCAGCAACGCTTCGCCCGCCGTCGCGCGAACCAGGCCGACGCCCTCGTGGAGGCAGTAGCGGAGCACGCCGCCAGGATCTTTGCGGACCACCGGATCGAGTACCTGGCGCCCGGCGGTGACCGGACCCTCGCCGAGCAGGTCCTCGCCGAGCCGGTCCTGAAGCAGTACGCCGCGCTGTCCAGGCTGCCTTTCCTTGACGTCCCCGATCCCCGGGCCGCCGTCCTGAAGAAGGCCGCCGCGGACCTGTGTGCGGTGCGGATCCAGGTCACCGATCCCCCGGCGTAGCCCGCCGTCCCCCGTCCCCCGCCCCGCCCTCGCACGCCGCACGCCGCACGCAAGCCGCACCGTCGCGCGGTTTCCGGACCGCAGCTGCCCCGCTGGCCTCGCCGAAAGGTCAGCCGTGGTTACGGCGGAAGTGCCAGGCCGAGTAGATCAGCCACCCGACCCAGAACACGACCAGCGTGCCGGCCCCAGCCAGGAGGCTGCTCCATCGGAGGGGGTTCGCCTGGTCGAGCAACACCGCGAGTCCGGCCCAGACGGCCCCGGCCGCCACGAATAGCGTGAACAGGCCGCCCAGTAGTTCGGGCAGTTCCGACTGGCCGCGGCCCCATCCCACTGCCAGGTCCACCGCCAGAACCAGGACGAGGGCTGCGCCTGCCCCCAGCGGGTAGGAGCTGAAGCTGCCGCTGAAGTCCTGGGCGTCCGCCCAGAACAGGAAGATGAGCAAGCCCGCCAACAGTGCAAGGGCCTTGATCGCGGCCGCCGCGACGGCCAGGCGCGTCAGCCGCCGGTGCGTGTCGTGGCGCCGGCGCGGGATGTAGTCCCACGCGGCCCGCGTGAACCGCGAACCGACGAAACCGGCGATGACGGTGCCTAGTAGCGGCGCGACGACGGGTGTGACGTAGTTGTTGCTGACGGCCCACAATCCCGCCAGCAGGGCGGTGAACACCTGCGGCGTGGCCGCGATCCCCAGCCACCAACCTTTCAGGTACTCGCCCCGGGCCGCCGGCAGGTCCAGAGGATGGACGAGAAATCGTTGCTGCGGGTCGGGCAGTTGGACCTGCTCTTCGATCGGCTTCACGGAGTCCTCCAGGGCACGTTGTCGAAATGTGGTGGGCGAAGGCCGGCACGGGCAATCTCGTAGACCTTCTGGCGTGAGACGCCGAGTTCACCAGCCACGGTGACGGCGCTGTAGTCCTCCAGAAGCTGGGCAACCGCCTCCGAGCGGATGCCGGAGGCCCGTGACGTCACATGCGCGGCGAAAACGCTGATCTCCGCCGCGAGCAGGGCAACAGCCAGATTTCCGCCAAAAGGCTCGGCCCAGTCAGCGCCGTGGTGCCGCGCGGCCTCGTAGAGCGCGTCGCCGCCGTCGGACAGAGCCGCACGCACGTCTGCGGCCCCGACACCTGCCGCGGTGAACCGCGCCGCGGCGGCATCCCGGGACCCGTCCTCCGGCGGGCGGTAGGCCAGCACAGTCTCCCACTCGGCATCGGAAGCCGAACCGGCCATCTTGTCACCCCTGGGGTTACTTGACATGGCTCCAGCATGGGACCGCCGGGCCCGTTCGTCAACCCCGGGGCGACAATTCCATGCTTCCTGCATCTCCCGCGGCGACGTGCCGTTTCGTGCAGCGCCCGGCTTATTCGAAGCGTGTGGCCGTCATTGCCGCATTGGGGCGGATGAGACTGAATGTGGCGATGACGGCCCCGAGCGCCAGGAGCAGGCTGAGGCCCAGGGCGGTGAAATAGGCAGGCGTCGGCCAAGCCATCCGGTAGGTGTCGTCGATGAATGTCACCATCAGCCAGGCCACGAGGAATCCGAGGCCGACCGAGAGCAGCAGCACGGTCAGGAGCGGGACGGCCGCTTCACGGGTGACGATCCGGCGCAGGACGGATGCCGGCATCCCCATCAGCTGCATCAGCCTGAGCACCCTCCGCCGGTCCAGAATGGCGGAGGCGGTGGCGACGGCCAGGGACAAGCCGGCGATCGCGATCGCTACAAACATGCCGAGGTACGCGAGCACCGCCAGTCCCTGAATCAGGCGTGTGGTGGACTGCAGGCTGTTGTCCGACGGGGCAGCGGCAGGGATGGCTGTAACGCCTGAACCGTTGAGCGCTGTCCGGGCGCGGTCCATGGCCTCCGGGCTCCCGTCGGTGCCGAGCACAATGACCACCGGCACCAGTTCGCCCAGGTTGGCGGCTGGCGCCGGGGTCAGCGCCAATGGCTGGGTTGTCCAGTAGTGGAGGAACGAGGCATCGACGGCGACGCTCTCCGTGGCAGGAATGTCCTGGAATCCCAGGCCGGGAGCGTCTTTGGCGCGAAGGTAGATTTCCGGTCCGGCGTCCGGGGCGGACAGGGCGGCCGGGCCGTAGCCAACGGTGGCGCTCCGGATTCCGGGCAGTTCGCCGGCCCGGCGGGCGGTTTCCGCGACCTGGCCCGGGGTGTGTCCGGTGCCGACGGTGGCGTGGAGGCTGGTGGGTTGGAGCAGGCCGGGCCGGGCCGGAGGCGCCTCAGTGGATTCGATGATGCTGGATCCTCCAGCGAAGACGGAGACCACGAACACGGCGACCACTAGCCCTGACACGGAACGAAAGGTCGCTACGGGTGTTTTTTGGATCCGGCTGGCGGCAATGACTCCCGCCGTGGTCCGCGCCCGGCGCAACGCGATCCGACTCACCAGGCGGGTCAGCCACGGCCCGATGACCACGATGCCCACCAGCGTCAGCACAAAGCCGGCCACAAGGAGCGGCGATTCAAGCCAAGGCAACCGCGCGTCCAGGACCCGGATCAAGACGACAGCCGCGGCCATGGCTGCCAGGCCGGCGGCCAAGGGCACGACGCGCCACATGGTGGGCACTTTTTCGTGCACCACCCTTGTCACCCCGAGGGGGCCGATACCCGCACGGGTAGTGCGGTGCGCGGCCACGAACGCGGAGGCCGCGACCACTACAGCGACGACGGCGGCTGCCACCGCCCAGCCGAAGGTCAGGTCGGCCGCGAACATCCTCGTGCCATTGACGGGTATTTGCGCGGCAGCCGGCCTCAGGGCGATTGCCAGCACGACGCCCAGCACACCGCCGATCAGGCTGGGGACGGCAGTTTCTGCGGCGGCGATGCGGGAAACCGTGCGCGGTGACGCGCCAATGAGGCGCAGCGTGGCGAATCGTTCGCGGCGCTGGGCTGCACCCAGGCCGGTGACAATGCTGATCAGCAGCAGAACGGGGAACAACACCGCAAGGGCCCCAATGGACAGCACTGTGCTGTAGGCCGCCGCGCTGCCACCGTAGGGTTCGGTCGTGAAGTCCGTCACCAGGAAAGCGCGCCCGCTTTGGCGGAGCTCGGCTTCCGGGGCTCCCGTTACGACGACCAGGGAATCCGGTCCGGGCAAGGCGGCATCGTCGATTATGCCGGCGAAAGTTCCGAATCGCTCTCCAAGCTCATCCCGAGGGGTCGATTCGATCAGGCGCTGCAGCGCAGGAGATGCATAGTAATGGCCCGGCTGCGGAGGGTGGGTGATCCCGGGGATCTTGACGGTGCTCAAGCCAAGGAATGCGACATCGCGCCGGTTGATCAGTTGGTCCCGGAAAATCTCGGCAGCGTTGGCTTCCATGAGCATCGTGTCCGCGGTCAGCGGCACGGGGGTGGCCGGCCCCGAAGCGGTGGGATCGTCCGTCGTTTGCGGAGCTGTCACAGAGGGGCGCCCGGTCTCGCGAAGCCACGCGCCGCGGTCATCGCGTGCGGCCAGTCCGTTCGCGCCGCCCCACAACAGCAACAGCAGGCAGACGCCGACGGCGACCCCTCCGGCGATTCCGGCAAGCCTGCCATAGGCGGACCGGCTGCCGACGACGGCCAGCCGGAGCAACCCGGGATTCACGCGGACACCCGGTAGCCGGAGCCAACCACGCCGTCGCGCACCATGACCTCCCGGTCGGCATAGGCTGCGGTACGCGCGTCATGGGTGATCATGACCAGCGTCGTGCCCTCTTCACGGACCAGTCCGAGCATCTGGGCCAGCACGTTCTCTGCGGCGAGGGAGTCCAACGACCCCGTGGGCTCATCGGCGAACAACACCGCTGGGGACATTACGAGCGCGCGGGCGACAGCGACGCGCTGGGCCTGGCCGCCGGACAGTTCGCCGGGAAGCTTGGCGGCCGCCCCCTCCAGGCCGAGGCGTTCCAGCAGGTCCGTCGCCCGGCGCCTCGCCTCCGGGCGACGCGTTCCGGCCAGGAGCAGCGGGATGGTGACGTTGTCCGCCGCCGTCAGCTCCGGCAGCAGCTGCCCGTACTGAAAGACGAACCCGAAATCGGTCAGCCGCAGCCGGGTCCGCCTGGGCTCGGAGAGGGCACGGAGCTCAACTGGGGGCTGCCCGGCGGGACGGTAGGTCACAGTACCGCCGTCGGGGACGAGGACCCCGGCGAGGCAGTGCAGTAGCGTGGACTTGCCCGATCCGGACGGGCCCATGACGGCGAGTACCTCCCCCGGGCGGACGTCGAGGTCGATACCCCGCAATGCCTCGGTTTGCCCGAACGCGTGGTGCAGGCCGCGGGCCGTGAGGATGGGCGACGTGGCGTCCTTGGTGCTCATGCGCTCCGGAGCTCCTTCTTGAGTTGGGTCAGGCGGGCGCTGGTGAGGTCGATCCAGCGCAGGTCGGCTTCGATGTGGAACAGGCCGTGGTCGCACGTCAGGACCCGCAGCAGGTCGGCGTCGCGCTTGAGCCGGGTCAGCGCCCGCATCCGGCTCATGTGCTCCGCGCGCTGCACATCCAGCAGCCGCTCGGCGTCGTCGTCGAGCAGCAGCGCGATCACGGTCTTGGCAAAGAGGTTGCTTTGCAGGGTTTCCGAGGGAACGTCGGGTGTGAATAGCCACGCACGTACCCTGTCCTGGCCGGCGGTGGTGATCTCGTACTTCTTGCGGTCCGGACCCCCGCCGGTCTCATCACCCAGCGCCCGGATCAGCTCGTCGCGGACCATTCGGGCCAGCGTGGAATACACCTGCCCGAAAGCCAGCGCCTTGCCGGTTCCGAAGTAACGGTCGTAGGAATGCTTGAGGTCATAGCCATAGCTCGGCTCGCGGCTCAGGAGACCCAGCAGGGTCAGGGAGTTGTTCACCCCCTCATCTATACACTGAGTGCATAGAATCATCCGGGTGGCGCCGACTATGAAAACCTCGTGTCGTCCAGCTGCCCGTGGCGAACAGGCAGGGTGCCGCGGCCGCGCTCCTGTTTGGAGGCCCCGGGTTAGATTGGACCCGTGGATGACGAAGAGCTCCTGGCCGGCGGCAACTCGACCCTCGTGACGAGGGTCGGCCACACGGTGCGGCGAAGCACCGGGCCGTGGACGCCCGCCGTGCATGCGCTCCTCGACGCCCTTCGAGCCGCGGGCGTCACCGAGGTGCCGGAGGTCCTCGGCATCGACGAAGACGGCCGGGAGATCCTTACGTTCCTGCCGGGCGACGCGGCGCACTACCCGCTGCCGCAGTGGGTGTGGGATCCGTCGATCCTGCACGGCGCCGGGACACTGCTGCGACGCACCCACGACGCCGGCGCCGGGCTTGCCCGGGCGGACCTCCAGTGGCAGTTGCCGACCCATCACCCGGTAGAAGTCGTGTGCCATAACGACGCCGCGCCGTACAACATGGTCTTCCGCGATGGACAACTGGTGGGGCTCATCGACTTCGATACCGCCTCACCGGGTCCGAGAATCTGGGACTTCGCCTACCTCGCCTACCGGCTCGTGCCGCTGGGAGAAAACGGTGGCGAGGATGCCCCGGGCGAAAATGACAGATGGCCGCGGCTTGACGCCTTGATCAAGGCATATGGCGTCGAGTTTGGGCACCGGGACGTCTTTGAAACCCTCGCGATCCGGCTCGACGAGCTGGCCGTATTCACCGACGGGCGCGCGGCAGCGACAGGACGATCCGATTTCCTCGACCACTCCGCGATGTACCGCCGCGATCGCGACAACGCCCGTGCCCTTGCTGCCGGCCTTCCGAATGGCACGCATTCCGGCCCCCGCCGGCGCGCCACCCTGAATGAGAGCGGAACCCAGCCACCCCGGTAGCCTGTCCAGATGAATGTCCATGATCGCCTCGACAGCATCCGGTCAGCCTACGACGCGGTGGCAGGGAGCTACGCGGAATTGCTGCCTGATGCCAGCTTCGAGGCACCGACGGACCGCGGCATGATTGAAGCGTTCGCCTCCCACGTGGCCGCGGGAAATACCCGGCCGGTGGTCGATGCCGGCTGCGGGACTGGCCGCATGACCCGGTTGTTACGTCCTGCTCGGCTTCCAGGCGGGCGAAGGCCATCGGCATCTCTCGCGCGCCTACGGGCACGACGTGTCGATGACGGCGCACCTCTTCACACCTGAGATTATCGCCGGACATCTGACGGCGGCGGGCTTCAACGTGACCGCCCAGATGACACGCCAGCCCGGTCCCCTCGAGAACACGCCTCAGGCGGTCGTACTTGCTCACCGGCCCGCCAAGGAGACACAGCCCGGCCGGTAGGTTCCGGTTCCCTGCCGTTTCGAGCTGCGAAACGTCTACTGGGCACGGAACCGTCGAAACGGCGCGGTACGCGACGTCAGCAGCCGGTCAGGTGCCGCTTCGGCCGTTCCTGCCGGTAGAGGTACCGGCCCGCTGCCTGGAAGCCGGCGCGCGCGTAGAGTTCCCGGGCCCCGGCATTGGCGGCCGTCACCAGCAGCCAGTAACTGCCGAGGCCTTGGACATCACCTGCACGCAGCAGACCCTGCAGGACCCGCGAGCCGTGCCCGCGCCTGCGGGCGTCCGCTCGCGTGGCCATGCAGTACAGCCCGCCCGTGCCCGCAGCAGCGCCGGCACCAACGCCACCAGCAGCGCCGGGAAGCAAGGCAAGGCGTCCGACGGCGGCGGGTACGCCGTCGTCGTCCCGGACGAGGGCATACAGCGAGGGGCAGCGTTCGAGGATCCCCCGGGCGACGGCGAGGGCAGTTTCGTTCCCGCGGCCGTCCACGCTCCACCACAGCCGCAGCCACTCCGCGGAGGGCTCCGCAGCGATTTCGACGCCGGGATCGGTCGCCGGTGAATCCGTGCCGCCGCTCCGGACCAGCACCAGCGTTTCGGACTGCCGGGTAAACCCTTCCTCGTCCAGGACGGCGTTCAGCGGCCCGTAGCGCGGGTTGTCGAACACCTGGAAAATCAGCGGCAGTCGGCGGGTCCGGTACCAGAGGCGCGCCTCCCGGAGCGTGGCCAGAACCCGGTGGTGGTCGCCGCCGGGTTCCCGGGGCCAGACGGAGTTGGCCCGTTGCGTCACGCCGGCGGCAGCGCGGAGCACCCAGCCGCCGGACTCCTCCCGCTCGTCGGCGGGCCACGCACTGTCCATCAGTGCTTCAAACGCCGGCTTCGATTCCGGTTCCATGGGATCTCCTCCGCCCAGCATTCGTTCCGTAGTTCACTGACAGGAAAGGCTCCCCGGTTCCCCGGAGAGCCTTTCCTGATCTAGACGTCAGCCTACTTGGTGCCGTCCTCGTCCTTCTTGCCGTCTTCTGCCTTCGGCGCGGCTTTCTTCGCTTCCGGTTTGAAGTCCACGCCGGCCTCCTTGCGCTGCTGCGCGGTGATCGGAGCGGGCGCCTGGGTCAGCGGGTCGAAGCCGCCGCCGGACTTCGGGAACGCGATGACGTCGCGGATGGACTCCACGCCGGCCAGCAGCGCGACTACGCGGTCCCAGCCGAAGGCGATGCCGCCGTGCGGGGGCGCGCCGAACTTGAAGCCCTCGAGCAGGAAGCCGAACTTGGTCTGGGCATCGGCCTTGTCCAGGCCCATGAGCTCGAAGACCCGTTCCTGGACGTCGCGTTCGTGGATACGGATGGAGCCGCCGCCGATTTCGTTGCCGTTGCAGACAATGTCGTAGGCATAGGAGAGCGCCGACTCCGGATCCTGGTCGAAGCTGTCCAGGTACTCCGGCTTGGGCGAGGTGAACGCGTGGTGCACTGCGGTCCACTTGCCGGTGCCGACGGCGACGTCACCGGAGGCCACTGCGGCTGCGGCGGGTTCGAACATCGGCGCGTCCACGACCCAGCAGAAGGCCCAGTCCGCAGGGTTGATCAGGCCGGTGCGGTGGCCGATTTCCACGCGGGCAGCGCCCAGGAGGGCACGCGACGGGGTCTTCTCGCCGGCTGCGAAGAAGATGCAGTCGCCGGGCTTGGCGCCGACGGCGTCGGCGAGGCCGGCACGCTCGGTGTCGGTCAGGTTCTTGGCCACGGGGCCGGCGAGTTCGCCGTCCTCCTTGTACAGGACGTACGCCAGGCCCTTGGCGCCGCGCTGCTTGGCCCATTCCTGCCAGGCGTCGAGGGCGCGGCGGGCCTGGGAGGCGCCGCCGGGCATGACGACGGCACCGACGTAGGGCGCCTTGAAGACGCCGAAGTTGGTGTCCTTGAAGAACTCGGTCAGCTCGGTGAGCTCCAGGCCGAAGCGCAGGTCCGGCTTGTCCGAACCGTAACGGGCCATCGCGTCGTGGTAGGTGATGCGCTGGATCGGCGTCGGGATCTCGACGTCGATGAGCTTCCAGAGTGCCTTCACGATGCTTTCGCCGAGGCGGATGATGTCGTCCTGCTCGACGAAGCTGGCTTCGATATCAAGCTGGGTGAATTCCGGCTGGCGGTCCGCGCGGAAGTCCTCATCCCGGTAGCAGCGGGCAATCTGGTAGTACTTTTCGAAGCCGCCCACCTGCAGAAGCTGCTTGAACAGCTGCGGGGACTGCGGCAGCGCATACCAGGACCCCGGTGCGAGACGTGCGGGGACCACGAAGTCACGGGCGCCTTCCGGCGTCGAACGGGTCAGCGTGGGGGTCTCGATTTCCACGTAGCCGTCCTGGTGGAGCAGCTCGCGGGCCACGCGGTTCGCCTCCGAACGCAGGCGCAGGTTGCGGGCGGGGCCGGGGCGGCGCAGGTCCAGGTAGCGGTGCTTGAGGCGGGCTTCCTCGCCCACTTCAACGTGCTCGTCGATCTGGAACGGCAGCGGGTCGGAGGTGTTGAGGATGGTGACCTTCTCGGCCATGACCTCGATCTCACCAGTGGGAAGCGCCGGGTTCTCGTTGCCTTCGGGACGCTGGGAGACGGTACCGACAATCTGCAGCACGTATTCGTTGCGCAGGCCGTGGAAGACCTCCTCTTCGCGGACGACAACCTGGGCGACGCCGGACGCATCACGCAGGTCAACGAATGCGACACCACCGTGGTCACGACGCCGGCCGACCCACCCGGCCAGGGTTACGGTTTGTCCAATGTGCTCGGAGCGAAGGGATCCGAGGTCATGTGTGCGCAGCACAGCACGCCTTTCTGAAGAAGACAAGAGGGAAAATCAAAAGTGATGCTGATTTAGGATCGCTGCAGGAACGATCCCGTTCGAGTTTACCCGTTGGAAAGGCCCCTCCCGCCATGGCAAGCCGGCGTCACGGAACCCCGCCCGGCATGCCGCCGGGCGGCCACGCCGGCCAGCAGCGGCTCAAGCGCCGCCTCGGCGCGGTGGACTCGACGGCGATCGGCCTCGGTTCCATGCTCGGCGCGGGCGTGTTTGTGGTGTTCTCCCCCGCCGCCGCCCTGGCCGGGCCGCTGCTCAATCTCGCCGTGGCCGTGGCGGGCGTGATCGCTTACTGCAACGCCGTCGCGTCGGCGCAGCTGGCGGCCAAGTACCCCGCCAGCGGCGGCACGTACGTGTATGGACGCAGGCAGTTGGGCGAGTGGCCCGGCTTCATCGCGGGTTGGGGTTTCGTGACGGGCAAGACGGCGTCCTGTGCGGCGATGGCGCTCACGTTCGGGCACTACGCCGCCCCGGCCTACGCCACGCCGCTGGCTATCGGCGCCGTCGTGGTGCTCACCGGCGTCAACCTGCTTGGCATCACGCGGACCGCGCTGCTGACCAGAATCCTCCTCGCCGTCGTGCTGGCCACGCTCGTGTTCGTGGCAGTGGCGTCGCTGCTGGGCCCGCACCCGGAAGGCGCCCCCGGCGCGGCCGGGGAGCTTGCGCCGCTAGCGGCACCGACGACCGGTGGCTGGGGCGTCCTTCCGGCGGCGGGACTGATGTTTTTCGCGTTCGCGGGCTACGCCCGGGTCGCCACGCTGGGCGAGGAGGTCAAGGATCCGGCCCGCACCATCCCGCGCGCCATCCTAGCCGCCTTGGCCGGGGCCTTCGTGATTTACCTGGGACTGGCCGTCCTGCTGCAATGGCACCTGCCGCCGCAGCAGTTGGCGGGCTCGACGGCGCCGCTGCTGGACGCGGTGGAGCACTCCCGGCTCAGCGCCGGAGCCCCTTTCATCCAGGCCGGCGCAGCCGCCGCCTGTCTTGGCGCGCTTCTGGCCCTGATCGCAGGGGTAGGCAGGACCACCCTGGCGATGGCCAGGGAACGTGACCTGCCCGCCCCGCTGGCCCGGGTGGGCGGCGCCCACACCGTCCCGTTGGTCGCAGAACTGGCCGTCGCCGCCGTCGTCATCATCTTGCTGCTGACCCGCGACGTGCTGACCGTGGTCGGGTTTTCCAGCTTCGGCGTGCTGATCTATTACGCCGTGGCCAACGCCGCCGCCTTTACCCTTCCCGGCCGGCCGTGGCACGCCCCGCGCTGGCTCAATGTGCTGGGCTTCCTCGGCTGCGTGGTCCTGGCCGTGACGCTCCCGCCGGCCTCCATGCTGGTCATGGCCGGGGTGCTGGCCGCCGGAGTGGCCGGGAGGTTCCTCGTCCTGCGGCGGCGCCGTACCCAGTAAGGAACCAGTTCAGTGTAAGGAATTAGTTCGCGGTGGTGACCCGCACGTGCAGGTCCTCCTCCGACGGCGCCCACGTGGCCGGGTCGGCGTCGTACTGCTCGCCCGAGCGGATGTCCTTGACCTGGTGCTTGCCGTCGTCGTCAGTGAACCAGACGAAGGGAATGCCGCGGCGGTCCGCGAACTTGATCTGCTTGCCGAATTTCTCCGCCTTCGCCGCGACTTCGGTGGAGATGCCGCGGCTGCGCAGCTGGGCGGCGACGTCCTGTGCGGCTGCCCAGCTCTCGTCATCGTTCAGCGCCACCAGCACGGCCGTCGGAACAGACCGCGAGGCTTTCGCGAGGTCCTGACTGAGAATCCGGGATACCAGCCGGGTCACGCCGATGGACAGCCCGACGCCGGGGAACTTGCGGTTGCCTTTACTGGCTAGCGCGTCGTAGCGACCGCCGGAGCAGATGGAGCCCAGCTGCTCATGCCCCACCAGGACCGTTTCCACCACGGTGCCCGTGTAGTAGTCGAGTCCGCGCGCGATGCTGAGGTCGGCAACCACCCTCCCGGGGGCGTGCTGGACGGCGGCGGCGATGACCTGCTCCAGTTCGTTCAGGCCCTCCTCGAGCAGCTCGTTGCTGACGCCCAGCGCCCGCACCTGTGCCACGAAGGACGTGTCCTTGGTCCGGATCCCGGCGAGTTTGAGGGCGGCCTGCGCCTGCTCGTCGGTGGCTCCCAGCTCTTCCTTGAGCAGCTCGGCAACCTTTGCGGCCCCGACCTTTTCCAGCTTGTCGATGCTGCGCAGCACGCCCGGGGTGTCCGTCAGGCCGATCCCGGTGTAGAAACCTTCGGCCAGCTTGCGGTTGTTGATCCGGAGCAGGAAGTCGGGGATCGGCAGGGCGCTCAGGGCTTCGGCGATCACCAGCGCGATCTCGACGTCGTAGCGGAACGGCAGGTCGCCGTCGCCCACAACATCGATGTCCGCCTGGGTGAACTCGCGGGCGCGTCCCTCCTGCGGACGCTCGCCGCGCCAGACCTTCTGGATCTGGTAGCGGCGGAACGGAAACGCCAGGTACCCGGCGTTTTCGACGACGTAGCGCGCGAACGGCACGGTGAGGTCGAAGTGGAGGGCCAAGGCATGGTGATCGGTCTTCGGCGTTGCGTCTTCCTCGTCCTGGAGACGGCTGAGGCCATAAACCTCTTTGTCGATTTCGCCCTTGCGCAGCAACTGGCCGACAGTCTCCACGGCACGGGTTTCGATCGAGGAGAAACCATGGAGCTCAAATGTGCGGCGCAGCGTGTCCAGCACATGGAGTTCCACCAGCCGCTCCTCGGGAAGCCACTCGGGGAATCCTGACAGGGAGGCTGTGCGTGCCATGGTGAAATTTTCTCCTCTAGTTGCTACTGCTGTGTGTCGTTGCGACGCAGCATCTTCGGGCGCGGTCTTCTTCGGTCATTCTCTGTCGAAACGCAATGAAGATAGGCGGCAGACCGGCCAGTCGTGCATAAACTGTGTGCGGCAGTCAGTTTATGCGTTCGGCGCCCGCTTCTTCCAACGGGACCGGCCCGGCGGACTGCCGGCAGCTTGCAGCTGTAACCGCGACGGCGCCCACCGCCCGTTGCGGTCACGGCCTTACAACCAGGAGGACCATTGGCGCCCAGTTCACGCAGCGCCCGCGAGGCGAAGCGGCGCGTCCAGCAGATGGAGGCCAGGCGCGGTCTGCGCCGGGACCAGGACAAGCGCCGCAAGCGTGACAACGTTCTGGCTGTCAGCGCCGGCGCAGGGGCGATTGCCCTGGCCCTGATCATGCAGCTCACCGTCTTTTCTTCAAACCCGACCGAAGAAGAGGTCACTGCCGCGCAGGAGGGACTAGCGAGCCCGTCAGCGTCCGCCACGGCGACTGCTGCCGCGACGAATGCCGCCAACATCCCCAAAGCGGATACCGCCGCGGGCAAGACCTTTACCGGCGAACTGAAACTGAATGGCGGCGCGTTGGGCGTTGAGCTCGATGGCACGAAGGCTCCGCAGGCCGCGGCCGTTTTCAAGTCCCTGGCCGACCAAAACTTCTACAAGGGCCTCAATTGCCACCGGCTGACCACGGCCGAAAACTTTGGTGTCCTGCAGTGCGGTTCCAAGTCCGGCAACGGCAGCAGCGATCCGTCCTACGTCTGGGGTCCGGTGGAAAACGCCCCGGCGGACAACAAGTACCCCGCGGGAACGATCGCCGTGGCCCGGACCAGCGGCAACGCCAACAGCAACGGAACGCAGTTCTTCATCGTGTACAAGGACACGGTCATTCCGGCCGATGCCGCTGGCGGCTACACGGTGGTGGGCAAGGTGACGTCCGGGCTCGACGTGGTGAGCAGGATCGCCGCCGCCGGACTTAAACCGGGCGGGAGCGCCACCGACGGCGCACCTGTGGAACCAGTCACGATAGACTCGTTCTCACTGAAGTGACCAGCCGCGGCCCTGAAGGCCGTGGTCCGGTATCCCTCCAAGCGAAAGACTTCTAGCGGTGACAGAGAGTCAGAAATCCGACGAAACATTGGCAGCAGCTGCTGCCAACGAAACCGAAGCCGAGGCAACCCTGGCCCAGGGTGCTGGCGCTGCCCCGGACGCGTCCGGCGATGTAGCCGGCGAGACGGCGCCGGCCGCGGCTGAGACTGCGGAGCCGGCCACGAGCGACGCCGCCGAGGCTGCCGAGCCGGCCGAAGAAGCCGCGCCTGCCGCTGAGCCGGCCGAAGAAGCCGCGCCAGCCGCCGCGCCGGCCGCTGCTGCTCCCACGCCGTCCCCGCGCCCGGCGCCGGCCCCCCGGCCCGCGCCGACTCCGGCAGCATTCGCCGCCCGCCCCAAGGCCAAGCCGTCCCCGGCCGCTCCGGCTCCCGCGCCGGCGGCCGTGTCCTCCGCAGCCTCACTGGCCGAAGCAGCCCGCTGGGGCCGGGCGGAGGACGACGGCCACGTATTCCTGACTATTGACGGCACGGAATACCCCGTCGGCCAGTACCCGGGGGTCAGCGCCGACGAGGCGCTGGGGTACTTCGCCCGGAAGTTCGACGACGTTGTGGCCCAGATCGACCTGCTTGAACAGCGCGTCAGCTCCAAGGCACCCACCACGGACATGCAGAAGACCGTTACGCACCTGCGGGAGCAGCTCGCCGAACGGAATATGGTGGGTGACTTCCGCTCCGCGGAGGCCCGGCTGGACGCCCTCGTGACGCAGATCGGCGAGCTTGAGAAGGCCGAGAAGGCCGAACACGATGCCGTCCGCGCCGCCGAACTCGCCGCCCGCGAGGCCATCGTGGCCGAGGCCGAGGAGATCGCCGGGCATGATCCGGCGCAGATCCAGTGGAAGACTTCCAGCGCCCGGATGAACGAACTCTTCGAAAGCTGGAAGACGGCGCAGAAGAGCGGCGTCCGGCTTGGCCGCAGCAACGAGGACGCCCTGTGGAAGCGGTTCCGCGCCGCCCGCACGGTCTTCGACCGGCACCGTCGCGCCTACTTCTCCCAGCTGGACAGCACCAATTCTGCAGCCAAGGCTGCCAAGGAAAAACTCATTGCCGAGGCCGAGGCGTTGTCCTCATCGACGGACTGGGGCTTTGCCGCCGGCGAGTACCGCCGCCTGATGGAGGACTGGAAAGCGTCCCCCCGCGCCAGCCGCAAGGACGACGATGCCCTGTGGGCGCGGTTCCGCGCCGCGCAGGATGTCTTCTTCACCAACCGGCAGGCAGCCAACGACGAGATCGACCAGGAATACGGCGCGAACCTCGTCGTCAAGGAAGCGCTCTTGGCCGAGGCCAATGAGCTCCTGCCGATCAAGGACCTCGCAGCCGCCAAGAAGGCGCTGCAGTCCATCCGCGACCGCTGGGAAGAAGCCGGCAAGGTTCCGCGTGCCGACATGGGCCGCATCGAAGCGGGCCTCCGGAAGGTCGAGGACGCCGTCCGTGAGGCCGAGGACGAGAACTGGAAGCGTTCCAACCCTGAGACGAAGGCGCGCACCAACAGCGCGCTGACCCAGCTGGAAGCTGCCATTGCCGGCCTCAAGGAAGACTTGGCAAAGGCCGAGAAGGCTGGCGACGAGCGCAAGATCAAGTCAGCCAAGGAAGCCCTCGAGGCGAGGCAGGCCTGGCTGGAGCAGCTCGAGCGTTCGGCGAGCGAACTCGCCTAAGCACGTCAGGCAGCCAACTCAGGCCCCGTTCCGGTTTATCCACATGACCGGACCGGGGCCTGTTCTGTGTGCGGGTAAGCGGCAACGATGGCGGAATGGTACTCATGCCCCGCGCTCCCGCTCCGGGTCCGGGCCCCACGCGGGGGCAGGGTCCGAGGGCTCAGGGCGGGGAGCCAAGGGCCCAGGGACTGGGGCAATGCGAGCTCTACTCCCCCGGTGCCCTGTTTTCCTGGCCGGAACTGCAAGCCATGGCCGCCGACGGCGTGCTGACGCAGCTGTACCAGCGCGGCTACCTGCCGCCCGGCGCCCCTGCCAGCCCGCAGTTGCGGGCCCGCGCCGCGGCCCTTGCCGTGGCGCCGGCGATCCGGCAGCGGGTGGTGGCGGGGCGGATGACAGCCGCTTGGATTTACGGCTGCGCCGCCGAACCTGACCGCCTGGCACTGCTGGTCGATGCCAACCGGCGCATATCCAGCCTCAGGTCCGTGCGCGGCTGCACGTTCCATGAAGTGCGTTTGGGGCCGTTCGACGTGGTCAGCATGGGAGGCTTGATGGTGACCAGCCCGCTGCGAACCGCGCTGGACGTCGCCCTGCACGTGGAGGCGGAACGCGCCGCGCCAGTCCTGAGCGCTTTCCTGGCCAGACCCGAGCTGGGCGTTCGGCTCCGGCTACTCAGGCTCGCGATTGAGGCCAGCCCCCGCGTCCCACACAGGAGGGCGGCACTGGCCAAGCTCAGCGCCCTGGCGCCGCCCCTGAATGAACTGCCCCCGGAGGGGCCGCCGGTGGAGCCATCACCAAAGGAACGGTCCCCGGATAATCCGTCCTCGTAGGAGCCGGTCTGGGTTGGTTAGGTTGGCTAGTTGCGGCGGCGGTTGCCGGTGGTGCGGTACACGTCGAAGACGCCGTCGATCCGGCGGACGGCGCTGAGCACGTGGCTGAGGTACTTCGGATCGCCCATCTCGAAGGCAAACTTGGAGATCGCGACCCGGTCCGTGGAGGTATGCACACTGGCCGCCAGGATGTTGACGTGGTTGTCCGAGAGCACGCGGGTGACGTCCGAGAGCAGCGACTTGCGGTCCAGGGCTTCGACCTGGATCTCCACGAGGAAGACGCTGGACTGCGTGGGTGCCCAGTCCACTTCCACAATCCTGTCCGGCTGGTCCATCAGGCCGCTGACGTTCGTGCAGTCGGTCCGGTGCACCGACACCCCTGAGCCGCGCGTGACGAACCCCAGGATCGGGTCCGGCGGCACGGGTGTACAGCACCGGGCCAGCTTCACCCAGACATCGTCTACGCCGCGGACCACAACCCCGGAATCGGAGAACCGGGCCTTGCTGACCTGCGTGGGGATGGAGACCTCGGAGAGATTGTCGTCCGGGTGCTCGTTCCCGCCGAGGCTCTCGACCAGGCGTTCCATGACGGACTGCGCGGACGTGTGTCCGTCACCGACACCCGCGTAGAGTCCTGAGATGTCCGTGTACTTGAAGTCCTCGGCGATCGCGGCGAGGGCGTCATGGGTCATCAGTCGCTGCAGCGGGAGGTTTTGCTTCCGCATCGCCTTGGTCAGCAGGTCCTTGCCGCGGTCGATCGCTTCCTCGCGGCGTTCCTTGCTGAACCACTGCCGGATCTTGTTCCGGGCCCGGGCGCTCTTTACGAAGTGCTGCCAGTCCTGGCTGGGGCCGGCACCCTCTGCCTTGGACGTGAAGATCTCGACCCAGTCGCCATGGTTCAGTTCGCTGTTGAGCGGCACGAGCTTGCCGTTGACGCGGGCGCCGATGGTCCGGTGGCCCACCTCGGTGTGCACGGCGTAGGCAAAGTCCACCGGGGTGGAGCCCGCCGGAAGGGCCATGACCTCGCCCTTGGGGGTGAAGACGAACACTTCGCGGGCGTTGATTTCAAAGCGCAGCGAATCGAGGAACTCGCCCGGGTCCGAGGTTTCCTGCTGCCAGTCGACCAAGGAGCGCAGCCAGCCCATGTCGCCGTCGCGCGGGCTGCCCGGGCCCGCCGCGGTCCGGTTCGGCTGGTCCTTGTACTTCCAGTGTGCGGCGACGCCGTACTCGGCCCGGCGGTGCATCTCATGCGTCCGGATCTGGATTTCCACCGGCTTGCCGCCCGGACCGATCACCGTGGTGTGCAGCGACTGGTACATGTTGAACTTGGGCATCGCGATGTAGTCCTTGAACCGCCCGGGCAGGGGGTTCCAGCGTGAGTGCATCGCGCCCAGCGCCGCGTAACAGTCCCGGACGGAGTCGACCAGGACGCGGACGCCCATGAGGTCGTTGATGTCGTCGAAGTCCTTGTCGCGGACGATCATCTTTTGGTAGATCGAGTAGTAGTGCTTGGGCCGGCCGGTGATCGTGGCCTTGATCTTCGCGGCCCGAAGGTCCTCGGTGATCTGGTTGCGGATGACGGCCAGGTTCTTCTCGCGCTCCGGGGTCCGGTCCCCCACCATCCGCACGATTTCCTCGTACACCTTGGGATAGAGGGCCGCAAAGGACAGATCCTCCAGCTCCCACTTGATGGTGTTCATACCGAGCCGGTGGGCCAGCGGCGCGAAGATTTCCAGGGTCTCGCGGGCCTTGCGCGCCGAGGATTCAGCCGAGACGAAACGCCAGGTACGGGCGTTGTGCAGCCGGTCGGCGAGTTTGATCATCAGGACGCGGATGTCCTTGGCCATGGCCACGACCATCTTGCGGACGGTCTCGGACTGGGCCGCCTCGCCGAAGCTGACCTTGTCCAGTTTGGTGACGCCGTCCACCAACATGGCCACTTCCGGGCCGAATTCAGCCTTGAGGTCGGCCAGGGTGTAGGAGGTGTCCTCGACGGTGTCGTGCAGCAAGGCTGCGGCGAGGGTGGTGCCGCTGAGCCCCAGTTCGGCGAGGATGGTGGCGACCGCCACCGGGTGCGTGATGTACGGGTCGCCGCTCTTGCGTTTCTGTCCACGGTGGCAGCGTTCGGCCACCAGGAAGGCGCGCTGGATGAGGTCGAAGTCTTCTTTGGGATTGTTGGCGCGCACGGTGCGCAGCAGCGGCTCCAGGATGGGGGAATAGGCGGGCGCCCCGCGGCCCGTCAGCCGAGCAAGGCGCGACCTCGTGCGTTCACGCCGGCCCGGAAACGTTGGCCGGGCGCCGGTGTTGCCGACAGGTACTGGCACATCGGGACGTCCGGGAGCCACCAAGCCAGTCGGATGACCCTGGCCTGGGCCCTTGTCCACAGGTGCCACCGGCACCGGCGTCGAACGTTCTTCCAATGGAGCACCTCTCGCGACCGGTTTAATTATTCAAGTGTATTCCCGCGGCAGGATACTTCGATAACCCGCCGGAATGCGGAGACGGGCCGAAGACCGTCCTCAGGACGTTCTCCAGCCCGTCGATGGACCGTTCAAGGGCGGACCGTTAAGGGCAGCAGGGGCATGGGGTGCCCCGCCACCCGGGGCATCAGACCGTCCCGCGAGGGGTGGACTCAGGCCGGCGCGGCCGTTGCCTGCGCGCCAGCCTTGGCGGCCGCGTCCGCGCGCCGCTGCTCCACGCGCTTGGCCTGCTTGACCAGGTCAGGTTCGCCTTGCCGCAACGCGGCGTACAGCGGTGCCGCGATAAAGATCGTCGCGGCGGTGCCAACCAGGATGCCCACAAACAGCGCCAGGGACAGGTCCCGCAGGGTTCCGGCGCCCAGCAGCCCGGCACCGATGAAGAGGATGGCGCCAACCGGCAGGATCGCCACCACCATGGTGTTGATGGAGCGGACCAGGGTCTGGTTGATGGCGAGGTTGACCTCTTCGGCGAACGTCCGCCGGGTGGATGCCTGGATCTCCGACGTGTTCTCGCGGATCTTGTCGAACACCACCACGGTGTCATACAGGGAGTAGCTGAGCACGGTGAGGAAGCCGATAATCGCCGACGGTGTCACTTCGAAGTCACTGAGCCCGTAAACACCGGCGGTAATGAACATCGTGACGACCATCCCGACGAGGGCCGAGAGCGACATCTTCCAGGTCCGGAAGTAGAGCGCCATCAGTACGGCAGCCAGGCCGACGAAGGTTGCCAGGCCGATCAGGGCCTGCTTGGTGACGTCGGCGCCCCAGGTGGGGCCGACAAAGGTGGAGGTGACCTCGTTCTCCGTCACGCCGTAGGCCTTGGTGAGGCCTTCCTTGATCTGCAGTGTCTCGTCGTCGCTGAGCTTGTCCGTCTGGATGCGCATGGTGTTGCCGGCGACGTTGGCCACGCGGGGCACGGCGCCCGGCACGACTTGCTGAACGGCCTTCTCGCCGCGGGATGCCTCGGTGGACGTCACGTTGGAGACGGTGAACTCGGAGCCGCCGCGGAACTCGATGCCAAGGTTGAAGCCGCCCTTGGCGACCGGGATCAGGATCGACAGGGCGACCGCGATCCCGGCAATCAGGAACCAGACCTTCCTGTAACCGACAAAGTCGTAGGAGCGCTTGCCCGTATACAGCTCATTGCCGAACGTTGAGAAGTTGACCATTTACTTGCCCTCCTGGGATGTGATCTTGGAGGACCCGGCGAGCTGCCCCTGCTTTGCCTGCTCCTGCTTTTCCGCGAGTCGTCGTTCGGCGATCGTCATCCGGCGCTCCGCCTCTGCCGCGGCTCCGGAATTCTTCGCCCGCACCAGCACGGGCTTGTCCTCCGGGGTACGGAGCCGGCCGGCCCCACGGTACAGCGGGACGGCACCGAGGCGCTTCGGGTCAAGACCCGAGAACCGGTGGCCTTCGCCGAAGAACTTGGTCCGGGCCAGCAGCTGCAGGGTGGGGTGGGTAAACATGAAGACGACGATGAGGTCGGCGATGGCGGTGAGGCCGAGGGTGAAGGCGAAGCCGCGGACGTTGCCCACCGCCACGAAGAACAGCACGACGGCGGCGAGGAGGTTTACGGCCTTGGACGCCAGGACGGTGCGCTTGGCCCGCTTCCAGCCGTTCTCCACGGCAGAGACCAGGCCGCGGCCTTCGCGAAGTTCGTCGCGGATGCGTTCGAAGTAGACGATGAAGGAGTCCGCCGTCTGGCCGATGGCGACGATCAGGCCAGCCACGCCGGCGAGCGAAAGCCGGTAGTTCTCGGTCCAGCCGAGGATGGCGATGGCAAGGAACGTCAACACTCCGGCGATCACCAGGGATGCGACAGTCACGAAGCCAAGGGCTCGGTACTGGAACAGCGAGTAGACCACCACGAGCAGCAGGCCGATCAGGCCGGCGAGCATGCCCATGCGGAGCTGCTCCCCGCCAAGGGTTGCCGAGATTTGCTGTTCGCTCTGGATTTCGAAGCTGATCGGCAGGGCGCCGAAGCGAAGCTGGTCGGAAAGGGCCTTCGCGGATTCCTCGGTAAACCCGCCCGTGATCTGCGGGCGGCCATCAGTGATGACGGCGAGGGAACGCGGGGCGGAGATGACCTGGTCGTCCAGGACGATGGCGAACTGGGCCTTCGGATCGGAACCCGTCTCGCCGCCGCCGGCGGCGTAGAACTGGTACAGGCGCTGTGTGACGTCCTTGAACTTGGCGGTGCCCGCCTCGTCGAACTGAATGTTGACGGCCCATTCGTTGGTCACGGCGCCCTGGGCGCCGCGCTGCAACTGGAAGGAGGAGGACTTGATGTTCGAGCCCTTCACTTCAACCGGGCCCAGGATGTATTTGATGGCAGGTGACTTGGCCGACGCAGGCTCACAGGTCACCAGCGGCTTCGTCGGATCGGACCGCTGCTGCTTGTCCTGCGACGGGTTGTCGCAGTCAAGTGCCTCAAACTGCTTGTAGATCGCGGGGGTAATCCAGTTTGTGTCGCTGCTGTTCGCCGGCGCGGCCGTCGGTTTGGGTATTTGGCCTTCCGGCGTACGTGATGCTGCGGGGACTGCGGCGCCGGCGCCCGTCTGGAGAACGGGGCGGAAATTCATGTCCGCGGAAGCCTGGATCAGCGCACGGGTCTCCTTGGCAGGAGTTCCCGGAAGGCTGACAACGACGTTGCGGCCGGACTGCGTGCTGATCTCAGCTTCGGCAACGCCGGAGCCGTCGACGCGCTGACGAATGATCGCCACGGCCTGGTTCAGCTGATCTTCGGTAATACCCGAACCGCCCTCAACCTTGGGCGCCAGAATCATCTGGGTGCCGCCTTCGAGGTCCAGGGCGAGCTTGGGAGTCCACCCGGCCTGGCCGGCAATGGTGCCGCCCGCCAGAACGGCGGTCATGGCGGCGATGAGTACGCCAAGCCATACCAACGTTCTGATGGCTGAGTGTTTGGGGCCAGTTCGTGCCATTGTCGATCTTTCTATTTATTGACGGCGGATCCGCCGGCGGGGGCACTTGGCCCCGCCAGCGGATGCCCGCAACCGTTGCTTCGCGGGATAGCCCAGGTAGGCAGACTAGCTGTCTTTCTTGCCCTCGTCGTTGAGTCGGCGCAAGGTTTCCTCGGGGGTTTCGGTCCGGGGCGCTTCGTTAAGAGGGGCGGCGCTGTCCGTCTTCTCCATGGTCAGTGAGTTGTCAGTGGTCACGGAGTCCTCCGTGGTCAGCGAGGAAGCGTCGTGGGGAACAACTGTCGGCTCCTCCGCCGCCGCTACCGGCTCCACAATCTTGGTGACAGCCTGGCGGTGGACAGTGGCGGTATTGCCCGGGGACAGCTCGAGCGTGACCTTGTTCTCGGCCTCGTCGATGTCGACGATCCGGCCGAACAGTCCGAAGCTCGTCATAACCTCGACGCCAGGCCCGAACTTGGACTGGAGCTGGGTCTGCTGCTGCTGGGTCTTCTTGTTCCGTCGGAACATCATGAAGACGAACACACCGAGCATGACGAACAGGAGAATTGTCATTGGATCCAAGGGGATTGTTCCGTTCTGTACTTGCATAGCTGTTTTTCAGCAACGTCCGTTTGCTCCGGGCGGCGCGGGGCACGAGCCGCCACGGAACCCTGTCCGCGAGACCATCCCCCGCCGCCGGCGGCTACCTACTCTCCGCCCACGGAAACAAACCCGGACGTGCCGAGCGTCATACCAGTCTAAAGGGAAAAGCTGAAAGAACGGTGCTAGCTGCTATAACGGAACCGTTCCGGACCAGTTTCGTCGCCGAATTCTGCGCCGATTTCTCCGCCGGGGTTGCCTGGCGTCCCGTCGCCCCGCTCGTCGGATTGGAACAGCTCCAGGGGATCTTGCCCAAAGACTCCCGCGGGCACGGCGAAGCCCAGGTGTGTCCATGCAGGGGCCAGGGCGATGCGGCCCCGGGGCGTCCGGCCGAGCAGCCCCTCACGGACGAGGTACGGCTCGGCGACGGTTTCCACGGTCTCTGTTTCCTCGCCGACGGCGATCGCCAGCGTGGAAAGGCCCACCGGTCCTCCGCCGAACTTGGTAATAAGGGCTTCCAGAACGGACCGGTCCAGCCGGTCCAGCCCGCGCTTGTCCACCTCGTACATGTCCAAGGCCGCGGACGCCGCTCGGGCATCAATTTGCTCGATGCCGTGCACGAGTGCCCAGTCCCGCACCCGTCGCAGGAGCCGGTTGGCGATGCGGGGCGTGCCCCGGGACCGTCCGGCGATCTCGCTGAATCCCGCCGAATTGACCTTCAGGTCCAGCAGGCCCGCGGACCTGCGCAGGACGAGCTCCAGCTCTTCGACTGAATAAAACTCGAGGTGGCCGGTGAAACCGAAACGGTCACGCAGCGGTCCGGGGAGCAGACCGGCGCGCGTGGTGGCGCCCACCAGCGTGAACGGCGGCAGCTCGAGCGGGATGGCGGTTGCGCCGGCGCCCTTGCCGACGACGATGTCCACGCGGAAGTCCTCCATGGCCATGTACAGCATTTCCTCGGCCGGCCGGGACATGCGGTGGATCTCGTCCAGGAAGAGGACTTCGCCTTCAGAGAGCGAGGACAGGATGGCCGCGAGGTCGCCCGCGTGCTGGATGGCCGGCCCGCTGCTGATCCGCAGCGGAACGTTCATTTCCGCGGCGATGATCATCGACAGCGTGGTCTTTCCCAGGCCCGGAGGGCCGGAGAGCAATACATGGTCCGCGCTGCGGCCCCGCATGCGCGAGGCCTCAAGGACGAGGGACAACTGCTTCCGGACCCGGTGCTGGCCCACGAAGTCGTGCAGGTTCTTGGGCCGCAGGGCGGCTTCAATAGCGCGCTCCTCCGGCTCCTCTCCCCCGGCAACAATGGACGGCTCAGCCACGCGCGCCTACCCGGTTTCCGGCGCGGGCGCCGTCCTGCCCGAGCCACCGCAGCGTAGCGCGGAGGATCTCCGCCACGTTGCCGGCCGCGGCCAAATCCGGGGAATCGGCGAGGGACTTGTCAATGCTGGCGGCCGCGTCCTTCTCGGACCAGCCAAGGCTGGTCATGGCCGCGACGACCTGCGGCTTCCACACGGACTCCGCGGAAACCTGCGGCACCGACGCCCCGGCCGTGCCGTGCGGGACGAGCTTGCCGGCGAGTTCCAGCACAATACGGCCAGCCACCTTGGGGCCGATGCCGGGGACCTTCGTGAAGGCCTTGCCATCGCCGGAGTGGGCGGCCACGCGGATGGCTTCGGGTTCGTGGACGGCCAGCACGGCCAGGGCCAGGCGGGGTCCGACGCCGCTGACGCTGAGCAGGACGTCAAACACAACACGTTCGTCGTCGCTCGCAAAGCCGAACAGGGTCAACGAGTCCTCGCGCACAATCAGAGACGTGAACAGCTTCCCCTCTTCCCCCACGTGGAGGCTGCTGAGCGTCTGCGGCGTGGCGTTGACGCTCATGCCGGCGCCGTTGAGGTCGATCACAGCGGAGGACAGGCCTACGTGCGCTACGGTTCCGCGAAGAAAACTGATCAAGGCCTGGCTCCTGGTCTACAGCTTGGTGTGTCTTCAGATGGGGGGTGTACGGCTTGCTGCGATCCGCAACCACGAACCAGATGACAAGCCGGCCGGCGACCCAATCGTCCGAACATATCTACGAATACCCTACCAAGTTCCATGGGGGGTACAGGCGGACATTAGCGCGCGCGGCGCGCCTTGGCCTCCGCGTCCGCCCACGCCCGCTGGGCCGGGGTGAGCGACTGGCTTCCCGGGCCCGTCGTCGAGACGGCGGCGCCGCTGCCGGCCCGCCAGGCGTGGGTGATGGCCAGGGCCAGGGCGTCGGCGGCGTCGGCGGGGCGCGGCGGCGCATCCAGCCGGAGGATCTTGGTTACCAGCTTCGTCACGGCGTCCTTGTTGGAGGTGCCGCTGCCCGTTACCGCGGCCTTGACTTCGGACGGCGTGTGGAGCGCCACCGGGATGCCGCGGCGGGCGGCGGCCGCAATGACGACGCCGGAGGCCTGGGCAACGCCCATGACGGTGCTGACGTTGAGCTGGGAAAAGACCCGCTCCACGGCGAGGACGTGCGGTTCGTACCGGTCCAGCCAGTCGTCGATGGAAGTGGCGATGACGAGCAGCCGCTGGTCCAGGCTCTCCTCTGGTGAGGTTCCCACCACACCGAAGTCAACCATGGTGGCACGCCGGTTCTTTTCGACGTCGACGACGCCGATGCCGCAGCGGGTGAGGCCCGGGTCAACCCCCAAGACGCGCAGCGTCAAGGTCGGGCCGTCAAGACCGGGCCTCAAAGTCACGTCGTGGTGACCGGGTCACTCGGCTTCCAGTGCGGCCTGCACTTCGTCGCTGAGGTCGGCGTTGCTGTAGACGTTCTGGACGTCGTCGAGGTCCTCCAGGGCGTCCACGAGCTTCATGAACTTCTTAGCGGCGTCGACATCCAGCGGCACCTCCATCGAGGGCACGAATTCGGCCTCGTCGGTGTCGTATTCAATCCCGGCTTCCTTGAGCGCATCGCGGATGGCCTGCAGGTCGGTCGGCTCGGAGTGGATCTCGAAGCTGTCGCCGTTGTCCTTGACTTCCTCCGCACCCGCGTCCAGGACGGCCATCAGCAGGTCATCCTCGGTGAGGCCGTTCTTGGGCAGCGAAACCACACCCTTGCGCGTGAAGAGGTAGCTGACCGAGCCGGGATCGGCGATGGTGCCGCCGTTGCGGGAAATGGCCAGGCGGACCTCGGAGGCGGCACGGTTTTTGTTGTCCGTGAGGCACTCGATCAGCAGCGCCGAGCCCTGGGGGCCGCGGCATTCGTACATGATCTCGGTGTAGTCCACGACCTCGCCGGTAAGCCCGGCGCCGCGCTTGATGGCGCGGTCGATATTGTCGTTGGGGACGGAGGTCTTCTTGGCCTTCGTGACGGCAAGTTCCAGGCCCGGGTTGCCCGCGAGGTCCGGGCCGCCCATCCGCGCGGCAACTTCGATGTTCTTGATCAGCTTGGCGAACGACTTGGCCCGGCGGCTGTCAATGATGGCCTTTTTGTGCTTGGTCGTTGCCCATTTGGAGTGGCCTGACATGCTTTACGCTTCTCCTCTGATCATTCGAATAAACAGTTCATGCACGCGCTTCTCCCCCGTCACTTCCGGGTGGAAGGAGGTGGCCAGCAGCTTGCCGGAACGCACTGCAACAATTCTAGCCGTCCCGTCGAGGGATTCGGGGTGGGCCGCCTTGGACGGCTCCACCTGCGCGAGGACCTCGACGCCGTCGCCTGCGCGCTCTACCCAGGGCCCGCGGATGAAGACGGCGTGGACGGGAGCGACTTCGCCGTCTGCCGCGCTGAACTCCAACTCCTTGAAGTCGAGGTCCGTCTCAAAGGACTCGCGCTGCCGGCCGAACGCGTTGCGGCGCACCGTGATGTCGAGCCCGCCGAAGGTCTGCTGCGGGTTGCCGGCGAGGTCCGTTGCCGGGTCTGCGATCTCGTCGGCGAGCAGGATCATGCCGGCGCATGAGCCGTAGACGGGGAGTCCGTCGGCGATCAGTTTGCGCAGCGGATCCGTGAGCTCGAAGGCTCGCGCCAGCTTGTCGATGGCCGTGGATTCACCGCCCGGAATAATCAGTCCGTCAATGCCGTCGAGTTCGGCCGGCCGCCGGATTCCGAGGCCTGTGGCGCCCATTGCTTCCGCTGCTCGCAGGTGCTCCCGGAAATCGCCCTGTAGCGCCAGGACACCGATCCGGAGGCCTGTTCCCACGCGTGATTCACGGGAATAAGAGAGGGTGGTCATCTCCTCAGCATAATGCGCCGCGCGTGCCCGGAACGCATACGGCCGCACCGGGCGTCCAGGTTCCATGCCTCTGCTGGGATATATTACTGAGCATGCTTTACTTCAGCGTTCCGCTCGGCAAGCTCGTCCGCCGGGTCTCCCGGCTCAGGGGCGGAGGCTCGGCCCTTCCCGGGCTTGTAGTCGAAAAAATCGACCCCGGTTTCATGCAGCGGACCCTGTCCACGCTGCCCCAGGGGGTCGCCGTCGTCAGCGGCACGAACGGGAAGACCACCACCACCAAGATGGTGGTGGAACTGCTGGAAAGCCAAGGACTGAAGGTCTTCACGAACCGCACCGGCAGCAACTTCACGCGCGGTGTGGCCGCGGCGCTGCTGGGCGAAGTGGACTGGCGGGGCCGGCTGGATGCCGACATCGCGGTCCTGGAACTCGACGAGGCGCATGCCGTGCACTTCGTCAACAGGGTCCCTCCGCGGTACAGCCTCCTGCTCAATGTCCTCCGCGACCAGCTGGACCGTTTCGGCGAGATCGACAAGACCGCGGAGCTGCTCCAGCACATCGCCGCCAAGACCACCGGGACTGTGGTTCTGAACCGGGAAGACCCCCGGGTAGCGCGGATTGCCGGGACGCTGAACGAACCGGACGTGCTGTACTTCGGGCTCGACGATTCCCTGCTGAGCACCTTCCCCAACGACGACGAAATGCGCGCGGCGCCGGGCAGCCCGGTGCCTGCGGCGCCAGCCCGGGCGGACGCCGACGTCGTGCTGCGCCGGGTGGGCGCCAATGACGCCGATTTCGAGTACGACGGCGGCACGGTCACCACGCCGATGAAGCTGCGCGGCGTCTACAACATTTTCAATGCCGCCGCCGCGCTGACCCTGGCGCGCGCGATCGCAGGCGCCCGCGGCACGGGCACCGACCAGGCCGGTCTGCTCACGGCCCTGTCCAACGTGGCGCCGGCGTTCGGCCGCGGTGAAAGCCTCGTGGTCGATGGCCAGCCGCTGGAACTGGTTCTGGTCAAGAACCCCAGCGGCTTCCGCCTCGGACTAAAGTCCTTCCCGGCCGCCGGTTACGCCACCATGATCGCAATCAATGACAACTATGCGGACGGCCGGGACATGTCCTGGCTGTGGGATGTCGAATTCGACACGCTCCGCGACGGCGGCGTGGACCAGCTGACGGGCTCCCGCGCGTACGACATGGCGCTGCGCCTGCAGTACGACGACGTCGCCATCGGCGCCGTCGACACGGAGATTGCGCCGGCGCTGGCGGCGTTCATCCGCGGCGGCCAAGGCAAGCCGAAGAGGATCTTCTGCACGTACACGGCCATGCTGGCCATCCGCCGCGAGCTGTCCAAAATCACCACAGTGGAGGTGGTCTCATGACCCCCCGATCCCCGGAAACCCCGCACGGGCTCTCTTTTGGGCACGAACTGCCGCCCAAAGACTCCCCCGCGCCGAGCAAGGGAACCCTTCGGGTCCTGCAGCTCTACCCGCGCGACATGAACATCTACGGCGACTGGGGCAACGCCCTGGTTCTCGCGCAGCGCCTGCGCTGGCATGGCTACACACCCGAGCTGCTCGAATACAACGTCGGTGACCCGTTCCCCTCGGACGTTGACCTCATTGTGGGCGGCGGCGGGCAGGACAGCGGACAGCTCGTGATCCAGGACGACCTGCTCTCCCGCGAGTCCACGCTGAAGGAACTGGCCGAAGACGGCACCCCGATGCTCGTGATCTGCGGGCTCTACCAGCTCTTCGGAAAATTCTTCAAAACCCGGCTCGGCACGGTCATTCCGGGCATCGGCATCCTCGATGTGGAGACGCACGGCACCGATGAACGCCTGATCGGCAACGTCACCGTCTCCTCCCCGGAATTCGGCAACATCCTGGGCTACGAGAACCACAGCGGCCAGACCACTCTGGGACCCGGCGTCGAGCCGCTTGGAACCACCGCCAAGGGCACCGGCAACAACAGCGCCGACGGCCAGGAGGGCGCCCGCTACCGCAACATCGTGGCGAGCTACCTGCACGGCTCGCTGCTGCCCAAGAATCCGGCCCTGGCGGACTTCCTGATCCGGGCCGCCGTCGAACGCAAATACGGCAGCTTCACGCCCGGCACGCCGGATGACTCCTACGCGGTGCTGGCCCGGGAACACGCTGCCCGCCGGCCCCGCTGAGGAGCCGGGAGAACGGCGGAGGACCAGATGATTCGGATTGAGCGGGACGACCCGGGGCGACTGGATGTGCAGAAGCTCTTGGGCGAGCACCTCGCGGACATGTACGCGACGTCGCCTCCGGAGAGCGTGCACGCGCTGGATCACGAATCGCTTTCCGGTCCGGGGATGACGTTCTGGACCGCCCGGCAGGACTCCGAGGTCCTCGGCTGCTGCGCGCTCAAGCAACTGGACGCCGGGCCCGGCAAAGAGAAACAGGGCGAGATCAAGTCGATGCGCACCGCGGCGCATGCCCGCGGCCGGGGCGTTGCCACGGGTCTGCTCGAACACCTCCTTGCGGAGGCCCGGCGAAGCGGCTACGAACAATTGTTCCTGGAGACCGGAAGCCAGGAATTCTTCGCCCCCGCCCGCCGGCTGTATCAGCGGCACGGGTTCGTCGACTGCCCGCCGTTTGGCACCTACGTACCCGATCCGAACAGTATCTTCATGACCCGTGTACTGCCCTAATTGCCGTTGACACTAATTGCCGCTGACGAACGCCAACACGTCGCGTGCGACCCTGCTGCTGGCGGCCACCCGAAGGTGACCGAGGCCTTCATACCAGATCAGCGTGCAGTCCGGGATCAGCCCGGCGGTCTCGGCAGCAACATCCTTGGGAAAGAATCTGTCGCTGTCGCCGCAGATAAGCAGTACAGGCGGCTGGATCCTCGGCAGGACCTCCCGGGAATTGAAGCTCAGCTCCGCCCGGGCTTCAGTCTTCACGTCCTCCGGCGGGTAGTCGGAGGCGGCCAGCAGGCGACCACCGATGAGGGGCCCCAGCAGCCGGCGGAGCCATTGCAGCCGCGTCTCTGGAAACAGGTACTCGGCGAACACAGTCCCCGCCCGCCCGGCGTCGCCGTTGGCGATGGCGCCCGCCATTCGCGTATCGAAGTCCTTGCCCCAGTCGCTTAGCTCAGCCGCGGCGACAACGACGACGATCCGGCCGGAAGCGTCGGGGTGCAGGGCCGCCAGGTACTGCGCAATCATTCCGCCGAACGACTCGGCCACCACGACGTCGACGTGTCCGCCGAACTCCTCCGTGATCACGTGGGCGTAGTCGCCGGCCATGTCGGCAATCGTGTGCCCGTGCGGCATGTTCCTGCGCCGGGTCACCACCCAGACGGAAAAGCCCGCGTCCAGATACGGCTCAAACTGCCGCCGGATCATCCGGCGCATCATCCCCTGGGGCACCGCACTGCCGGGGCCGCCCTGGATGAACAAGAGCGTCTTCGGGCCGCTGCCCCAGCACAGGTACTCCATGCCGTTGCCGAACATCCCGCTCCTGGCGGTGCGTTCGGCCGGCCGCTGCGCCGCTGTCACCGGCTGACGTGGCTTTCCCGCAGCAGCTGCGCGAACTCCGAGGGCCGGGACGCCGGCCACCAGTGGCCGCTGTCCACCCTGACGACAGTCAGCTGATCCACCCACGCCTCCAGTCCTTCCACGAGACCCGGTGACAGGAAGGGATCCTTGAGCGGCACCACCACCTGGACGGGCATCGTCACGCGGCCGCCTGCCGGCCAGTTCTCCGACGAGAAGAAGTTGGCGCGGTAGAGCGCCAGCCCCCGGACCGGGTCATCGCCGACGTCGCGCTTCGCGGTCTGGGCGTAGCGTTTGGTGAGGAACAGCCGCCAGGCGGCCTCCGGCAGCTTCGGCACGAGGAAGGCTGCGATATACCAGCTGCGGGCCAGCTGCCCCGCCAGCTGCGGCCAGGCGCGTGGCCGCGAATACCGGCCGCGCACCCAGCGGGCGAAGTGCCGCAGGTCCGGGCCCGAGATGGAAGTGTACCGGCCGATCAGGCCCGCGGCCCGGGGGTCCTGGACGGCGGCCCAGCCCTGGATCGATCCCCAGTCGTGCCCCACGAGATGAACGTCCGTGGCTCCGACGGCCACCAGCACGGCGAACATGTCATTCACGAGCGTCTCCAAGGTGAAATCCCCGGGGAGACCGACTGCGGCCGATGCACCCGCGTTCCGGGTGTCGTAGGCGACCACGTGGTGGCTCCGGGCCAGGTCACGGATGGCAGGCGAGTAGACCCGATGGTCGTCCGGGTAGCCGTGCACCAGCAGCAGTGTCGGCACATCCGGCCCGGGCTCGAGTCCGTACTCAAACACGGCCAGCGCAGCCCCGGGCGACGCCACGATGCGCCGCCGCTCATTCAACGTCTCCATGCTGCCCAAGCTTAGGGCCCCGGACAGAATGAGCCGGTCATTTTGCGTCGGCGGACTCACAACACCCCGCGCCACCGTTGAGAAACACCCGCCATGCATGAAAGAGTTCCTTCATGACCAATCCCCTCCTCAGCCCCAGCACCCTGCCCTACGGCCTGCCGCCTTTCGCGGATATCGAAGACGCACACTATGCCGAGGCCGTTGAGGCCGGCCTGGCCGAACAGCTTGCCGAAATCCAGGCCATTGTGGACAACCCGGAGGCCCCGTCCTTCGAGAACACCGCCCTCGCCATGGAACGCTCGGGCCGGCTCCTGGAACGGGCGGCGGCGTCCTTCTTCACGCTCGTTTCCGCGCACGCATCGGATGCCATCCGCGATCTCGAAACCCGTCTCTCCCCCTTGTTCTCCGCCCACCAGGATGCCGTCTACCTCAACAGGGGGCTCTACGAACGCTTCGCGGCGCTGGACCCCGCCGCCCTGGATCCGGAGTCCGCCCGTCTCGTGGAGGAATACCTTAAGGAGTTCCGGGCCTCGGGCATCCAGCTTGACGACGCCGGACAGCAGCGGCTCAAGGACATCAATGCCGAGCTTGCCCGCCTGGGCACCGAGTTCGGGCAACGTGTGAAGGAAGGCATGAAGTCCGCGGCCCTGCTGCTGGAGGACGCCACCGACCTCGCCGGCCTGCCCGCCGACGACGTCGCCAGCGCGGCGGAGGCCGCCCGGACCGCCGGACACGAGGGCAAGTTCCTGCTCACGCTGATCCAGCCGAGCAACCAGCCTGCCATGGCGGCCCTGGCGAACCGGGATGTCCGCCGTCGGCTCTACGAGGCCTCGATCGGGCGCGGCAGCGGTGGCGGCAACCTCGATGTCCTCGATCTGGTCAAGGACATGGTCCGGTTGCGCGCCGAGAAGGCCGCCCTGCTGGGGTTTGCGAACTTCGCCGAACTCACTGTGGACCGGCAGACGGCGCCGGACTTCCAGGCGGTGCAGGACATGATGAGCCGGCTGGCCCCCGCAGCCGTCCGCAATGCCGACCGGGAGGCCGAAGCGCTGGCCGAGGCCGCCGGCCACCCGCTCGAGGCTTGGGACTGGGCGTATTACTCGGCCAAGGTCAAGCGCGAGCAGTACGCCGTGGACGAGCAGGCGCTGCGCCCCTATTTCGAGCTGGACCGGGTTTTGAAGGACGGCGTGTTCTTCGCTGCGAACGCCCTGTACGGCATCACTTTCCACGAGCGCACCGACCTCGCCGGCTACCACCCGGACGTTCGCGTCTGGGAGGTGAAGAATTCCGACGGCACTGACCTTGGCCTGTTCCTGGGCGACTACTACACCCGTGACACCAAGCGCGGCGGAGCCTGGATGAATTCCCTCGTGGAGCAGTCCGGGCTGCTGAACACCCGATCAGTGGTGATCAACAACCTCAACATCTCCAAGCCGCCGGCCGGCGAGCCCACCTTGCTGACACTGGACGAACTGCGCACCACGTTCCACGAGTTCGGCCATGCCCTCCACGGGCTGTTTTCCGCCGTCACCTATCCGCGGTTCTCCGGCACCAACGTGCCGCGGGACTTCGTGGAATACCCGTCGCAGGTCAACGAAATGTGGATCATGTGGCCCGAGGTCCTGGCCAACTACGCGCGGCACTACGCGACCGGCGAAGCCCTCCCGCAGGAAACCGTCGACAAGCTCAATGCCGCCCAGCTGTGGGGGGAAGGCTTCGGCACCACGGAATACCTCGGCGCAGCCCTACTGGACCTGGCCTGGCATGTGCTGGACGTATCCGGGACCCCCGATGATGCCCTCGAATTCGAAGCCAAGGCCCTCGCGGCGGCCGGCGTGGCGCACAGTCTCATCCCGCCGCGCTACCGGACGGGCTACTTCCAGCACATTTTCGCCGGCGGCTGGTACGCCGCCGGCTACTACTCCTACATCTGGAGCGAAGTCCTGGACGCCGACACCGTGGAATGGTTCAAAGAAAAGGGCGGACTCAGCCGGGCCAACGGCGATTTCTTCCGGGCCGAGCTGCTTTCCCGCGGCAACAGCCGGGACCCGCTGGAGTCGTTCCGTTCCTTCCGAGGCCGGGACGCGGACCTAGGCCCGCTGCTCAAGCGCCGCGGCTTGGACTGACCCGCCATATCCAAATAGCTAGCAGCAGGGGCCGTTCTGCGGGCTCAGAACGGCCTCTGCTGCGAGTTGGTTGGAAGAAACGACGACGGCGGCGAGTCACCCAAGAGAGGTGACTCGCCGCCGTCGTACTAATGAGGAGCGCAAGGCGCCGGGCGGTGTGATCCGACCGTCGTTCAAACAGGAGCGCGAGGCGCCGGGCGGTGTGATCCGGCAGCTCGCGGTTTACGTTCAGGCGACAAGCGCGCCCGACTCTCTCGGCTTAAGCGCCCGACTCTCTCGGCTTAATAAGAGAGGGCGCAGAGGCTCAACATTCGGGGCGCCCTGCGCCACGAATGTTGAGAAGCGTCCGAACGTTACCAGCCGCGCTCGGCGAGGCGGTGCGGCTGCGGGATCTCGTCGACGTTGATGCCGACCATGGCCTCGCCCAGGCCGCGGGAGGCCTTGGCAATCTCGTCCGGGTCGTCGTAGAAGGTGGTGGCCTTCACGACGGCGGCGGCGCGCTGGGCCGGGTTGCCGGACTTGAAGATGCCGGAGCCGACGAACACGCCGTCGGCGCCGAGCTGCATCATCATGGCGGCGTCGGCCGGGGTGGCGATGCCGCCGGCGGTAAACAGCACCACCGGGAGCTTGCCGGTCGCGGCGACTTCCTTGACCAGTTCGTACGGCGCCTGCAGTTCCTTGGCCGCGACGTAGAGCTCGTCCTCCGGCATGCCGGCGAGCTTCTTGATCTCAGCGCGGATCTGGCGCATGTGCGTGGTGGCGTTGGAGACATCGCCGGTGCCGGCCTCGCCCTTGGAGCGGATCATCGCCGCGCCCTCGTTGATGCGACGCAGGGCCTCACCGAGGTTGGTGGCACCGCACACGAACGGAACGGTGAAGTTCCACTTGTCGATGTGGTTGGTGTAGTCGGCCGGGGTCAGGACCTCGGACTCGTCGATGTAGTCCACGCCGAGGGACTGCAGGACCTGCGCCTCGACGAAGTGCCCGATCCGGGCCTTGGCCATGACCGGCACGGAGACGGCGGCAATGATCTTGTCGATCATGTCCGGATCGGACATGCGGGACACGCCGCCCTGGGCGCGGATATCGGCCGGAACGCGTTCCAGCGCCATCACTGCCACGGCACCGGCGTCTTCGGCGATGCGGGCCTGCTCGGCGTTGACGACGTCCATGATGACGCCGCCCTTGAGCATCTCCGCCATGCCGCGCTTGACGCGGCTGCTGCCCGTGACGTTCTTCGCGGACGCGCCGGCTTCGCTGCTTACATCAGGTGTAGACACAAAAACCCCTATGGGTAGATAGATGACCTCGCCGGGGCGCGGACGGCACGTTCATGCCGTGTCTCGCACACACCGGATTACCGGATCCATTGGCCGGTAAAGCTAATACTAGCCCCCGGCCGGGGGCGTGGCAGAATTCCGGTTACGGCAGCTTGACCCGCTCGGGGCCGCGGTTTCTCTGCACGGGCCCGACGCCGTGAGGCGGGCTCAGGCCGGCTGTTCCGTGGCGGTTCCTTCGGGTTCCGCCAGCGACTGGCGGTGCACCGTCACGATGCGCTGGATCACCGTTATCAGGCTCGCTGCCGCGAGGAGGCACAGCGTCGCGAAGAGCACGACGGCGGGCAGGCCCAGGCCGGTGAGTCCCGTGACCACGAGCACGGACACCAGCCGCTCGGCGCGCTCGGCAATCCCGACGTTGGCGTGGAAACCCAAGGCTTCCGCCTTGGCCCGCGCGTAGGAGACCACCATGCCCAGCACGAGGCAGACGACGGCGGCGATGGCGATCGGCGGATTGGCGCCCCCGGTGAAGAACCACACGGCGAGGCCGGCAAACAGGGAGCCGTCGGCCACGCGGTCCAGCGTGGAGTCCAGGAAGTTGCCCCACCGGCCGCCCCGGTGCTGCATTCGGGCCATGATCCCGTCAATGACGTCCGAGAAAATAAAGGCCGTGATGAACAAGGTTCCCCAGAAGAGCTGTCCGAGCGGGTAGAACACCAGGGAGCCGACCACCACGCCGAGTGTGCCGACTACCGTCACGGCGTCCGGAGACACGCCGATCTTCAGCAGCCAGCGGGCAAACGGCGAGAACAGGGCGGTGAAGAAGCCTCGGGCGTGCCTGTTAAGCATCCTTCTCCCCGAGCGCTTGTTCCTGCCCCGGCAAATCCTGCGGCCACGCATCCGCCACCTGCTGTCGAACCTCGCCGAGGGTCTGCGTGATCGCCTTGGTCTGGGCAATGATGGGGAAGAAATTCCCGTCCCCGCCCCAGCGCGGCACCACATGCTGGTGCAGGTGGCCGGCAATGCCTGCCCCGCCGGTGACCCCCTGGTTCATGCCCAGATTGAAACCGGACGGATTGGCGACTTTGCGCAGCACCCGCATGGCTGTCTGGGTCAGCTCGGAAAACTCGGCCGTTTCCTCGACCGTGAGATCCGTGTAGTCGGGGATGTGCCGGTAGGGGCAGACCAGCAGGTGGCCGGGGTTGTACGGGAACAGGTTCAGCACCACGTAGCTGGTCCTTCCCCGGTACACGATCAGGGAGTCTTCGTCCCCCCGCTCCGGCGCGGCGCAGAACGGGCAGTCGTCCGGGTTCTTGAACTGGTGCTGGCCGCCCTTGATGTACGCCATCCGGTGCGGGGTCCACAGGCGCTGGAAGGCGTCCGGGACCCCGGCCAGGCCGAACTCATCCGTCACGTCGTGGTCGCCCGGATACTCCGGCCCGGCCCCTGTGGTTTCCTGCACGCGCTGCCCTTCCGTCTGCCTAGCTGGTCCTGTTACGGACGGCGTCGACGATCCGCTTGACCGCCTCGGCGACGGGAACACCGTTGTCCTGGCTGCCATCACGGAAGCGGAAGGACACGGCTCCTGCCTCGGCGTCGTCCCCGCCGGCGATCAGCACGAAGGGGATCTTGTCCTTGCTGGCGGTACGAATCTTCTTCGGGAAACGGTCCGAGGAGATGTCCACCTCGGCGCGGATGCCGGCCGCCTTAAGCTGGTCCACGACGTCGAACATGTAGTCGTTGAACGCCTCCGCCACCGGAATGCCGACCACCTGCACGGGCGCCAGCCAGGCCGGGAAGGCGCCGGCGTAGTGTTCGGTCAGCACGCCCATGAAGCGCTCCACCGACCCAAACAAGGCGCGGTGGATCATCACGGGCCGCTGGCGGGTGCCGTCGGCGGCCTGGAACTCCAGTTCGAAACGCTCCGGCAAGTTGAAGTCCAGCTGGATGGTGGACATCTGCCAGGTGCGGCCGAGGGCGTCCTTGGCCTGGACCGAGATCTTGGGGCCGTAGAACGCGGCTCCGCCCGGATCCGGGACGAGTTCCAGGCCGGAGGCTTCGGCTACTTCGGCGAGGGTCCGGGTCGCTTCCTCCCAGGTGGCGTCGTCGCCGACAAACTTGTCCTCGTTCTTCGTGGAGAGCTCGAGGTAGAAGTCATCCAGGCCGTAGTCCTTGAGCAGGCCCAGGACGAAGTTCAGCGTGGTGGTGAGCTCATCCTTCATCTGCTCGCGGGTGCAGTAGATGTGGGCGTCGTCCTGGGTCATGCCACGCACGCGGGTCAGGCCGTGCACGACGCCGGACTTTTCGTAGCGGTATACCGACCCGAACTCGAAGAGCCGCAGGGGCAGTTCGCGGTAGGAGCGTCCGCGCGAGCGGAAGATCAGGTTGTGCATGGGGCAGTTCATCGGCTTGAGGTAGTAGTCCTGGCCGGGCTTGCGCACGGTCCCGTCCTCGTTCAGCTCCGCGTCGATGTGCATCGCCGGGAACATGCCTTCCTTGTACCAGTCCAGGTGCCCCGAGACTTCGTACAGGTGCCCCTTGGTGATGTGCGGGGTGTAAACGAACTCGTAGCCGGCGTCGACATGCCGCTGCCGGGAGTAGTCCTCCATGGCCTTGCGGATGATGCCGCCCTTGGGGTGGAACACCGGCAGGCCCGAGCCCAGTTCATCCGGGAAGGAGAACAGGTCCAGCTCGGCGCCCAGTTTGCGGTGGTCGCGGCGTTCGGCCTCGGCGATGCGTTCCTGGTAGGCCTTGAGCGCGTCCTTGGTGGGCCAGGCTGTGCCGTAGATGCGCTGCAGCTGCTGGTTGTTCTGGTTGCCGAGCCAGTACGCGGCAGAAGAACGGGTCAGCGCGAAGGCATTGGAAATCAGCTTGGTGTTGGGCAGGTGCGGGCCGCGGCAGAGGTCGCACCAGACGGTGTCGCCGCTCTTGCGGTCCACGTTGTCATAGATGGTGATGTCGCCGGCGCCGACTTCGACGTTGACGCCCTCCCCGGCGTCGGCGGCGTCGTTCTTCTTGCCCAGGAGCTCGAGCTTGTAGGGCTCATCCTTCATCGCTTCGCGGGCCTCCTCCTCGGAGACGACGCGGCGGACGAACCTCTGGTTCTGGTTGATGATCTTCTGCATCATCTTTTCCAGCTGGCGGAGGTCTTCCGGGGTGAAGGGTTCCGCGACGTCGAAGTCGAAGTAGAAGCCGTCGGTGATGTAGGGGCCGATGCCGAGCTTCGCGTCGGGGCGCAGCTGCTGCACGGCCTGGGCCATGACGTGGGCCGTGGAGTGGCGCAGGACGTTAAGCCCGTCAGGGGAATCCATGGTGATGCCCTCGACCGTGGCATCCTCGGGCAGGGGCTGGTCCAGGTCCTTGAGTTCGCCGTTAACGCGGGCAACTACGACGTCGCGGCGCTCAAAGAAGAGTTCCGCGCCGGTGGTCCCGGTAGTCACCTTGGTCTCTTCGCCGTCGACGAGAAGGGTGATCTGCTGGGCATCTGACACGGGTGTCTCCTATTCAAAGTTAAGGCTTCGTAGCTTGTGGCGTACGGGGACCACAGCCAGCCTCGTCCATGCTATCGGTTTCTCCACAGGCCAACCAACGCGCCACGGGGCGGGCCGCGCCGCGGCGGCGGGGTCACCGGAGGGCGCTCAGCCGCCCAGCCCGGTGATGGCGAGGTTCCGGCTGATCCCGTCCAGCGGACCGGGCAGTTCCGGTTCGCGGGAGGCGGTGGTACCTGGAACAGGTTCCGGGAACGGCAGGGTCTGAGGGCGGCTGAGGTCCCAGGCCATGCTGGCGCTGATGCTGATCCCCCGCGGCCCGGTCCGGCGGGTGGTGCCGCGGATCAGCAGCAGGCGGGTGCCGAACAGCAAGGATCCTGCCTGCTCCTGCGCTTCGTGGAAGAACACCGAATCCACGCAGCCGGTGCCGTCGTCGATGCTGATGAACACCACCCGCCTGCCGCCCCGCATGGGCGGAGTCTGGGTGGCCACCCGGACCCCGGCCACCAGCACTTCTGTGCCGTTGCGAAGTCCCAGCAGCCTATCCGCGGTGGTGACGCCTAGCCGGTCCAGCAACGGACGGTGGCTGGTCATGAGGTGCTCGCTGACGTCCACTGCCATCAGGTCCAGTTCCGCCCGGACGTTGTCCACCATGCTGGGTGCGGGAAGTGCTCCCTTCAGGTTCTTCAGCTCCACATCCCCCAACGGCAATGCCAATTGGCCGTCAACGATCTCCACGCCCTTCCGCTGGGGACGGGCCTGGAGCTTTTGCAGATGCTGGACCAGATCCGCCCGGTTGGCGGTTCCCCCGGAGGCCCGGTGCAGCGAATCGAAGGCGCCCAACTGGGCCAGTCTCTGGATGCTGGGCCGGCTCAGCCGAGAACGGGCGCGCAGATCCGCCAGGGAATCGTAGGGCTGGCCGGCCACGATCCGTTTCAGCTCGGCGCCGGAGAGGCCGAAGATGCCATTCAGACTCAGCCGGATGCCCAGCCTGCCCCGGTCCGGCCCGGATTCCACCCGCTCCACCCGGTACTCGGCCTGGCTCCGGTTGATGTCCAGGGGAAGGATGGGGATGCCCAGCCGGCGGGCCTCGGCGACAAGCAGGCGTTTGGGGTACATGCCGGGGTCGTGTTCCCAGAGCCCGGCCAGGAAGGCTTCCGGGTGGTGCGCCTTGAGCCAGGCCGACTGGTAGGTGGGCACGGCAAAGGCTGCCCCGTGGGCCTTGCAGAACCCGAAGCTGCCAAAGGCCTTCAACGTCCCCCAGACCTTGTCCACCACCTCTGGGCTGTAGTTCCGGACCCGCGCCTCCTTCCGGAAGAACTCCTCCACTTTCGCTTCCAGCACCTCGTTGCCCAGTGCCCGGCGGAACTCATCAGCCCGCGCCAGCCCGCATCCGGTCAGAACGTCGAAGGTCTTCAGGATCTGCTCATGGAACACGGTGACCCCGTGCGTCTCCTGAAGGACCGGCTTGAGATCCGGGTGCGGATAGACCTCCGGCGCGAAGCCGTGCCGATGTTCCAGGAAGGGCCGCACCATGTCTGATTTCATCGGCCCGGGCCGGAAGAGGGAGATGTCGATAATGAGGTCGTTGAATTCCCGGGGCGCCAGTTTTCCGATGAGTTCGCGCTGGCCCGGGGATTCGATCTGGAAACAGCCCAGGGTGTGGGTGCTGCGGATCAGTTCGTAGGTGGGCTCGTCGTCGAGCGGGACCGCGTTAAGGTCAATCCGGCCGTCCTCGGCGATGTAATCCGGGCCTGCCCCGTCCGGACCGGCCGGATGCGCGCCGGCGGCGACCACCTCAGCCTTGGAGGGGTGGAGACGGATCACTTCCCGGACGGCGAAGGCCATGGCGCTCTGCATCCGGACGCCCAGGACATCGAGTTTGAGCATGCCCATCGGGTCCATGTCGTGCTTGTCGAACTGGCTCATGGGCAGTCCCAGGCCGCTGGGCTGCACCGGAGTGCGGTCCAGCAGGGTGGCATCGCCAAGAATGACGCCGCACGGGTGCATGGAGATGTGGCGGGGCAGCCGGTCCAGACGTTCCGTGAGGTCCACCAGCAGGTCCAGCTGCTGGTTTTCGCCAAAGCCGCGCTGCTCCACCCGGTCGGCGAATTCCTTCAGTTCGGGTTTCTCCACGAGGGCTTCGCGGAAGTGCCGGGCAGAAAAACGCCACAGCTGCTTGGCGATCTCCCCGACCTCGCCGTCGTCCATGCCCAGCGCCAGGCCGGCATCCCGCACGGCACCGCGAGCGCGGTAGCCGTTCTGCATGCTCATCAGCGTGACCCGCTCCGCCCCGAAGCGCTCAAAGATCTTCCGGTAGACGTTGTGCCGTTCGGCGCTTTCGACGTCGATATCAATGTCGGGCAGGGTGGCGCGGTCGCGGGAGAGGAAGCGCTCAAAGATGAGGTCGTGCTGGAGCGGGTTCACCTGGCTGACATCGATCAGGTAGTTGACCAGGCTTGAGGCGCCCGAGCCGCGGGCGGCTGCCCGGACGCCCATGGCCATGATCATCCGCGAGACCTCCGCGACGGTCAGGAAGTAGGAGGCGAAGCCCAGCGAGTCGATGATCCGGAGCTCGTGCTTCAGCCGGGATCGCATCTGCTGTTCCCGCTGCCCGGAGATTCCCGGGAAACGGCGCCCGATGCCGGCCTCACAGCGCAGGGTCAGCTCTGCGAGCGCGTCTCCGGCGATCCCGATCACGGACGCTTCCGGGACCACAGGCTGTTTCCAGCCCATATCGGCCACCGGATCCATGCGGCAGCGGTCCGCGAGCGCCTCGGTCTGGGCGAGAAGCCGTCTGAGGTCCGCCGTGCCGTACCCCGCGGCGTGGATAATTTCCCTGCCCAGTTGCAGCATCTGGGCACCCGATTTCAGCCAGCCCTGCCCGTTGGGCTGCAGCAACGGGGCCGCGGAGAGTTCGGGGAGGGATTTGAGCGTCCTGGCGGAGTCAAGCACATCAGCTGTTGCCGCGCCGTCCTCGGCGACATACCGCACGGCGTTGGTCAGCACCGCGGGGACCCCGTGTTCTGCCGCAAGTTTGAGCATGCGCACCGCGTGGGCGGTGCTCAGTGCTTCCCCTGGCGGGCTGAGCTGGGAAACGACCTCCGCGGCAAGGGTGCCCGGCGGCATGGCGTCCAGCCAGCGTTTGAACAGGGTGCGGGGGCGCAAGTACCGGCGGCCGCCCATGGCGCGGCCGACGTCGGAGTCCGGGCCGATCAGCACCGTCAGGACCGGCTGGAGGGTTTCCGGGTGCAAGGTCCGCGAGGCCAGTTCGGCCCTGGTGACGGCCACCGGCACCGTTCCCCCGGCCTTGCCCGTGGTGCGGGCATGGGCGTCGGAGATCAACCGGCACAGGGCCCGGTAACCGGCGCCGTTGTTGTGCCCGTGCGCCAGCACGACGACGCGTCCCCCCAGCTGGGTACGGAGGTCGCCGTCGTTGTCAAAGACCGCGAGGTCCACCCCGACGATCGCCTCCAGTCCCGCCGCCATGCACGCTTTCAGGTGCTTTACTGTTCCGTACAGTCCGTCCCGGTCCGTGCAGGCCAGCGCGGTGGCGCCGTCGGCGGCTGCGGCGGCGGCAAGTTCATCGGGCCACGAGACGCCGTAGTGGGCGCTGAAGGCGGTGGAGACATGCAGGTGGGTGAAGCTCATGCTGGTTCAGCCCTCCGCATGGGGTGCAGGGCGTCGTGGATCCTCACAAGCCGCCACCGCCCGCTGCCGATATGCCGGCTCAGGTCTAGGGTGAGGGTGGGTTCTGCCGCGTCCTCCCCCGCAGCGCGCACCTGGACCCGCCAGATCTCGTGGTCCACCAGCCCCGCACCGCTCCCGAGCGGCGCCCGGCTTTCCTCCGTCCACCACTGGCGTCGTTCATACCAGCGGACGGGCTCAGCGCAGACCGTGTAATGCCGGCCTTTCCAAACGAGGCGCAGGGGCTGGCCTGAGGGCAGGCAGGCCACCTCCACGGACTCGCTGAACATGCCCACACTGCCTCCCGACCCCGTCCGGGCTGGGGCCGGCCCAGTCCCCGCTTCGGCTTTCCGCTTCTAGCGCTTCTTCTAGTAGTTCTTCTACTATTTTTCCTCAGGTATTCGAACATATCTTCGAATAAAACCAGTCTACGCCGGAGGCGCTGCAAAACCCATCTCAGGGGTGGACGGACGCTGATGCAGGTAGCAGGATTGAGCCATGAGCTCCCATAACGCACTCCTGAAGCACGTAAGGATCGCCGCCAAGGAATCAATCTTGGTGGCGACTTTTGATATTGAAGGCAACATTCCCGGCCAGGGCGCATATGTGGTGGGTCTCCTGGCGGCCACCCCGGACTACTCCCATCAGCGCAGAATGGGGATCGAATTCATGAATGGTGAAGCAGTTTCCTTCTTCTGCTTCAGCCATGACGGCACCGAGGAAAATTTCGACCTCAACGGGGTCGAGCACTCGGGCAACACCATCACCGGCCATTTCCCGCTCGCCACGGTGCTGGGGCTGCCGAAGGGCCACCTCATGACGGCGTTCAGCGACGCGGATGGCCGGGACTACCAGGCCAACGTGCCCGTGGAAGAGGCCTTGTAGCCGGCGGCATCTGGCGCACCGGCTGCCGTCGCGTTTTTGTAGCGGGGACGGCCTAGTCCGGCGACCGGTGGAGGACAAAGATACCGCCGAACGCGGGCTGGTCCGGCCGCTGCCGGTCACTGTCGGTATATTCGTTCAGCACAGCCTCGATCCGCGTGACGAGGTCCTCAACGTCGCCCTCGGAGAGGTGCAGAACGAAGCGTGAGAGACTGGCGAGCGCATCCGGCCCCGCTTCCGTCAGCTCTTCCCGAAACGCCTCCAGCGGCGCCAGCGGACCGCCCGGGCCGGCCTCATTCAGTGCGGTGTCCAGGTTCCAGGACCGCCCCGTGGAACGATACGGCTTCTCCAGCGCACCGCTGACTCCCGTGCGGACTTCGGCGGGCTCAAGAAATCCGGTTGTGAGCAGTTGCCGCACGTGATAGAGAACCGTCCCCGGGTCCTGGCCCAGTCGGTCGGCGAGCTGCTTGTTGGTCAGCTCGTGGAGCCCGCACAGGCGCAGGATCCTCAAGCGCAGCGGATGGGCCAATGCCTTAATCTCCCGGGCGCTCGCTACGGGTTTTTTCTTGTCCGGGATCTTCTGCCCTGCGTCCGCCATGTCTCTATCCTACAAACTGATGTACTAAACTCAACCACCTTGAACTTTCTCAATCAATGTGGAATGGTCCACCTATGACCATTCCCGCGGGCCAGGTAAAAGAACGGCAACGTGCGCCGCTGGGTGCGTCCTACTGGAAGCTGTGGACCTCATCCGGGTTGTCCAACCTCGCGGACGGCGTCTTCAAGATCGCGCTACCGCTTCTGGCCGTTCAGCTCACTCAGTCCCCCACAGCGGTCGCCGGGCTTACCGTCACCGCCACGCTTCCCTGGCTTCTCTTCGCCCTGACTGCTGGGGCGCTGGCCGACCGGCTGGACCGGCGCAAGCTCATGTTGTGGGCCAACCTCAGCCGCGCGCTCCTGCCCGCCGTGCTGGTCGGCCTCATCCTGCTGGACTTCGGCTCCATTGCGGCACTCTACGTCGTCGCATTGATGGTCGGTGTGGCTGAAACGCTCTACGACACTTCGGCGCAGTCGATCATGCCCCAGGTAGTCCAGCGCGATCAGCTCTCGCGCGCTAACGGCCGGCTCTACGCCGTCGAGCTCACCACCAACCAGTTCGTGGGCCCCCCGCTGGGCGGGCTGCTGGTGGCCCTCGGCGTCGTTGCGGGTTTTGCCGTGCCGGCGGCACTGTGGCTCGCCGCCGTCGGTGTCCTGCTCATGGTCCCGGGGACTTTCCGCGTTGAGCGGGAGCAGAAGTCGACGCTGCGATCCGACATCGGTGAGGGTTTGCGGTTCCTCTGGAACCAGAAAATCCTTCGCACGCTCGCGGTGATGACCGGAGTCTTCAACTTCGCGTCCAGTGCGGCATTCGCGGTCCTGGTGCTGTTTGCCGTGGGACCGGCCTCAGAAATGAAACTGTCCGAGGTGGGGTTCGGCCTACTCCTGACGACCTCCGCTCTCGGCTCCGTGGTCGGCTCGTTCATTTCCGAACGGGTGGAGGCCAGGCTGGGCCGGTCAAAGTCGCTGACGCTCACGGTCTTCGGGGGTGCGCTGTTCATCGGCGCTCCCGCCCTGACCAACAACCCCTATGTTCTTGGCCCGGTCTTCTTTGTGGGGGGCATTCTGATCGTGCTCTGGAACGTCATCACCGTATCCCTGCGCCAACGCATTACTCCCAACGGACTGCTGGGCAGAGTCAACAGCGCCTACCGCCTGCTGGCCTGGGGCACCATGCCGCTCGGGGCGGCAGCGGGCGGCCTGCTGGCCCAATGGCTGGGCCTGCAGGCCATGTTCGGCATCATGGGAGTGCTGACCCTTGCCCTACTCGGGATGATGCCCATCCTCACGGACAAGGCAATCGCCGCGGCCGACGTCGAATCCTAGGCGGCACTCCAACCGGCAGTTGTTACCTCACGGCCGAGTCAGCTGCCGGCTTTGTACACTTCGAGTTCCAGCGCGATGAACGCATCGACCATGGCGCGGTAGGTCTTTTCGACGAGTTCGACGTCGATGTCCTTCTGTTCCGCTGTCGCCTTGACGTGTTCGAGCACGCGCTCCACGCGGCCCGGCGCCCGAACCTCTGCACTGTCGGCCTTCAGGGTTCCGGCGATCCGGATCAACCGCTCCCGGCGGCCGATCAGCGCCACAATCTGCTCATCCACTTCGTCAACTGCCACCCGCACAGCTGCAAGCTGCTCCTTGTCGGCCTGGGCGTCTTTGTCGAATGTGTGATTTGTGGACATGTTTCTGACAGTATCCAAAGATGCAGCCACGAGTCGACTTAATCTCACTGGGTGTCCGCAGTGTTGCCGCCTCCCGCAGCTTCTACGTTGACGGCCTTGGATGGCCCGTCCACCGGGAGGTTCCCGGCGAGGTGCTCTTCATCCAAATCAACCACGGCCTCCTCCTCTCGCTCTGGGACGCCGGGCAAATGCAGGCCGAAGCCGGCACTGACCCCCCGTCCGGGGTTCCGTGCATCACACTTAGCCATAATCTGGGCAATGCCGCGGAGGTCGATCGGGTCATGGCCGACGCCGCATCGGCAGGCGCCGCCATTGCCGCTGCGCCGCAGACGCAACCCTGGGGTGGCTACACCGGGTACTTCGCTGATCCGGACGGCTACCGCTGGGAGGTCGCATTCAACCCCAGTTGGGCGGTCGACGGCGGCGGCAGAGTGACGCTCTGACCGGCCTCGAAGACACTGTGGCGCCGCAGGGGCCGCCCCCCGCCTCCAGCCGGCGGACAGGCTCGCTGACCGCCCGGCAAACCCAGCGCTAGAACAGGGTTCCGACCGGCTGGATGAGTTCCGGCGAGTCGTTCTTGACGTTCCCGACGGCGGTGCCGACGGCGTCGATCCGCCAGCCTTCCGCGACGTCGTGCGCCCCGGCCCGGACCAGGTCCACGAGCCCGGCCGCGTCGTCGGCCTGCGGGTCCAGCCACGTCTGCATAGTGTCGCGGTCCATTGGCAGCGGAACGCGGTCATGCAGCGCGGTCAGCTCGGCCAGCATGCCCCCGGCGTACCCCTCGGGCGGAGAGTCGGTGGTGATGATCGACGTCGAGAGCATCCAGCGTTCCGGGTCGCCCTCGGCTTTGGACGGGTCCTTCCACCATTCATAGAGTCCGGCAAACACAATGGGCCGCCCGTCCTTGGGATGCACATAGTAGGGTTGCTTGCCGCGGCCCTCGCCCTTCCACTCGTAGTAGCCGTCCGCCGGGACAGCGCAGCGCCGGGACCGGGTCGCCTTCCGGAAAGCGGGCTTCTCCAGCACGCTCTCACTGCGCGCATTGATCATCTTCGACCCGATTCCCGGGTCCTTGGCCCAGGAAGGCACCAGTCCCCAGCGGGCTATATGGAGCTGGCGGACCGGCTCCCCATCCACGAGTCGTTCCAGCAAAATAGGAACGTCGGCCGTCGGGGCAACATTCCAGGACGGCGGGATCGCGATCTCATCTTCGAGTTCCGCGTCGAATTCGGCCAGCAGGTCTCCCACGGCCCGGGCCATCACGTAGCGTCCACACATGTCCCCAGCATGCCACCGCGGGTCTCTCCGGGCCACTGGCGGACACGCCGTGCGGGAATAGTGGGGTGCACGGTACGGTTGTTGGCAGTGAGGCAAGACTTCCGTGGGCACCTGGCACTACGCGCCGGTCCCAACAACCAGCTTGAGGAGAACTTAGTGGACTTCACCCCCGAATCCGGCACCATCACCATGTTTTCGACCACCTGGTGCGGCTACTGCAACCGCCTGAAGAAGCAGCTGGATGCCCAGGGCATCGGGTACACCGAGATCAACATCGAAGAAGTCGAAGGCACCGCCGATCTCGTGGAGCAGCTCAACGGCGGCAACCGCACCGTCCCCACCGTCCTCTTCCCGGACGGCACCGCCGCCACCAACCCCTCCGCGGCCGAGGTCAAGAGCCGGCTCGCCGCCTAGCCCTTCCACTCTCCGGAGACCATCCAGAAGCGACACCAAACCACGACGGCGCGGCCTCCCAAGGGCCGCGCCGTCGCCCGTTGTGCCAGTATGTTGTGCGGATATGCCGCCATCAGAGCAGAGGAGCTTGTTCCATGGTTCATAAGGTCAAAGCCGCAGTAGTCCGTTCCAAGAATGCCGACGTCACGCTTGAGACGATCCTGGTGCCGGATCCCGGCCCCGGCGAGGCCCTCGTGGACATCCTCACCTGCGGTGTCTGCCACACGGACCTGCACTACAAGCAGGGAGCCATCAATGACGACTTCCCCTTCCTGCTCGGCCACGAGGCCACCGGAGTTGTCAGCGCGGTGGGGCCCGACGTTACGGACATTGCCCCGGGTGACCGCGTGGTGCTGAACTGGCGTGCCGTCTGCGGCGAGTGCCGCGCCTGCCGCCGCGGTGAACCCCAGTACTGCTTCAACACCCATAACGCCACCCAGAAGATGACGCTGGAAGACGGAACGGAACTGAGCCCCGCCTTGGGCATCGGCGCCTTCGCCGAAAAGACCCTCGTCGCCGCCGGACAGTGCACCAAGGTGGACCCCGACGCCGACGCCGCCGCCGTCGGACTGCTCGGCTGCGGCGTCATGGCCGGCATCGGCGCGGCGATCAACACCGGAAACGTCAAGCGCGGCGATTCCGTTGCCGTGATCGGCTGCGGCGGTGTAGGCGTGGCGGCCGTCGCCGGTGCCGCCCTCGCCGGCGCCACCACCGTGATCGCCGTCGACATCGATGCCAAGAAGCTCGACCGTGCGAAGGACCTCGGCGCCACCCACACGGTGGATTCCTCCGCCGTCGACCCCGTGGAAGCGATCCGCGAAATGACCGGGGGCTTCGGTGCCGATGTGGTGATTGACGCCGTCGGCCGCCCGGAAACCTACAAGCAGGCCTTCTACGCCCGCGACCTCGCCGGCACGGTGGTCCTGGTGGGCGTGCCGAGCCCCGAGATGACCCTCGAACTGCCGCTGCTGGACGTGTTCGGCCGCGGCGGGTCACTCAAGTCCTCCTGGTACGGCGACTGCCTGCCCTCGCGCGACTTCCCCATGCTGATCAGCCTCTACCGGCAAGGCAAGCTGGACCTGGATGCCTTCGTGACGGAGCGGATCCGGATCGACCAGATCGAGGAAGCCTTCGACAAGATGCATGCCGGCGCGGTGCTGCGCTCGGTGGTGGAGCTGTGAGCATCCGGATCGACCGGCTGGTCACCTCCGGGACGTTTTCGCTCGACGGCGGGACCTGGGACGTTGACAACAACGTCTGGATCATCGGGGACGACGCCGAATGCGTCATCATCGACCCGGCGCACGACCCCGCTGCCGTGGCCGCCGCCGTCGCGGGCCGGAAGGTCACGGCGATCCTGCTTACGCACGGCCACGATGACCACATCCGCGCCGTCGGCGAGGTTCGCAGGCTGGTGAACGCCCCCGTGTACCTGCACCGGGAGGACTGGATGCTCTGGGAGCAGGTCTTCCCGGGCACTGAGCCGGACCACGCCATCGCCGACGGCGACAGGTTCGACGTCGCGGGGGCCAGCCTCGTGGCCCTGCGTACTCCCGGCCACTCGCCCGGGTCCGTGTGCTTCCTGCTTGAGGGCAATGACGCTGCGTCTGCAGGCGCCGTGCCTGCAAGCACCGTGTTCAGTGGCGACACGCTGTTCCAGGGCGGCCCGGGCGCAACCGGCCGCTCCTTCAGCGACTTCCCCACCATCATCGGCTCCATCCGGAACCGGCTCCTGCCGCTTCCCGCGGACACAGTGGTACGCACCGGCCACGGGGATCCGACGACGATCGGCGCCGAGGCGCCGCACCTCGAGGAATGGGTCGCCCGGGGGCACTGACCGGATTCCTGGTCGGTCGGTGCCGTTGGTGCGATGGACTGGCCGCACCGGCGTGTCCGGATCCACGGCAACGCTGAGGGTCGGTACTAGGCTTTGGGGCCATGAGACCAAACCCCAGCATGGAACCGGACACATGGACCGCGGACATCCGGACCCAGCTCGATGCGTTCCTCGATGAGCACCGCGCGGCCCTGCACGACTGTCTCGACGGGCTGACGGAGCAGGAGGCCCGGGCATCGCTCGTCCCGTCCAGCACGACCCTCCTGGGGCTGGTCAAGCACGCCACGTTCGTGGAAAAGGTCTGGTTCGACGAGGCCATCACACGCAGGACGCGCCAGGAGATCGGTATTCCGGCCACGCCCGATGAATCCTTTATCCTCGGGGACGGCGCCACAATTCCCGGCATCCAGGCCGCCTACAGCCAGGCTTGCGAAGAGTCACGCCGCCGGGCCGCTCCCCTGGCCCTTGACGACGTCGTCCGGGGCAACCGGCGCGGCCCGCTGCCCCTGCGGTGGGTCTACCTGCATATGCTGCGGGAACTGGCCCAACACTGCGGTCACGCGGACATCCTGCGCGAACAGATCCTCGCTGCCCGCAAGTAACTGCCACGCCCGCGACCATGAAATCACCACCGCGGACCCCGGAAAGCGTTTGAGCCTCCAGCCCATAACGGGCCCTCTGGAACCACCGGCGACAACCAGCTCGGCCCGGAGCCCGGTGAAACCAAGGTCAGGCTCTCCCTGTACCCGGCGTCGTGCTGTCGAAGTTTGCCGGAAATTCTCGCCAGGTTCGCACTGGCGACAACGCGATAGGGACCGCGGAGGCCCCCGCGAGCAGGGCCCAGATCCAGAGCACGGCTTGGACGCCAATCAAGCCGGCCAGGGCGCCACCGGCGAGGCTGGCGACCGGCATAATTCCGAGGACAAATAGCCTGTTACTGGCCATGACGGTTCCGAGCCTGTGGGAGGGGGCGATGCGCGGGACGATGCCGGCGCCGGCTACCGATATGACCACCACGAGGAATGCCCATCCAAACGCGGACGCACCGAGCCAGAGCGCGGGGAACCATGGCAGGACCTCGGCCATGGGCGCCAGCGCAACCACCGGGACGCAGGCAACACCGGCGAAAATCCTGGTGTTCCCGATGCCGAGCTGCTTCAGGATGGCCGGTGCTGCGAAGGAGGCCACAAGGCCGCCCAGAGCGGCAAAAGTGCTGAGTATCGCGAACACGGCAGGGCTAAGCCCCAGGACGTTGAGGGCATATACCGCCATGGCGGCGCTGCCGAATATGGTGGCAGCGTTAAGCATCATTCCGGAAAGAAGCAGCCCCCTGAGCACCGGGTGGTGAACGGTGAAGGACAAGCCGGCCCGCGCCGCAGGCAAGAACCGCTCGTGGCTTTGGGGCGGCGTGACGTTCTCGTCGACCTGGATTCTCGTGAGCGACAAGGCTGAGGAGGCGTAGGACAGTCCGGCCGTCACGAGTACAAACGGTGCGGCGATCGCACTCAGCAGCGCTCCCGTCAAGGAGGGAGACGCGACGGCGACGGCGCTGGCGGCCGACTGCAGCCGGGCATGAGCATCACTGACCCGTTCCCGCCCCACCACCGTAGGAATGAACGCTCCATGGGCCGTAGTGAAGACAACATCGCCGACGCTGATCAACGCCACGCAGGCCAGCAGATGGCCCATCGTCAACGCACCGGTTACGAAGGCGGCCGGAACGCTCAGAACCACGATGGCCCGGAACACGTCCGCGGCGATCATCAGCCGGCGTCGGCGGATCCGGTCCACCCAAACGCCGACCGGCAGGCCCAGGACAAGGAACGCACTCAAGCCCAGAGCATTAATGATTCCCACGTCCAAAGCACCGGCACCGAGCATCGAGACTGCGACGATCGGGACCACGACCCGACTGGCTTCATCGCCGACGCCCTCGAGCGCACTGGCGATCCAAAGCTTCCGGAACGCAACCAGCCGCGCCACTGACGCGTCCACTCGTGGCCGGGCTCTGGCGTCTACACCTCTTTGTAAGGTCACACCTGACAACTTGTCAGGCGTGACCTTACAAGTCAAGTAAGCTGGACCCCGTTACCCGATCATGTGAGGGAGAATCCCATGGAGCTGGAACCACCGCTGACTGGCCCGCTGATGTGCAGCTTCTGCGCGAGGTCGGCTGGCGCCGCAGGCCGCCTGGTGGCGGGGCCCGGAGTTGCCATTTGTGCGGCGTGTGTCGAGGCATCCATGAAGCTCTTGAGCGGTACGAACGGATCACAGGCAGAGAATCCTTGGCTACGCATGACCGACGACGAACTACTGGCCCACCTGCCGGAAATCGCCGCTGTTGCCTCGCAGGTTGAAGAGCGTCTGCGGTCCTGGATTGGGACCGCGCGGCAAAGACGAATCAGCTGGGCGCGCATAGGCGCCTCGCTGGGCATGACAAGACAATCAGCGTGGGAACGCTTTCAGACTCCGCGCTAGACACAGGCTCCTGCCTCGCAACCCGCAGGTAGCTGTCAGACACCTGTCCGCCGGACTCCCGGATCACCCGGGCTGGCGAAAATGGGCAAAAACGCGCACGGGTTCCGGACGGAAATCCCGCCCTTCGGTAAAGCCCAACGCTTGGTAAAAGGCGCGCTGGGCCGGCTCGTCGTCGGTGATCAGCACGGTTTGCCGCACGTGACCGTACTTGTCGGTGATGCTTGCCAGCATTGCCCGGCCGATGCCGTTGCCCTGCCAGGCGGGCCGGACAAGTACGTCCTGCACATAGCAAATAGTCGAATCATCCGAGATCGCCCGGGCCAGCCCCAGCAGCTGGCCACGGTCGTCGCGGGCTGCAACGACGTACGACGAGTTGCGGACCGCCTGGGCCAAAACCTCGGGCTGACGGGTATACGCGGACCATCCGACAGACTCGTACAAGTCGACCAACTCGACCTCGGAAACCTCGCTGACGGTGGAGATGCTGAACGTTGGCATCGGCCCAGTGTCGCACAACGCTTCGAGCTTCCGTTGTCCTGCGGGCCCCATGCGGGCCGGTCCCGATCGACCGACCAGAGGATATTCTTGCGTTCCTATCCACAAGCCAAACTGAAGGAGAGAATCCGTGATCATGCGAGGCGACGTGCTCGAAGCGGAGAGGCGCATCAGCGGCTATGTGAGGCGCACGCCCCTGCTCCGCGGTGGCACCGCCACCGCTCCACTGTGGTTCAAGTGCGAGTTCCTGCAGCACACCGGGGTCTTCAAAGCCCGAGGGGCCTTCAACCGCATCCTGGCTGCTCGCGAGCGTGGGGAACTCGACCCAACGATTGGCGTAGTGGCGGCATCCGGCGGCAATGCTGGCCTGGCCAATGCCTACACCGCGGCGGCACTCGGGGTTCCGGCAACTGTGTTCGTGCCGGAGACGGCGCCTCGGGTCAAAGTCGAGCGCCTGCTCGGGTACAACGCAACAGTCCGTCAGGTCGGCGCGGAGTACGCGGAGGCCTATGCGGCCGCAATGCAGTACGTCGAAGCCAGCGGTGCCTTGTTCTGCCACGCCTACGACCAGCTGGAGATCGCTGCGGGGGCCGGCACGCTCGCCGAAGAAATCTTTCAGGACGAACCCGGCATTGACACCATTGTTGTCGCCGTCGGCGGGGGCGGGCTGTACGCTGGCGTCGCCGCCGCTGCTGAAGGCCGGGCACGCATCGTCGCGGTAGAACCCTTCAATATCCCCACCCTGCACGCGGCCCTCGAAGCCGGCCGCCCGGTCAACGTGTCCGTATCCGGGATTGCCGCGGATTCCTTGGGTGCCCGGCAGGTGGGCGAGATCGCTTTCAGCATGGCTTCGCGTGTCCCACCGACGTCGGTGCTCGTGGATGACGCAGCCATTGTCAGCGCCCGATCCCAGCTGTGGAGCGAGTACCGCATCCCCGCTGAGTACGGTGCGGCGGCGGCCCTCGCTGCCCTCACTTCCGGCGCCTACATACCAAGCGAAGGCGAACGCGTGGCAGTAATCGTCTGCGGAGCCAACACCGATGTGCATACGCTCTAGGCATTGACCACGGACCGCAACGCGGCGCTTCTGGGACAGACGGACCCAGCCTTATTCGAGGCGGAAGTATCTGTTCCGGCGGGGTGTCTGGCCCGGATCGACGTGCGGCGGCGGGATGAACCAGGGAATGCCGCTGCGCATCTGGATGGTCCACTGTTCCTTGTGGATCAGGTGGTGATGGTGCGAACACAGCAGCGTTCCGTTCTCTGTTCCGGTGCTGCCGCCCCGGGACCAGTACGTCACATGGTGGGCCTCGCACCACGCCGCGGGGATGGTGCATTGCGGGAACGAACAGCCCTGGTCCCGGACCGTGATGGCCCTGCGGATATGCGGCGGAAAGACCCTTGAGGCGCGGCCGATGTCCAGGACCCTGCCCTCGCCGCCGAGCAGGACCGGGATGATGTCGGCATCGCAGGCGATCTTGCGCACGGTCGACGCCGTGACCGGCCCGGTGAACAACAACGATCCGGTCCCGCCGGCGCCATAGGTCGCGGTGGCGCCGGAAGATTCATTTGCCCAGGGGCCGTTGGTCCAGGGGTCGTTGGTCTGGGGTTCGGTGGCGCCGAGCCGTCCGACGAGGTCCTGATAGTTGATGGTTGCCATCACCTGGGGGCGGAGCCCTCCCGCCACAGACAGCTGTCCCGAAGCCAGGGCGGCCCTGCATCCGCCGACGAGCCCGTCGAGGAGTTTCTGCGGCCTTGTTCGGGGGTCCAGCCGGGCTTCGACCGGGTCGATTCCGTTCCCGGTCGCGGCCGGCGCGGGGACAGCCGGGTCGGGGACGACCGGGTCGGGGACAACCGGGTCGGCGACGGCCGGGTCGGCGACGACCGGGTCGGGGACGGCCGGGTCGGGGGCGGCCGCACGGTCGCCGGCACTGCCCGCATCGGCTGCGGCACCGGCGGTGGCCAGGCGTGGATTGGTGGCCACATTCATCACTGTGACCAGGCCCTCGAACTGGTCCGTGGTGGCGAAGATTTCCAGATGATGCAGCCCGTGGCGCGGTTTCCGGATGAAGACGCCCTGGAGCCGGCGCAGCACCTCCTCCGATGGCTCGGCTCCGTCCTGGTCCAGGGCATCGATCCACCGCCGGGTGACCCTGGCCAGGAAATCGGGGTCGTTCTCGACCGCCGTCATCGTCAGGGCATGCTCCATGCCATCAACAGCCTCCGGCGGGGCCACATGCCCCGCCCGGTTCAGGGACATCGCGATGAGCGTGGCCGTATGGGAGGCGATGGCTCCCTCGGCGACCGCTGCGGCGAGTTCCTGCCGCGCCGGCGGCAGGGACCGGCCCGCAATGCCGGCCCGGGGCAGCACCACGGCGCCCAGCGCGATCCGGCGCTTGGCCTCGGACGCACCAATCCGCAGCCGCGCCCGCAGGAACTCCGCCGAATTCCTGTACCCGTCATCCGCCACCGCAGCCACAGCAGACCTCCCCACCGCAGACACGGCCGCGGCACCAGTTCCGGCAGGCACTGCCGGACCCCCGCCCGGGGCTGCCCCGCCCTCCGCCCCGGCGCCGTTCCCGCCGTCGAATTCATTCCCGGACCCAACCTCGCTCCCGGGATTGGCCGCTCCCCCGGGAACGCCATCACCGGGCACTGTGTTCCACCCCGTCAGCCAGCCACCGGCCGCTCCGGCCGCCGCCTCCCAGCCCCACCCGCCGGGCGCCTTCTCCACCAAGGCCGCCTCGCGGCGCGCGCGGTCCACCCGGGCGGCACCGATGACCTGCAGATACTCCACTATCCGGGACAGCTCCTCCACGCCTTCGGCGAAGTCCGAAGCCCGAAAGAAGTCCAATCCGGCAACGTTTTCCGCCGCCGTCCCCGTGGCTGCCCGGAGCAACTCCAGGGCCGCGGCCACAGCGCCGTCCACCGAATCACCTGGCACCGAGGGAACGGCTGACACCTGCGGAAGCCCGAGGCGCATCGCGGACCCCGGCCGGTAGGCCCGATCCGGAACGAACTCTCCAACAGCTTCCATAACTGAACTCTGCCAGAGGGGTACGACAGAAATCATGGAGCTGGCTGGGTTGCTGGTTGCGTCAGTAATTGCGGCGCGACTCCGGGTACGACTGACGCACTGGATCCTCATGGCCCGTTGACCAGCGATTCGGCCTCGCCCCGCCGTGGGGAGAAAGTCCCAGCGGAAGAGGCGTGTCCCAAAGGCGGTCGAAACAGCCCCACGCCCGGCACACGGCGCTGGTAGGGTCAGCGCATGGATGAAAATTTGGGGAAGTTCATCGACAATTTCGCGCGGCTCGTGGAGATCGCACAGTCCGGACAGCATCGGGTGAAACGCGGAACCCAGTTGCTGACAACGCTAACCGACCATTTGGAGGTCCCGGCGGAAACAGTGTCCGTGGTGGTGGAGGAGATTCCGCCGCACCGGTTCGTGGACGCTGACATCCTTATGGCAGAGCTCGCCGCAGAGGACCCCGAGTTCCGGCTCGCGGGCATCGGCGGCGGCGACCAACGCCACCATCAGTCGCTGAGCGACATGCTGCAGCAGTCGCAAATGTTCCCCCACTTCCCCCTGTCCCAGCCCGACTACACCAACCTCGCGGTCGGTCCGGATGAGCAGCGGCAGGTAGTGGCGCTGGGACTATGGCTGTTCAACCACGCAGGAAGTCCGATTGCGATCCTGCAAAGGGACGCCAATCCCCGGTACGGCCGGCAAACGGCGTCCCTGGAAGTCCTCGCCGGCGCCACCGACCACTCCGCACGCTTCCTGACGGAGTTCCGACGGCGGATGCATCACCGCAGTGTCCTCAAGGGCCAGGTTATCTCCCTGGTGATGGGCGAATACGGTCCCAGCGCGGCCGGAGTGACCTTCCACGCCCGGCCTGCCCTCGCCGCGGACGATGTCATCCTGCCCGATGGCCTGCTGGAAAGGGTCTCCGACCACGCCCTGGGCATCGGTGAGCACCGGGACGCTCTCAACAAGTACGGGCAGCACCTCAAGCGCGGCGTCCTACTCTACGGCCAGCCGGGGACCGGCAAGACCCACACTGTGCGGTATCTGCTGAGCCGCGGCGAAGGTGCCACAGCGATCCTCCTTTCGGGAGGATCACTGGCCAGGATCTCCGAGGCCGCCACCATGGCCCGGGCCCTGCAGCCCTCCATCGTCGTCCTGGAGGACTGCGACCTCATCGCCGAAGACCGAAGCTTCGGTCACGGGCCTCAGCCGCTGCTGTTCGAGGTGCTGGACGCCATGGACGGCTTGGCCAACGACGCGGATGTTGCGTTCGTCCTCACCACCAACCGCGTCGACATGCTGGAACGCGCGCTGGCACAGCGGCCCGGGCGTGTGGACCTGGCCGTGGAAATTCCCCTCCCTGCCCCGGCGGAACGTATCTCCCTGCTCAGGCTCTATGCCCGCGGCATTTCCTTCAGCCCGGAGGCACTCGAGGATGCGGCAGCGCGCACCGAAGGCACCACCGCCTCGTTCGCACGGGAGCTGGTCCGCCGGGCGGTCGTTGCCGCCGCGTTGGACGGCGTCCCGGTCGCGGACTCCCATTTGGCGAAGGCCGTGGATGACTTGATGGCCGACAGCGCCGCCCTGACCCGGAGCCTCCTCGGCAGCGGGACCGGCGGAGATGGCGACGGCCATGGCGGAGGGTTTCCCGGACCGTTCCCCGGGCCGCCAGGAGCATTCCACTTCGGGGGCTAGGAACGGGAGTTGCAACCAGCTCCACGGGCCGGCTAGAAGGTGTAGCGCAGGATTCGCGCCTTGCGGGCAAGGCTCGGTATGCGCCCGGAGAACCGAGTCGCGACGCGCAGCCATGCCGGGAAAAGCTCCACCTCCGGGGCATGGGCCAGGCTGGTCTCCTCCACCAGCTTCAGCCGGGGGTTCCACGCCTCTGGCCGGTGGGCGTCCTTGAATCCGGGGTAGCCGCTCCATTGGCCGGACACGGCCTTGAACATCCGCTGGGGAGCCAGCTTCGCCATTTCCCTACTCACCCAACCGATGCGGCCGTAATCGTTGAAGGCCAGCTCACCCGACTTAAAGTGACCGGTCACCGCCGTGAACAATGAAATGATCTCTTGCTCGCTGAGGAAAGCCAGCAAGCCGTTTGCGATCAGCATGGTCGGTTGCCCCGCCGGGATCGGGTCCGGCCAGTGGTCGCCGGTGAGCGATTGGGGCACGCTGTGGGCCCGGGCATTCGCGGGAACAACTCTGTCCCGGAGCGCGATCACCGCAGGGAGGTCAACGCTGTACCAATCGACACTCGCCGGCGGCTGCACCCGGGACATGCCGTCGTCCAGCCCAGCCCCGAGATCCACCACGACGGCGTCGGGATGACCGGCAACGAACGTGCGCACCCTGTCGTCCAGCATCTTCGTGCGCAGGGCCGCCTGGCAGACGACGCTGGTCACCAGACCAAGTCCGGCGAAGTCGTAGTCGATGCCGGCGGCGATCCTGTCTGCGCCCTTGTCGCCGAGGATCGTCCGTGGCGAACGGCTGTCCAAGGCCCGGGCGTACAACGTCAGTAACGCCGTTTCTCCCAACGGCGTAATACCGTCGACGTCGATCCCCATGTTCCCGCCTCCCTGCGCCATGCCCGGGGGTTGTGCCCGCGCTGGACATGCACTCCGCGGCCCCGAATCCGGCCATCACCGCCGTCCATATGGCCCCGCCCCTCTAGGCCGGGGACCTTACGCGCCAGGGAGTGAGCCTGGGCAGCCAGCGCGGCACGTTGTCGCGGTAGGCCTCATACTCAGGACCGAACTTCCGTGCCAGCGTGGGCTCTTCATGGAGCACGACAAATGCGGCCACTGGGACGGCGCCCAACGCGGCAAGGCCAAAAAGCTTGGGCTGCCCGAGTACGAGGCCCTGTCCGGTTATCGCCGCGGCCAGGGCAACGTAGATGGGGTTCCGCACGAAGCCGTACCAGCCGCCGACCACCAGATGCTTCGTCTGCGCAAAGGGCGCAGGCGTTCCCAGCCCCTCAACGGCGAACCGCACAAAGGAACTTGTGATCACCGTTGCGCCCGCGCCGATCAGCACGACGCCGACGCACTGCGCGGGGAGTCCGCCCGGCACCGGCCGTTTCACCTGCCAGCGCGTCATCACCCAGGGGACGAGACCCGCCGCCGTGGCCGGTGCGACGGCGAACACCGCCGTGCCAATCGCCGCGAGTCTCTTCTCACGCGCTGTCTCTCCGGATGCTGCCATGCTGATCATTTCATTTTTCACCTACCGTGCGTCGCGGTGCCGACCCGTCGGCCTGTCCAGACAAGTGCTGCCAGCACGGCACTGGGCGCCGGCCCTTGCGGCCGGTCGATGCCCCGGCCGGTCAGATTCTGCGGCCCTTCGGGCGAGGCGGACTAGTTACAGCTTGGACCTCCCGCGGTCCAACCGCCAGAGCGCCTCCAAAAGCCACTCCACGCAGGGATCTTCGGCTGCGGTTCAGCAGCCTGGCGGCCAGAGGCCAGCCGGTCGCAGGCCTCTTCCACGGCCTGCCCAGCAGGCTTAGACTCGATTCGCTTGACTCAACAGGGAGAAGTTCGGCATGAGGCTCGTCGTCGATCTCACTAAATGCCAGGGTTATGCCCAATGCGCCTTCCTCGCCCCGGACGTCTTCACGATCCAGGGGGACGAGGCGCTCACGTATGACCCGGACCCTGACCCGGCGCAGCGCACAAGGATCCGGCGGGCCGCCGCGGCCTGTCCCGTCCAGGCAATCCGGCTCGATCAGCTTGACGAACCGGCCCAGTCGCGGTCTTCGGACAGGCCACGCACGGCATCCACTGTCGAGAGCAACGGCGGCCACTTCAAGCGATCCGGTCGGATCGTTATCGTTGGCGCATCGGTGACCGGGTTGCGCGCAGCGGAGCGGCTGCGCGAGGAGGGGTTCACCGGCTCCTTGACACTCGTCGGCGAGGAAGCCCACGAGCCCTATGACCGGCCGCCGCTGTCGAAACAGGTCCTGGCGGGATATGTCGTGTCCGGAGACACTTCGCTGCCCCGGCACCGGGACATCGACGCTGACTGGCGTCTGGGCGTCGCGGCCACGAGTCTGGATCTGGCCGCGAAGCAGGTGCAGCTCGCGGACGGCAGCCGGATCGGCTTCGACAAGCTGCTGATCGCTACCGGCGTGCGGGCCCGGTCCTGGCCAAACGCTGCGGAGGCCGCGCTGGCAGGCGTCCTGACCCTGCGGACCAAGGAGGACGCGGCAACCCTCCGACAGTTCCTCGCCCGGCGCCCTCGTCGCGTCTTGGTCATCGGCGCCGGGTTCATCGGCTGCGAAGTCGCTTCCGTGTGCCGCGAACTCGGCCTTCCGGTCACCGTTGCTGAAGCCGGCCCGGCACCGCTCGACGCGGCGCTCGGACGTGTGGTCGGCGCAATCGCCGGCGAGCTGCAGCTAGAGAACGGCGTGGACCTGCGCTGCGCCGTCAGGGTCGTTTCCCTCGAGGGCGATGCCACCGGACAGCTGCGACGCGCCCACCTGTCCGATGGCACAACACTTGACGTGGACGTGGCGGTCGCCGCCCTGGGAGCCGTTCGAAACGGCGAATGGCTCGCCGGTTCGGGATTGGCAAGCGGCATGTGGGGGGTCGCGTGCGACGCCGGCTGCCGTGCTTTCGACGCCAACGGGCTGGTCACCGACGACGTCTTCGTCGCCGGGGACGTGGCACGCGCCCCGCAGCCGATGTTCGGCTACCAGTTCCTCGCCGTTGAACACTGGGGCAATGCGAACTCCCAAGCCGAGGTTGCGGCCCACAATATGGTCAGCGACGAGACAGAACGGTGGCCCCACCTTGCCGTGCCCAAATTCTGGTCGGTCCAATTCGGCACCGAGATCAAAAGCGTGGGCGTTCCCTCAGTCGCCGATCAGGTCGTCATCGCGCAAGGATCGGTTGCCTCGCGGCGGTTCCTGGCGGTCTATGGCTACAAGGGACGCATCGTGGCAGCGGTCGCCTTCAACCAGAACAAATGGCTTGATTTCTACGAACCGCTGATCGAGCAAGCGGCGTCATTCCCGCCGTCTTTCCATCATATTGACGAGCCCACGGATGCCCAGCCGGTGCCGGCCGGGTTCCGGCCAACTACCAGCCCTACCCAGGACGCAACCGTCGTCGTGACCGGTCACTATCCAAATGAGCGCCGCGCCCGACTAACCGATCACCGCCTCCCCTGAAGCGCCTTCCCGGGCCCGGAAGCCACCGGCGCCCCCTATCTAAGGAGTCTGCACCATGACCGAGCCCAGCTCATGGGACCAGATCCTCGACTACTCCAACCGGGCGAACCCGTACCCGTTTTACGACGAACTCCGCAAGACCCCGGTGACACGGCTTCCGGACGGAAGCTATCTGGTGAGCACCTACGCGGAGATCACCGCCCTGCTGCACGATCCGCGGGTCAGTTCAGACATCACGCGCAACCCGGCCGCCGCCGCGGCAGGCGTCACTGCGGGCGGCGACGACGACGGGGGCGGACCGGGCATGTCTCCGACCTTCCTCAGCATGGACCCTCCTGACCACGACAAGTTTCGACGGATCACCATGCGGCATTTCGGGCCGCCGACGACGCCGGGCAGGGTTGCCGGGATGGAGGCGAGGATGACGGACATTGTCACCGACCTGATCGACAACATGGCGGGGTTCAGCCGGATCGACGTCGTCGATGACCTGGCCTACCCGCTGCCCGTCACGGTGATCTGCGAACTTCTTGGCGTCCCCCCAGGCGACGAACAGCGGTTCCGGGTCTGGGTAGACGTCGCCCTGCAATCCACGGATCCCGGTCTCGATCCTGAAACACAGCAAAAGAAGAGGGTTGAGGCCGGCAAGGAACTGCGTGCCTTCATGGAAGAACTGGTCGAAGCCCACCGGCAGTCACCCGGCAATGACCTGCTCTCAGCTATGGCCACCGACGACGGCCCGGAAGGTCGCATGCCGGACGAGCAACTGGTGAGCACCGGGCTCCTCCTGCTCATCGCCGGACACGAAACCACCGTCAATCTCATCTCCAATGGCGCTTTGACGTTGCTCAGGCACCCGGCGGCGCTCCAAAGGCTGCGCAACGACCCCGGCCTCGCCATCCCGATGGTCGAGGAGTTGCTGCGCTACGAGCCGCCCGTACATTTTGTCCCCTTCCGCACTGCCCTCGACGACATCGAGATCGCCGGAACCACCATCCCGGCCGGCGCCTCCCTCACCCTGGTCCTGGCCGCTGCCAACCGCGACCCCGCCCACGTCACCGACCCCGACGCCTTCATTCCGGACCGGCGCAACAACCAGCATCTGGGCTTCGGCGGCGGCGTCCATCTCTGCTTCGGAGCACCCCTGGCCCGGCTGGAAGCGCAGATCGCCCTCACGGCATTCGCCACGAGGCTGGAAAACCCGCGGCTGGTCTCCGACCCGCCGCCGTACCGGCCGAGCCCATTCCTGCGCGGCCCCTCCCACCTCCCGATAGACATCGACGGCATCGCCGACCGAAGGCTGGCGACCTGAGCCTACCTGTGCGCGCAGATGAGGCAGTCGGCATTGTCAGCGCCCGGGCCCACATGGACCTCGGTCGCCTGGCACATTAGGCTGCCTCCGACCGTGATGGCGGCGTCGTTGCAGGCCGACGGCGTCCGCGCTTGCACAATACGTTAGTCAGTACTAACGTATCTTTTGTGTTGGATGCCTTGGAGGTCGCCGCGGAGCCGAACCGGCGCAGGCTGTTGCATCTCCTGGCGAGCCATGAACAGTCGGTCGGGGAACTGGCCGCGCATTTCACCGTGAGCCGCCCTGCCGTTTCTCAACATCTACTGCTGCTGGAGCAGGCAGGCCTCGTGTCTGCCCGCAAAGAGGGACGCAACAGGTACTACCGGCTCGACCCCAACGGCATGGGCAGGCTCCGTGAGCTTGTCGAGCAGTTCTGGACCAATGAGTTGGACCTGCTGGCCTCTGACGCGGCAGCGCTTGCCGAACGGCGTCACGACTCAAAGCCCACAACGTAGTCGGAAACTTCAATCCCAGAAAAAGGACCACACATGAGCTTCGACAAGACCATCCACCTTCCCGTCGACGCGGACGAGGCGTTCGCCCTCATTACGGAGCCCGAACGCCTCCGCCGCTGGCAGACGATCGCTGCCCGGGTGGACCTTCGGATCGGCGGCGAGTACCGCTGGACGATTACCCCCGGCCACCACGCGGCGGGGACGTTCCAGGAGATCGAACCGGGCAAGCGGGTCGTCTTCACCTGGGGCTGGGAATCCGGCATGGACCTGGCGCCGGGCGCGTCCACCGTAACCATTACGCTCGAGCCCGACGCCGCGGGCACCTCACTGCGCCTGGTCCACGAGGGGCTCAACGAGGCTCAGGCCTCAGCCCACGCCGAGGGCTGGAACCACTACCTGGACCGCCTGGTAGCCGAAACGTCCTCGGATGCCGGCGCCGGACCGGACGAGTGGTCCGCGGCCCCGGACCCGATCGACCACTTCAGCTCCGCCGAGGCATCCCTCGGAGTCCTCCTGGGCGTGCTCCGCAAGCTCACCCCCGCAGACCGTGAGAAAGCCACGCCGTGCGCAGACTTCAACGCCCATGAGCTGCTGGAGCACCTTGCCGGCTCGCTCAAAAACATTGGCACGGCACTCGGCGCGGACGTGACGGACCACACCGACGCGTCCCCTGAGGTGCGCATCGCCGGGCTCGCCCAGACCACCCTGGAAGCCTTCACCCGCCGCGGAATCGAAGGCACCATCGACATGGGCTTCGCGGAACTGCCAGCCACCATGGTCGCGGGCATCGTCAACCTGGAACTGCTTGTGCACGCCTGGGATTTCGCGACCGCCACGGGCCAGGAGCTCATCGTCTCAGACGTCGTCACCGGGTTCGTCGAGGACCTCGCGCGGCAGACCATCTCCGAGCAGGTCCGCACCGGCGGCAGCTTCGCCGCTGCCCAGCCGACCGCGGAGACGGCCGACAGCCTCGAGCGCCTCATCGCCTTCACCGGCCGCTCCGTCAACGCCTAAGTTCCCACCAGCAGCAAACCCAACACGAATCAACAGAAAGCAGGGTCCCATGTCCAAGTTCGTTTTCATTTACCACGCCCCAATGACCCCAGCCGAGGCCGCTCCGCCGTCGCCCGAAGAGATGGCCGCCGTCATGGGCCAGTGGAACGCGTGGGGAGCCAAGGTGGGCGACGGCCTGGTCGACTTCGGCACCCCGCTGGCCAACGGTGTCCGCGTCTCCCCCGGTGGAACCACGGCCCCGAGCCAGCGTGAGGTGGCCGGCTACAGCATCATCGAAGCGGACAACCTCGATGCAGCCGTGGAGCTCGCCAAGCAGCACCCGCACCTGAACATGCCCGGCGGCTGTGAAATCGAGGTCCACGAGGCCCAGCAGATCCCTGGCATGTAGCACCGGTCCACGCCGGACCTGACAGGGCGTCCGCTGCTGCTCGGCAACAGGGAACTCGGACACTGGTCTGGCAACAGGCACACGAGGGCAGTCGGCATAGGCCGGCTGCCCTCGTGGTTTCCGGGAGGATCACGGGGAGACGAGCGGGCGCTGCAGAACCACGCGCGGCGCCAAAACCTTGCTGTGGCGGCGCTCCGATACCGGAGGATTGAACCGGGTATCTTCCAGGGCTCCCCCGTCGTCGAGCCAGCCTCGGTGGTTGTAGAAGCTGATTGCCCGACTGTTGCCTTTCTCCACCCAGAGAAAGGCCCGGTTACAGCCGAGTTCGATGAACTTTTGCTCGGCCGCTGCAAACAGGACGGATCCAAGGCCCCGGGCCCACCAGTCCGGATGCACATTGATCGCGTAGAGCTGTCCTGTTCCAGGGTCAGCGTCTTCAGGGGCAGCGCCGAGAATGGCGAAAGCCGCAACGTCATCGCCGCTTTGAACGACGAGATGAACCGTCCCGTCCCCGGGCTCAAGGATGTTTCGACGCCAAGCATGAGACGCCCGTCCGACGTCGAGTCCGTCAAGGTACTCATCGGTCATGACCCCGCGGTAGGTGGCCCGCCACGCCGCGATGTGAACTTCTGCCAGCCGGGCGGCATCGTGTTCAGTTGCTGTCCTGACGGTGACATTCGGAAGGGTCATGTTCCCGAATCTATCAACCCGGGTCACCGGCTACGTGCGGCGGATACGAGGCGGCGGGCGAGGTGGACGATGACGACGACGCTGACTGCCACCAGGAGCCACGAGCCGGCCAGCCCAAGGATCGGGCCGCTCGTGCAGGTACTAACGGCGCCTGACTCCACCGCGAAGTCGTGACACTCCCCGACCCGAAACCCGAGCATCAAGGCGTCCACGGCAATCACGAGCCCCATGGCCATTACCCAGGGCCACCGCCGGCCCCGGCGCAGCTGAGGCTGAGGCGCTTCCTTCACGGCACCGCCCCCGCATCTCTCCATAGAGGAGTTCTCCCATAGACCACTTGGTAGCTATCACAACACGAGTCGGTGGCAACGGAAAGGCTCTGGTTACACAAATTCAGAAACCCCTAACTAGCCCACGAAGACCGTCGCTTTCGGTCCTTACCGGCTCCGAATTCGCACCTGACCGCCTCCATATGCGCTGAAGCATCTATGCTTCGCTGAGTCGCGAACGCGGCATTGACAGGCACCGCAGGTTGTTGTGGTACAGGGAGATGCCTCCGCCGTCGGGAATGCGGAAAGCAGATTAGGATCGCATCGCCGGGCTGCTCTTGCCCGCCGACTTGCATACCCAAGGAGCCACGTGAACCGCGCCCTTCTCGTCATCGACGTCCAGAACGAGTACATCTCCGGAAACCTGCCGATCGGCTTCCCTCACCCGGACGTGAGCCTGTCCAACATCGGCAAAGCCATAGATGCCGCCACAGAAGCAGGAATACCTGTGATCGCAGTTCAGCAAGCTGCGCCGGAGACATCACCGATCTTCGCCCGCGGCAGCCACGGATTCGACCTGCATCCCGTTGTCGGCAGCCGTGGCCACGACCACCTGGTCGAGAAGACCCTTCCGTCCTGCTTCACCGGCACTGATCTCGCCGAATGGCTCACTGCCCACGACGTCGACACGGTCGCAATCAGCGGATATATGACGCAGAATTGCGATGAATCGACGGCCCGGGACGCAGCACACCGTGGACTGAAAGTCGAGTTTCTCGCCGACGCCACAGGCACGCTGGCCATGTCCAACGAGGCGGGATCGCTGGGGGCCGAGCAGCTGCACACCGCGGTGCTTGTGGTCCTCCAGTCGCGCTTCGCCTCTGTTGTTTCGACTGCCGAGTGGATCGATGCCGTGCAGCACGGCTCGCCCGTTCCGAAGCCGGACATTTTCAGGAGCACGCAGGCCGGCCGCGACGCCGCCGCGGACTTGGTCTGACCCGTTCAGACCGAGCGGTACCGGAGTGAGCCGGGAATCTCGCCCCGGCGCCCCAGGCTGTCCCCGTAGGCGAACTTCGCCCAAAGTGCCCGGATCGCCCGGCCGTGGGTGTTGATGTCCTCCCAAGTCGCGCCGGCCAGTAGCCCGGCGCCCTCCCATGTGCCTTGGTGGCCGAACAGCAGCGGCAGATCAACGGTGTGCGCGGCGCCGTAGGGATTGCCGGGTGCCCGCCAGGAAAGCACGTAGCTGTGGGCCCGTCCGCCCGCGCGCACGTGCCGCCGCGCGAACTGCCGGGCCGACTTGCCGTAGACCAGCTCGGTCACCGCCCACGTGATCGCCGTTAGGACTGCGTTGCCGACGACGGGGATCCGCCCCACCCGGCTCAGGCGGCGGCTCCTGGGCAGGAACAGCCGGACCTCCTCCGCGGTATGGCCGATCAGGACGTCGATCCCCGGCGCGGCAGCATCCCAGGCCCGGCCGATCTCGGATTCCTGGGGCAGGGGCGCGTGCCCGTACTGGGTTCCGAACGGCATGGCAGCCATCAGCCCGAATTTGCGCGCCGTCTGGGCAACATTCTCTTCGATGGCCACCACCTCCATGGCCGGCGTGCGCTCGGTGACGGCCTCAGCGGCGGCGCCCATGGCGGCGTTCATCCTTTCCCGGCCGCGGGAGATACCCAGGGGCGCGCTTTGGATGATGGCCCGCTGGAACAGTGATGCCGCGTCCGGCGTCGCCATGAGGTGTGCGACGGCGTCGCCGCCGGCGGATTGCCCGAAGGCGGTCACCCGGCCAGGATCGCCGCCAAAGGCGGCGATGTTCCGCTGCACCCAGCGGAACGCCTCGAGCTGGTCCAGCAGGCCGAGGTTGGCTGGCCGGCCGGTGCTCGTGGCGAGATAGCCGAAGAGGCCCAGACGGTACGTCACCGAGACAACGATGACCTGGTTTTCGGCAACCAGCGACGCCGGATCGAATATGGCCAAGTCACCCGAGCCGGACGTGTAGGAGCCGCCGTGGAGCCACACCATCACCGACAGCCGCGCGTCGGCGTCGACGCCGGCAGGCAGCGTGATGGAGAGGCGCTGGCAATTTTCGTCGCCGGGAAGTTCCCCGTAGCGGGTGCCCAGCACGTCATCGAGGAACGGCACCGGCGCCTGTGGGCACGCCGGCGACAGGGTGGTGGCAATGAGCATGTCGGACCAGTCGGGCGCCGGGGCGGGCGGCTGGAACCGGCCGGCGGCGGCGTACGGAATGCCGGTGGCCCGGACGACGTCGCCGTCGAGCCACCCGGCGACCGGGCCGCACGGCGGCTCAAAGGCAAGGTTCACGTAACGATCTACCCGTTTTTCAGCAGGGCCACATCGGAGACAAGGTCGAGGTGCTCCAGCATCGCCGCCGCCGCGGCGGCGGAATCCTGGGCCCTGATGGCGTCTGCAATCCGGCGGTGGGAAGCGAGGGACTGCTCCGGGCGGCCGGGCTGCCCGAGCGATTCGAGGCGCGTCTCCAGCACCATTCCGGCAATGAACGTCATCAGCTGGGCCAGCACTGCCGAATGCGCCGCGGCGGTCACGGCCTGGTGGAACAACTCGTCGCCGTGCGCGCCCTTGGCCCCCGAGGAGACTTCGGCCGCCATCGCGTCGAGCGCCTGGTCGATCGCTTGCATGTCCGCCTCAGTCCGCCGGGCCGCGGCAAGTTCGGCCAGCTTGACTTCCAGGGTGCTCCGCGCTTCCACGATCTCTGGCAAACGGTTGCGGTGCTCGCGGAGGCCCTTGATCACCGACGGAATGTTGGGCCGGTACACGAGCACCGCTCCCGTGCCGTGCTGGACGTCGATCACGCCCAATACTTCGAGGGCCACCAGGGCCTGGGCCAGGGTGGCCCGCGAGACACCCAGCTGTTCGGCAAGCTCCCGCTCGGCCGGCAGCGTGTCCCCCGGCCCCAGCTGTGCGGCCTCAACGAAATCCATGATCTGCTCCACCAGCTGCTCATAGAGCCGGGGCCGCGAAACACGGGAAATGTGGTGCGTTGCCGACTGCTTTGCCATGCGCGTCCTTCCGCCCTGTCGTGAGCCCAGCGTACCGGACATCTATTGACAAAGACACCCGGTGTCTAGGAGGCTAGGCCACTAAGCCAGTAAGCCACATCACATCAATTCCCGATCCGGAGGCACAACGATGTCCGCTCCCGTACTCTCTATCATCATCCTGGCGGTGATGTTCCTGCTTGCCACGGTGCTGCCCCTCAACATGGGCGCCCTGGCCTTCGTGGGCGCATTCCTGCTGGGCTCGGTCGTGCTCGGCATGTCCACCAACGACATTCTTGCCAACTTCCCCGGCGGGCTGTTCCTGACCATCGTCGGGGTCACATACCTCTTCGCCATCGCCCAGAACAACGGAACCATTGACCTGCTGGTCCGCGGCGCCGTCCGGCTGGTGGGCAATAAAGTCGCCCTCATCCCTTGGGTGATGTTCGCCATCACCGCGCTCATCACCGCTGTAGGCGCCCTGTCTCCCGCCGCCGTCGCGATTATCGCGCCGATCGCACTAAGCTTCGCCGCCAAGCACAAGATCAACCCGCTGCTGATGGGCATGATGGTCATCCATGGCGCACAGGCCGGCGGCTTTTCCCCGATCGCCGTCTACGGCGTCACGGTCAACGGCATCATCGCCAAGACCGACCTGGAAGCCAGCCCGATGGCCATCTTCCTGGCCAGCTTCATCTTCAACCTCGCCATTGCCGTGGTGCTGTCCATCGTCCTGGGCGGTAACAGGTTCCGCTCCACGAAGGCTGGCCGGCTGGTGGAGCAGGCCGCCGAAACCCGGATGACTGTCAGCGTGGGCGCCCGTGCAGCCGGCGCCACCCTGCGGGGCTCCGGCTCTGACATCTCGCCCGCCGGCGTTTCGGCGAAGGGAACCTCCGGTTCCGGCTCAGCCGGTTCCACCGCCGCCGACGCCAGCGCTGCCCGCGCGACCGTTCCGCAACTGGTCACCATCGCGGGCCTGATCGCCCTGGCCGTCATCTCGCTCGGTTTCAAGGTGGACGTCGGGTTCGTCTCCATCACCATCGCCATCATCCTGGCCCTCGTCTCCCCGGCCGCCCAGAAGGGCGCCGTGAACAAAATCAGCTGGTCCACCGTCCTGCTCATTTGCGGCATGCTCACGTTCGTGGGCGTCCTGGAGGAAGCCGGCACCATCAAGTTCGTTTCCGACGGCGTAGCCCATATGGGGATGCCCCTGCTCGCGGCCCTGCTGATTTGCTACATCGGCGCCGTGGTCTCGGCCTTCGCCTCCTCCACCGCCATCCTCGCCGCCCTCATCCCGCTGGCCGTCCCCTTCCTGTCCACCGGCGAAGTCGGCGCCGTCGGCGTGATCGCCGCCCTGGCCGTCGCCGCCACGATCGTGGACGTCTCCCCGTTCTCCACCAACGGCGCGCTGGTGCTCGCCAACGCCCCGGAAGACGTGGACAAGGACAAGTTCTACAAGCAGATCCTGGCCTACAGCGGCATCGTCGTCGTCGTCGGGCCCGCCGTCGCCTGGCTGGTCATGGTGATGCCGGGCTGGATGTAGCCGGCCCCGCAACGAACGCCGCTGGCGGAATCCCGCCAGCGGCAGGCGCTAACAGCAAAATCCAGCAAGAAAGCAAGAAAAGGAACACCATGAGCACTGAACCAACGCCCCCAGCCGAAGGCCCCCTTTCGGGCTACCTCGTGGTTGACCTGAGCCGTGCCCTCGCCGGCCCGCACGCCGGAATGATGCTGGCCGACCTCGGAGCGCGGGTCATCAAAGTGGAGAACCCTGGGACCGGGGACGATACCCGCGGCTGGGGTCCGCCGTTCGTTGGCCCCGAGGACGACCCGCAGGCCACGTACTTCCTGTCCTGCAACCGCAACAAGGAATCCATTGCCCTGGACCTCAAGAGCGACGACGGGCAGACCGTGCTGCGTGAACTGCTGGAGCGCGCCGACGTCGTGATCGAGAATTTCCGGCCCGGCGTCCTGGACCGGCTCGGGTTCTCGGCCGCGCAGATGCATGCCCTGAACCCCAAGCTGGTGATCCTGTCCATTACCGGCTTCGGCCACGACGGGCCAGAATCCCGGCGCAGCGGCTACGACCAAATCCTGCAGGGGGAGGCCGGACTGATGTCCCTGACCGGGTCCGGGCCGGACGACCCCCAGCGCGTGGGGGTGCCCATCGCCGATCTGCTCTCCGGCATGTACGGCGCGTTCGGCACGCTCGCGGCGCTGCTGCAGCGGGAGCGGACCGGCCAGGGGCAGATCGTCCGCACGTCCCTGCTGGCAGCCCTGATCGGGGTCCACGCCTTCCAGGGCACGCGCGCCACCGTGGCGGGCGAAGTCCCGAAGGCCCAGGGAAACCACCACCCTTCCATCGCCCCCTACGGGCTGTTCCACTGCCGGCAGGGCCGGGTGCAGATCAGCGTCGGCAGCGAGAAGCTCTGGGCCACCTTCGCCTCCACCTTCGGGATCGACAACACCCGGCCCGAGTTCGCCACCAACGCCGAGCGCGTCCGGAACCGGGAGAAGGTCATCGAAGAGGTGGAGCGCGTGTTCGCCGACTACGAGGCGGAGCCGCTGCTGGCCAAGCTGAACGACGCCGGGATCCCGGCCGGCAAGGTCCGCACCCTGGACGAGGTCTACGAATGGGAGCAGGTGCACTCCCAGGGCCTGGTGATTGACGTCGACCATAAGATCCTCGGCAACGTGAGCCTCCCCGGGCCGCCGCTGCGGTTCTTCACCGCCGCTGACACCGACGAAACGACACTCAAGACCCACACCGCGCCCCCGCTGCTGGACCAGGACGGGGACCAGATCCGGCAATGGCTGGGGCTCTCCCTCGCAGCCGGAGCCAGCCGCGGGGCGGAAGGCCAGTGAGCATGCAAGTGGATGAGGAAGTCCGGCCGGAACAGCAGGGGCCGGAACATAAGGGGCCGGAACATAAAGTCCGGCACCTGGACGCCACCGAACTCATCGCGGCAGTCCTGGATCCGGGCTCCTACCGCACCTGGGATACCGCGGTGACCGATCCGGCGCCGGATCCCGCCTACCGGGACGAACTCGCCGCGGCGCGGGCAAAGACCGGCGTGGACGAATCAGTCCTGACCGGGGAGGGCCTCATCCGGGGCCGCCGGGTGGCCGTGATCGTGAGCGAATTCCGCTTCCTGGCCGGCTCCATCGGGCTCGCCGCGGCGGAACGGATCGTGAACGCCGTCGAACGGGCAACCCGCGAGGGACTTCCGCTGCTGGCCGGCCCGGCGTCCGGGGGAACACGCATGCAGGAAGGCACCATCGCCTTCCTGTCCATGGTGAAGATCAGCGCGGCCGTGCGGGCACACCGCCAGGCCGGGCTGCCGTACCTCGTCTACCTGCGCCACCCCACCACCGGCGGCGTGATGGCGTCCTGGGGCTCGCTCGGACACATCACCGTGGCCGAGCCGGGGGCGCTGCTTGGCTTCCTGGGGCCCCGGGTCTACGAGTCGCTCTACGGCAGCCCCTTTCCGAAGAACGTCCAGGTAGCCGAAAACCTCTTCGACAAGGGGCTCGTCGACGCCGTCGTCCCGCCCTGGCAGCTGTCCGACGTCGTGGACCGCGCCCTGAACATCCTGGTCACAGGACCGAACGCGCGGGTGAGTCCGCCCCGGACGCTCGCCGTCAAACCGTCCGACGCCGGGGCCTGGGAGTCGATCGAAATCTCCCGGAATCCGCGCCGGCCCGACCTGCGGCAACTGCTCGCCTACGGTGCCCGCGACGTTCTCCCGCTCAACGGCACAGGGCAGGGCGAGAAGGACCCCGGCCTGCTGCTGGCCCTTGCCCGCTTCGGCCAGAAGTCCTGCGTGGTGATCGGCCATACCCGGCCGCGACCCTCGCAGCAGACGGCGATGGGGCCGGCGTCGCTGCGGGAGGCCCGCCGCGGAATGCGGCTCGCCGAGGAGCTCGGCCTGCCGCTGGTCACTGTGATCGATACGGGCGGCGCCGCGCTGTCCAAGGAGGCTGAGGAAGGCGGGCTCGCGGGTGAAATCGCCCGGTCGCTGCAGGACCTCATCGGCCTGAATTCGCCCGCCGTCTCTGTATTGCTCGGCCAGGGAGCCGGCGGGGGCGCCCTGGCGCTGCTGCCGGCCGACCGGACCATCGCGGCCCAGCACGCCTGGCTGTCCCCGCTGCCGCCCGAAGGCGCGAGCGCCATCGTCCACCGCACCACGGACTTTGCTCCGGCGATGTCCGAAGCCCAGGGCGTCAATGTCGCCTCGCTGTACGCCGGCGGCCTCGTGGATCACATCGTGGACGAGCGCGGCGACGCCGCGCAGGAGGCCAGGGCCTTCTGCCAGCGCGTCGGCCAGGCCATCGAGTACGAGCTCGCGACCCTCGCCGGGGCCGGGATTACCGAGTTGCTCGCCGGGCGGCTGGCGAAATACCGCAACCTGGGCGGCATTGGCGGACGGGCCTAGCTGTCCATCTAGCGCAAGCTGGAGAACTCCGCCCGGCGGAGCGTGGCGTAACGGCCGTAGGCGGCGACCACAGCAGCCTCGACGGCGTCGACGTCGAGCCCCGGCACGAGGTCATCGGCCGCACCCGCCGTCGTCGGGTCCCACGCGAGGCCGAGGGCGGCGTAGCTGGCCTCGAGGACGGCGCGGATCGGGGCGGAGTTCTCCACTACGATCACGGAGCTGAAGAGCCAGCCGCCGGCGACGACCCGCTGGGCGGTGCCGACCAGTTTGATCCGGTGGCCCGGGTCCTGCGGGCCGGTGCCGTGCACGCTGAACTCCCCGGGGCAGTACTCCCCCGGGATCTCGCCGACGCCGGCGTCCACACCGGCGTCGCGCAGCGCCCCGGCGAGCAGTTCACCAAACAGGGAGAACCGACCCTTGGCCCCGGCGATGGCATCGGCGTGCGGCTCGATGTGGTCGATCACCAGCGTCCCCTGGTGATAGGCGGCGGCCCGGCCGCCGGCCTTCCGGACCAGAGGTTCGAACCCCAGATCCCGGCAGGCCTGAACCGCAGCATGAAAGCCCGGCAGGTGGGTGTCCCGCTGGCCGAAGGCCACGGTGGGTTCGGGCCGGTACAGCCGCAGGGTCGGGCCCACGTTTCCGGTCTTGACCCGCTGCAGCAAATCCAGGGCGAAGTCCAGGTCCGCGGCGGCGCCCAGAGTCTCCCCCTGCCGGACAACAGCCAGTGTCTGGGGTCCGGCGTCGGCCTGCGGCATGTTGTTATGCTCCCTTATGCTCATCTTGCAGTTTCTGGTCGTCGCCGCCGCTTTCGCCGTCCTGGATGCGGTCTGGCTCAAATCAATGAGCAAGTTTTACCGGAACCATCTGGGCCACCTCATGGCGGACAAGCCCCATCTAGGGTACGCCGTCGTCTTCTACGTGCTGTACATCGCCGGGATTCTCTTCTTCGCCCTGGCGCCCTCGCTCGACGGCGGCAGCTGGCTCACCGCGCTCGGCTACGGTGCCGCGCTGGGCACGTTCGCCTACGCCACCTATGACCTGACCAACGCTGCGACGTTAAGGGACTGGCCGCTCCCGATTGTGGTGGCGGACATCGTGTGGGGCGCCGTCCTGACCGGACTGGCAACCCTTGCCGGCTGGCTTGTGTTCCACTAGCACGGCGGTTTCCCCGCGACCGTTGTGGCTCCGGCCGAGCCGGCAGAGAACCCGCCCGCGTAGATGCATTAGTTGTGCGCTGGGCTGTGCGGGTCGGGACTTGTGCGGTGTCAGGATTTGCGTAGCGTCAGGATCTGTTCGGCGCGGCCAAACGGGCCGGTCAGGTCGTGCAGCACGGTGGAGGTCAGTCCGATGCCGTCCGTGCCGAACGAGACCTCGTTATCCAGCCCAAGCCATTCCCCCTCCGGCTGCCGGTACATGTGGATCTGCAGGTCCAGGTTAGGGAAGGCGTAGCTGCCCTTGCCTGGCGGAACACGGGCGGCTATCCCGTTGGCCGTGTCCACGAGGCCGACGAGGCGGGCGAGGTCGCTGCTGTCCGCCCGGTTTGTCAGCGGATGGTCTGTGTGCAGCCACACCGTTCCCGAGCCTGCCCGGTGGCCCTCGGCAATCCACATCTGCAGTGAGGCGATGTAGCCGCCAGGCCAGATGCTCGCGGCGTCGTAGGGCTTGCAGTCCTCCGGCGCCGGGATTTTCGGGTCTTCGAACGCGGCGATGGCCGACGTGTCGGAGGTGATCATCCGCCAGGCAGTGGCGCGGATGGCGGTGCGGCCGCCCGCCACGAGTTCGGCCTGCACCAGCTCAATGGTGCGGCCGGGGCGCAGTGTCGTGGTCACCACCTCGAAGTCGCCGCCGGGAATCAGGCCCAGGATCTCGTAGCTGAGCCGGGCCATGCGCATATCCTCGCGGGGCTCGTGCCGGGCAAGGCAGTCGGCCATGATGCCGGACGCCGGGGCCATGTGCTGCTCCTGTTCGTTCCAGGCGCCCTGCGCATGAATCGTGGAGCGGAACCGGCCGTCCCCCAGCACCTCATAGTAAAAATTGCCCTCGGCAAGTTCCGGTAATGCAGCAGCCAACGTCCGCCCTTTCATGCAACTGGTGATTCCAGAACACACTATCCCCTAGCCACCGCGGACGCGCCCAGCGGCCGGCATGGGTATGCCCCGGCCGCTGGGCCCACAATCCGGCGGCCGGCTGCCGGGGTCCCGGCCGACCCGCCCAGCCGCTGTTGCTCCCGAGTCGGCGGGACTGGGTAGACTCGGACAGACGGTCCGCAACTATCCTCCGAAGAGGTGCTCTCCTGATTCGAGTCATCAGTTACAACCTCCGCAAGCACGCGGCCAGTGGCGAGCTGGTCGATCTGGCCCGCGACTTCGAGATTGATGCGCTGTGCCTCCAGGAGTGCGATACCGAAGACCTGCCGACCACGATCGGCGACCTGCACATCGCCGACGCCACCCGGGGAAACCGGCTGGGACTGGCGATCTATTACCGCAAGGACCGCTTCACCGCTTACGACACCCAGACCTTCGCGTTGAAGAAATCCCTCCACGACCGCGTCCTCGCCCCCGCGCATGAGCGGCTCATTGGAACCCGGGTAACGGACAACGAGACGGACCACGAGCTCGTCATCGCTTCCTTCCACGCCGCACCGCTGACGGCGTCGAACTCGCTGCGGCGGAACCAAATCCATGCGGCCCACGGCGAACTGCTCAGCATGGGCGACGGCCTGATGTCGCTGATGGTCGGCGATTTCAACTATCCGTTCTTCACCAAGTCCTTGACGGCGCAGATGAAGGATGCCGGCTACGAACTTTCGCTTAGCGACCGCAGGACCTACACCCGGTACAAGGTCTTCAAGGGCCACTTCGACTTCGCCACGTCCCTGGGACTGGAAATCGAAAGTGTGGAGACCCTGCCCCGTGGCGCCTCGGACCACCTCCCCATCCTGATCTCGGCCGAGTACGGCCAGGAGGCTACCGGAAACGGAAACGGGCACGGAACCGGTTCGGCGACAGCGTCCCCCTAAAGGTTCAGGGGCGGCCGTTGAAGACGTCAGCACCGAAGCTGTCCAGGCCCGGTGCACCGGCATACCCGAGCCGTGGCAGCGAAAACGCGTCTTCGATGCTGGCAAGGAGGCTGAAATGGTTGTAAGGCCGGTCCGACGTCGTGCCGCCACGGGTGAATGGCGAGAGCACCAGCGCCCCGATCCTGCCGCCGGCGGTCCCGCCGGGCAACAGATCTGATGGTCCCACCGTCTTGCCCTCGGCTTCATCAAAGGTGATGACCAGCATCCCGTCCTGCCTGAAGGCCGGGGAATCCAGGATCGCCGGGACTTGCCGGCTTAACCAGCCGTCCGCTGCCGCCAGGCCGCCGGGACTGCCATCGACGCAGGGGTCGTCGTGGCCGTCATTGCAAAGGTTCGGCGAGATATAGGACAAATTCCGTGTGGTCTCAACGGAGCGGAGGTCGCCGGCGAATTCGGCATAGTCCACCACGTTGCGTTGGCAGTCCGGCGACGAGGTGATGGACTCGAAGTAGACAAACGGATTATGCCGCGTAGCGTACTGGTCGCCCACCTTGGCACCCTGGCTGCTGTCCTTGGCGCCAAGTTCGGGATGCCGGCATGGCGTTCCCATGTCCTCCATGTAGGCCTTCCAGGTCTTGCCGGCCGCACTGAGCTGCCCGGCAACCGTGGGGACCGAATCCGGATAAACACAGCCGCTTCCCTCAACCTGACCCAGCGCGGCGGTCCCTGTTTGCTGGAATGCGGCGTAGGTGGGGCAGTCGTCCCGGGTCATGGCGTTGGAAGTTTGCCCGGAGATTTGCGCGAGGTAGTTCGGGTGGGAGTTGTGGGCGATCCCGTAGTACTGGGACAGCAGGACGCCGCGGCTTCGAAGCGTCTGCGAGAGGTACGTGGCCTGGGAATCGGCGCCCCACACCTCGTGGTAGCCCTTGTTCTCTAGGTTGATCACGAACACGTGCCCCGGCTTGGCAGCGGCCTGCCCGGTGGTGCCGCCGCTGGGCGTGGGGCCCGCACCCCCGCCGGGCGGCCCGGGCACGCACGCTGCTGCCGAGGCGAGCAGGAGCGCTGCAACAAGCCCCGTGGTGATGTGACGCGCGGTTTTCTTGGCGTTCCAGCTCATGGATTCCGGCTTCCTGATTGACCTGATCAGCATGGCATTGGTGGCTCCAGTGGTTGAACTCTTGCACACCGCCGTCAGGAAAACCCGTGAACCGCCTAGAGAGTCGCTGGGAAAAGGCCCGGGCGTTTCGCACCGTTGGAAGCACCGGAACCAAACCGGCGGACTGTTCATTAGACCTCCAGTTAATCGGTCAGTAGACCGTTCAGTAGTGAATGCGGTGGTGGTAGTTTGCAGTCATGAACGCAGCACTGGATTCAATTCCGCTTCTGGACCTCAGCGCAGCCAGGGGCCAGGATGGCGCCTTTGACCCCGCGTTCGTGGAGGCCTTGCGCGACGCGTCGCACCGGGTGGGCTTCTTCCAGCTGACCGGGTACGGGGCCGATGCGGCCCAGGTGGATCAACTATTTGATGTCACCCGGCGGTTCTTCGAACTCCCGCTGGAGTCCAGGTTGGAACTGGACAATCGGCTGTCACCACATTTTCGCGGCTACACACGCTTGGGCCACGAAGTCACCAAGGGCCGGCCCGACGCCCGTGAGCAGCTTGATTTCGGACCGGAACGCCCCGCCGTCGACCACTACCCTCCAGACCAGCCCTATTGGCTGGTACAGGGGCCCAACCTGCTGCCGGACCAGGCGTTGCCGGAGCTGCGACCCGTATGCATGGCCTGGGCGGAGCGGATGTCCCGTGTCGGCGCGGAATTGCTCAGCGCCATCGCCGTGTCCCTGGAGCTGCCGGAAGACTACTTCGCCGAACCATTCCACGGCTCCCCAGCGTGGATGGCCAAGCTCGTCCACTATGTCGGCGGCGTCGTCGCCGATGCCGGCCAGCAGGGCGTCGGCGCGCACGCCGACTACGGATTCGTCACGTTGTTGCTCCAGGACCAGGTCGGCGGCCTGGAGGTGCTCCCGCCGGGCAGCGACGACTGGATTCCTGTAGAGCCGATTCCGGGGGCCCTGGTGGTCAATCTCGGTGAAATGCTCGAAGTCGCCACACAGGGCTATTTGGCGGCCACGATCCACCGGGTGGAGGCGCCTCCGCCCGGCGTTGACCGCTACACGGTCCCCTTCTTCTGGTCACCCCGCCTCGATGCGGTCATCGATCCTGTCCCCCTGCCGCCTGCTCTCGCGGCGCGGTCCCGGGGAATCTCCGACGATCCGCACAATCCAATGCTCGCCTCCTATGGCGCCAACGTGCTGAAGGGGTGGCTGCGGGCGCATCCGGAGGTCGCCCGGATCCATCATCCAGAACTCGTCCGCGCCCGCGAGTAGCCAGGGCCGGCCGTCTCTCTCCCCCCAGGGCGGGCCGCCTCCCAGGTCAGGCCTCCCCCAGGGCGGGCCTCCCCTCAGGCGTTGCGCTGGTGGTTTTAGGCTTTGCGCTGGGCGACGGCGGCCGCGAGCGCGGCCAGGCCCTTCTCGAAGTCGGTGCCAACCATCTTGTCCATGTTCATGAACAAGGCGAAGACCTTGCCGATGCCCTTGTTCTCGCCGGTCATCGTCCACGTAACCTCAGTGCCGCTGGCTGACGGCGTGAACGTGAAACTGGTTGGGTTGACCGCTTTGAAGGGCTTGGTGAACTCCAAGCGGATCTTGATGCTGCGCGGCTCGGCAGTAGCGATTATTTCCATCGTGCCGGAGCCGGCCTTGCGGTTGCCGCTCCAGGCGTATCTGGCCCCTACACCGGAGTCGCTGCCTGAATAGCTCCGTTCCATGGCAGGGTCAACCGCCTCCCACGGAGACCACTTGGTCCATTCGTGGAAGCTGTTGACCAGCGGAAAGATGTCCTCGGCCGGTGCTGGAATGACTGCGCTGCGGGTAACTTCATAGGTAGACATGCCGCCATCCTAGGGGAACCGAGCGCAAAGCCCCCGCCACCGTGCTGCTGACTATGGCAGGACTTCCCTACGGGCCGCCTTCGTTCCGTTCGACGACGAAGTCCCCGCCCGGAAAGATGATGGTCTCGTGGCCGTCGTCGAACCTCACGTGGTACGGCGGCGCGCCGTCAGCGCCCCTTACCTCCAGGATCAGACCGTGCCGATCCGTGGACTCGACCGTGGTTCCCCGGATGATGATGCGGTCCCCTGCGGCTGCCTTCATGGCGGTCACCTGCATTTCTCTTGACGCGTCTGTGCCCGAAGATCATTATTGCAATTGTCGGCTGGGGGGCGCTATGGCCTTGGATGAGGAGCCTTGCCATGAATAGCAGCCAGGCATTTTGCAAACCCGCATATGGGATCGGCGGCTTTGGCCCGAAAACCGATTTCGCGGCAGGACTGCTGCACGGCAAGCTCCCTCACCTGAACGGACTCTGCCATCCGGGCTACCGACGACGTCGAAGCCGCGGGGGTGATTCCTTTGACCCGCGCAACACTGCAGGACCAGCGGGGTTTGAGCCATGATGACCGCAATCCTCCGTCTGGTTATGCAGTTCCGGCTCTTGGTGCTGGCAGTTGCGGCAGGAATCCTGGCCTTCGGGCTTACGAGCCTGCCGAACATGTCCGTGGACGCCTTTCCGGAATTCGCCCCTCCGCAGGTCGAGATCCAGACTGAAGCGCTGGGGCTCTCGGCTGCCGAGGTTGAGCAGCTCATCACCTCGCCCATGGAGGCCGACCTGCTCAACGGTGTGGCCTGGGTGGAGGCGATCCGGTCCAAGTCGGTGCCCGGTCTTTCGTCGATCCAGATGGTCTTCAAGCCCGGGACCGACCTCTTCCGCGCACGCCAGCTGGTCTCGGAACGGCTGACACAGGCCCGCGCTCTGCCCAACGTGTCCGCGGCGCCTGTGCTGATGCAGCCGCTGTCCTCGACCAGCCGGGTCATGATGGTCCGGCTGACCTCGAAGGACATGTCGGCCATCGACATGTCCGTGCTGGCCCGCTGGACCATGAAGCCCGGCCTCCTGGCCGTACCGGGCGTGGCCAACGTGGCCATCTGGGGCCAGCGCGACCAGCAACTTCAAGTCCTGGTGGACCCGGCGCAGCTCGAAGCCAAGGGCGTGACGCTGGACGAAGTTATCAAGACCACCGGCAATTCCGTGTGGGTTTCGCCACTAAGCTTCCTGGAGGCATCCACACCGGGCACCGGCGGTTTCTTCGAGACGGGCCACCAGCGGATCGGTGTCCAGCATGTCCTGCCGATCACCACCCCGCAGGACCTGGGCCAGGTTCCGATCGAAGGATCGCCCGGGAAGCTGCTGCTCAAGGACGTGGCCACGGTCGCAACCGACCACCAGCCGCTGATCGGCGATGCTCTGCTGGGCAAGGATCCCGAGTTGTTGCTGGTGATCGAAAAGTTCCCGGACGCGAACACGATGGACGTGACCCGGGGCGTTGACGAGGAACTCCGCGCACTCCAACCTGGCCTGCCCGGGGTCACGATCGACACCAGCGTCTACCGGCAGGCATCCTTCATCGACGAGGAGGTCGGGACGCTCGGCATCGCCCTGCTGGTCACGCTGCTGGTGATCGTGGGCATGATTGGCGCCTTCTTCCGCTCCTGGCGCACGGCCCTGATCAGCCTCATCAGCATTCCGGTGTCGCTGACCGCGGCGGCGCTGGTGCTCGAAGCGCGCGGCACCGGGATGAACGCCATGGTCCTGGCGGGCATGGTGCTGGCCTTAGCCGACATCGTGGGGGATGTCGCCGAGGACCTCAGCGGCATCGCCCGGACCCGTCGCGCCGCGGCCGCATCAGCCCAGACGGCCGGCGACGCCGGCCGGCAGGAGACGCGCGAGGAGCGCGAGGCGCTTATCCCGGAGGCTTTGCGCGCGGCCCGCACCCCGATGCTCTACTCGCTGCTGATCACGGCGCTGGCCGTCTTGCCCGCCCTCTCCATCGCGGGCGAGAACGAGGCCCTCTTCGGCCCCTTGGTCCAGAGCTACCTGCTCGCCCTGGTTGCCTCCATGATCGTGGCGCTGACCGTCACGGCCGCACTGGCCTACTACCTCCCCGTGGGCTCCTCCGCGAGGGAACGCCGGTCCCTGCGCCGGCTTCAGGGTTCCTACGGCAGAGCGGTGACGCGCCTGGCCGGCAAGACGCGCTGGGTGTTCGCCGCCGGCGCTGTGGTGGCGCTCGCGGGGCTCGCCCTCGTTCCCTTCCTAGCCGCCAGCCAGCCCGTTGTGCCAGTCCTTGCCGACAAGACCCTGGTGGTGCATTGGAGTGCGATGGCCGGCACATCCGACCAGGAGATGGGCCGGATTACCGAGGCCGCTGCCCAGGAGCTGCGGGCGCTGCCTGGTGTCGCCAACGTCGGAGGACATGTAGGACGGGCAATCACCTCGGATCAAGTCGGCGACGTCAGCTCCGGCGAGCTGTGGGTCACCGTGGCCGCCGACGCGGCCTATGCCGACACGGCCGCCTCGGTCGAGCGGCTCATTGCCGGCTATCCGGGGCTGACCAGCAAAGTCTCCACCTATCCGCAGGAACGCATCGACCAGATCCGGGAAGAAGCCGACTCCGGCTTTGCCGTCCGCGTCTATGGACTCGACCCGGCGATACTGCGGCAGAAAGCGGCGGAGGTGCAGCAGATTCTCGGGCACACGGCGGGAGTTGGCAATCCCCACGTCGACCTGCCGGCCGAACAACCCATCGCCGAGGTCAAGGTGGATCTTGCCAAGGCCCAAAAGGCCGGAGTCGTACCAGGCGAAGTGCGGCGGGCGGCTGCCGCCCTGCTGCAGGGCATTGAAGTCGGGAACCTCTACGAACAGCAGAAAGTCTTCTCGGTCGTCGTGAAGGGGGCTGCGGCCACCAGGAGCAGCCTTGACAGCGTCCGCAACCTGATCATCGACACTCCCAGCGGCGGCCACGCCCGCCTGGGCGACGTAGCCCAAGTGACCATGGTCGGGAACGAGTCCGTGATCCTGCATGACGACACGTCGCGGCGCATCGACGTGAAAGCCGATATCCAGGGCCGTCCGCTGGGCGACATCGAACGTGACATCAACGCAAGCCTGCAGCAGATGCAGTTCCCGATCTCCTACCACGCCGAGATCCTGCCCCAGTATGCCCAGCAGCAAAGCAACTTCGAATGGCTGTGGCTGCTCGCGGCGGTCGCCGCCGCAGGCATCCTAGTGCTGCTGCAGACGGCGACAGGAAGCTGGCGGCTCGCCGCCCCACTCTTCCTGGGCCTGGTTCTGGCGCTGTCCGGTGGCGTGCTGGCCGCCCAGCTTACGGGCGGCGTCAACTCCCTAGTGGCCCTGGTCGCGTTTGCCGCCGTCCTGGGCATCGCCGTCCGCGGCGCGCTCCTACTGGTCGGCACTGTGCGCAGCCTGCGTGCCGGGGACGCCTCAGCGCCATGGCCCGCACTCGTGACCCGCGGCGCCAGGCAGCGGCTGGGACCCGTCCTGGCCTCGACCCTGATCACGGCCGTGGCGCTGTTGCCCCTGGTCCTCTTCGGGGGCGTCGTCGGAACGGAAATCATCCTGCCCCTCGCCGTGATCATCTGGGGCGGCCTGCTGACCACCGTCTTCTTCACCCTGTTTGTTGTGCCCGCCACGCTGCTTCGGTTCGAGCCGAAGCGAGCCGCCGCAGCGCCGAACGCCCAGGGCCCCGCTCCACGCACTGAAAGTCAGGATGCGTCATGAACTCCACACCTTCGCGGGGCAAGAGGGCCGCGGCAGTCATCCCTGCATCCTTCGTGGCCGTGCTCACGGCAGTCGGCCTGGCTGGCTGTGCCCAGACGCCGGACAATGCCCCCGGCGGCGACAGCCCGGCGGTCGTGGCCGAAATACCCGGCACCGACCTCCACCGGCTCACCCTGACCGAACACGCCGTCGAACGCACCGGAATCCGGACAGCCGCAACGGCCCAGGATCCCAAGACGCACAAGCTCACCGTCCCCTACGGGGCCATCATCTATGACAGCGCCGGCAAGACATGGGTCTACACCAACCCGGAGCCCCAGGTCTACATCCGCCGGTCCGTCACGGTGGAACGGATCAACGGCCAGGTTGCCCTGCTGACGGACGGGCCGCCGGCCGGCACCGTCGTCGTCACGACCGGCGCCGAGGAACTCTTAGGCGCCGAATTCGATGTGGGTGAGTGAGGATGCGCTGGCTCATCGGGATCAGCCTTAGGTTCAAGACAGTCGTTGTCGCTATTGCGTGCGCGGTGATGCTGCTCGGTTCGCTGCAGCTGGGCTCGGCATCCGTGGATGTTTTTCCGGAATTCGCGCCGCCGCGCGTTGAAATCCAAACCGCTTGCCTGGGACTGACCGCCCAGGAAGTCGAAGAGCTGGTGAGCGTGCCGATTGAGGCCGCGGTAAGCGGTATGCCGGGCCTGGACGAGATCCGGTCCAAATCCGTGCCCCAGTTGTCCTCTATCGTGCTGATCTTCCACCAGGGCACGGACCTGCTCAACGCCCGCCAGCTGGTCTCGGAACGGATGTCCTCGGTAACCGCGGCGCTGCCCACCTGGGCCGCCCCGCCGGTGATGCTGCAGCCGCTGTCGGCCACGAGCCGGGTGATGAAGATCGGGATGACCTCGTCCGAACACTCGCTCATTGAGATGTCCATGCTGTCCTACTGGACCATCCGGGCCCGGCTGTTGCGGGTCCCCGGCGTGGCCAACGTGGCTATTTGGGGCGAGCGGCTCCAGATGCTGCAGGTACAAGTGGAACCGGACAAGCTCAAGGCCCAGAACGTTTCACTCAACCAGGTCATGGAAGTCACCGCCGGCGCCCTCGACGCCGGTCTGCTGCAGTACTCACCGGGACGTTTCATCGGCACGGGCGGCTTCATCGAAAGCCCCACCCAGAGAATGGGGATCAGGCACGTCCAGCCGATTCAGACGTCCGCAGATCTGGCCCAGGTGACTATTCGGGAGAAGGACGGCGTGGCGCTGCATCTGGGAGATGTGGCCCGGGTCGTGGAGGACCACCAGCCGCTCATTGGCGATGCCGTGATCAACAACGGACACGGGCTCATGCTCATCGTCGAAAAGCTGCCGTGGGGTAACACCCTGGACGTGACCAAAGGCGTAGAGGAAGCCCTCCACGAACTGCAGCCCGGACTGAGCGGCATCAAGTTCGACACCACCATCTTCCGGCCCGCCAGCTTTGTCGAAGAGTCAATCTCGAACCTCAGCACAGCCTTGCTGCTTGGCTGCCTGCTCGTCGTGATGATCCTCGTCGCGTTCCTCTTCCAATGGCGCACGGCCCTGATCAGCCTCATCGCCATCCCGTTGTCCCTGCTCACAGCCGCACTGGTGCTGTACTACACGGCAAGTTCGATCAACACGATGGTCCTGGCGGGGCTGGTCATCGCCGTTGGGGTGGTGGTCGATGACGCGATCATCGACGTCGAAAACATCATGCGCAGGTTGCGGCAGCAGCGCGCCCAGGGGAGCACCGAATCTGCCGCGTCCGTGGTCCTGAAAGCTTCGGTCGAGATGCGTAGCCCGATTGTGTACGCAACGCTGATCATCGTGGTCGCCGCCGTGCCGATCTTCTTCCTGGAAGGACTGACCGGGGTGTTCTTCCGGCCGCTGGCCATCACCTACACCCTGGCTGTCCTGGCATCCATGCTGGTGGCACTGACGGTTACGCCGGCCCTGGCGCTGATCCTGCTGGGCAATGCCAAACTGGACCAACGCGATGCTCCGCTGGTCCGGGTGCTCAAACGCGGCTACCACGCGGTCCTGACAAGGTTCATGAACCGGCCCCGGTACGGATACGCGGGCTTCGGCGTCCTGGCGATGGTGGGCCTGGCCATTGTTCCCCTGCTGGGCCAGTCCCTCTTCCCAACTTTCAAGGAACGGGACTTCCTGATGCACTGGATCTCGCAGCCTGGCACCTCAGCGGAGGAGGAATTCCGGATCTCGCAGCGCGGCTGCTCGGAGTTCCTCCAGGTCCCGGGCGTCCTGAACTGCGGCACGCACATCGGCCAGGCGTTCGCCGCGGACGAGATCGTCGGCGTCAACGCCGGTGAGCACTGGATCAGCATCGACCGGCACGCGGACTACGAGAAGACCCTGGCCAACGTCCAGGGAGTTGTGGACGGGTATCCGGGCCTGTTCCGGGACGTCCAGACCTATCTGAAGGAACGGATCGAGGAGGTCCTGACCGGCGCCAGCGAACCCATCCTTGTCCGTGTTTATGGGGATGATCTCCCCACGCTGCGGGCACAGGCCCAACGGGTCAAGGCGATTCTGGAGGACATCCAGGGCACCGAAGACTCGCATGTGTCCCTGGAGGTGGAGGTCCCGCAAATTGCCGTGACCGTTGACCTCGCCAAGGCACAGAAGTACGGGCTCAAACCCGGGGACGTGAGGCGGGCAGCCGCGACGCTTGTGGCCGGCGAAGAGGTGGGGGACGTCTTCCGCGACGGGCGGGCCTACGACGTCCAGGTCTGGAGCACGCCGGCAACCCGTTCCAGCGTCACCAGCATCGAGGACCTGCCTATCGATACGCCCAGTGGCCAGCGCGTCCGCCTCGCCGACGTCGCGGCCGTCAGTCTGCAGGCCGTGCCTAACCAGATCGACCGCACCAACGGGTCCCGCCGGGTGGAAGTCGGCTCCTTCCTCGCGCAGGGCGCAGATCTTGGAGAGGTTGTCGGCGAGCTGCAGGCACGGCTGGAGAAGCTGGATCTGCCAGCCGGCTACAGCGTGCAGCTGCTTGGCGAGTACACCGAACGCCAGGCAGCCACGAACCGGCTCATGATCTTCGCCGCGGCTGCCCTCGCCCTGATCCTGCTGCTGCTGCAGACATCGTTCCGGAGCTGGCGGCTGGCCGTGTTGTCGCTACTGACGCTGCCGGTAGCGCTGGTGGGCGGGGTCATCGCGGCATTCATCTCCGGCGGCGTCCTGTCCCTGGGGTCGGTTGTCGGGTTCCTTACCGTGATGGGGATCGCCGCGCGCAACGGCATCCTGCTCATCAACCACTGCCAGCACCTGGAACGGAATGAGGGAGAGCGCTTCGGGCGGCCCCTGGTCATGCGTGGGGCTTCGGAGCGGCTTTCGCCGATCCTCATGACCACGCTGGCGACCGCGCTGGCTTTGGTTCCCCTCGTGGTCATGGGCAACGTCCCGGGCCATGAGATCGAGCACCCCATGGCCGTGGTCATCTTGGGCGGTCTGGTGACCTCCACGCTGCTGAACCTATTCATCGTTCCCTCCTTGTACCTCCGGTTCGCCAAGTCCAAGAAGTCGCTCGAACGGGAGCGCGCCACAGACGGGACAGCGACCGTCTGAGTCCGGCCACAACCCCGCTGGAACCCGCAAAGGAAATATCCGATGATCCGCAAGCACATTGCCGTAGTCAGTTGCCTCGTGGCGTTGCCATTGTCACTCTTCACGTCCGGGGCAGCTGAGGCCGGCACGGGTCCGGCCCCGACAGGTTCCGCCGGCGCCGCCCCCCAGGCCGGTCCCCCGACAGACTGCGGCCCTGGGTCCCTCCCGGCCTTTAGGGCGCGTGACTTCCCCCGCCGGCCGGAGGTGGACAACACCTGGCTCCCCATGAAACCGGGAACGCGCTCCGAGTTCATCGGCCGCGTCACGGACCTCACCACCAAGCCGCCAGAGGTCCACACGCACAAAGTGGTGTCCATCGTGACGGGGCTGACCAAAATGGTCCACGGAGTCCGCACGATTGTCCTGTGGGACCGGGACTACAACGACGGAGTCCTGGAAGAATCCGAGCTGGCCTTCTTTGCGCAGACGGAGAAGGGTGCGGTCTGGCTGTTGGGCGAGTACCCGGAGGAGTTCGACGGCGGGAAGTTTGCTGGCGCCCCCAACACGTTTATCGCAGGGGTAGACAAAGCACGTGCCGGCATCGCCATGCTGGCGCACCCGTCGAAGGGATCCGGCCCCTACACGCAGGCGTCAGCGCCCGCGATTGAATTCTTGGACTGCGGCCAGGTGGCCAGCAAGACGGCCAAGACTCTCAAGATCGACGAGTTCAACCCCCTCGAAGGGTCCTCCGCCGGCCACCAGCAGAAGTATTACCGGGCCGGAGTGGGAAGTTTCAAAGTAACGGCCACCAGCGGTGACAGCCAGGAATTCCTGAACCTCCACTCGACCACCAGGCTCGACGAGGCTGCACTGGCCGCCGTCAACAAGCGAGCGCTGGCGCAGGACCGGCACGGCTACGCGGTCAGCCCCGGAGTCTACGGCACCACAGAACGGGCCAAGGCCAGGTGCTCATGACCACGGCCGCCCGACGATGACAGCTGCAGTGACAGCCGGAACGGCGGCCCTCAGAACAGCGTGGCCGACACGGTCCGGGTGAGCTGCTGGATGATCCGGGCCCGCGGGTCCATGTCAGCGTAGTTTTTGCCGCGGGTGTAGACGACGAACACGAAGGCCCGGCCGTCCTTGACCAGAATGCTCGCGTCATGCAGGTTGCCAAAGAGCAGTCCGTACTTGTGATATACCCCTACCCCGGGCGGAACCGCGGACGGGATCAGCGTCTCGTAGTTGGTGTTCTGCATGTACGACAAAAGCTCGGCTGTGTGCTGCGCGTTGAGCAGCCGTCCTGTGTAGAGCAGCTGAAGCGTCCGGGCCATCTCCGCCGGGGTCAACAGGTTCACGGTAAAGTCGTACCCGATCCCGAGCGACGCAGCGTAGTCCGTCATGCCCCGCCGACCGACCGCCCTCTGGATCAGTGCCCATGAATTGTTGTTGCTTTGCTGGACCATCTGCCGGATCTGGGCCCCCGCCGTCGACGCTCCCAGCCGGGAATTCAGCGAGGCGCGCCCGGTCTCCACGAGGTGGTAGTAGGCCGAAGCGGCCAGGATTTTGGCCGTACTCGCGGCCACAAAGTTGCTTTGGTCCCCGTAGCCGTGGACCACGCCGTCGGAGAGATCGATCAACGACACCCCCACTGCATAGGAGCCATTGGCGGCGATAATCGCGCGGATCTGGCTGTCCAGCTTGGGGCCGACGGCCGGGACCGCGGCGGCGGGGAGTGGATTTGCAGCGGGTTTCGTGGCGGCCGCTTTGGCGCTCGCGGTGGGGGCGGCACTGGCCGCCGGTGCCACCGACATCCGGGGCGCCGTGAGCGGGGATGCGACGGATGGTTGGCCCGCAGTTGCGGAGGGCTCGGCCGCGGCGGCGGGCGGGTCGGCCTGAGGATCCGGCTGGCTCACCGCGTAGACGCCGCCGGCTGCCACAAGGGCAACTGCGACGACGGCGGCGGCCAGGTGCTGCGGCCGGATTCTCCCGACGCGCGAAGCGAGAGGTCCCGGTCTGGAACCGCTGTCCGCCCGGTGCAAGCCGGAGCCGTAGTGGCGCGCCGGCTGAGCCATCCGATTTTCCGCGGGACTTGTGCTCGGAACTTTCGCGGGCATCTGTCTCCCTCCGTACGCGGCTGACCCCGGCTGGGCACCAAAGTCTTTCGCATTCTTCCCGCTAGCAACTCCAGACACAAGAGTTCGGCCGTTGATTAAGCTAGCGACCGCCCTCCCGCGTTCCGTCACTTCTCCAAACTTTCACGCTCTCAGTTGCGGGGCTTCTGCAGAGGCGTACGCTGTGAAAGACGCGCTGGTGAGAGGCAAAGGAGCGGCGATGCGCAAAGTCATCCTTTCCATGCAGGTGTCCCTCGACGGGTTCTTCGAGGGCCTGAACCAGGACCTGAGCTGGCATATGGTCGACGACGAACTCCACCGCCACTTCAACGAACAGCTCGCCGCCATGGGCGCCTTCCTGGACGGAAGGGTCACGTACGAGTTGATGGCGGACTTCTGGCCGACGGCGGACTCGGACCCCGACACCAACCCTTCGATGGCCGAGTTCGCCCGCATTTGGCGGGACATGCCCAAGATCGTGTACTCCCGGACCCTCTCGACGACCGGCTGGAACACCACTGTGGTCCCGGAGGTGGTGGTCGACGAGGTCCAGGCGCTGAAGGCCCAGCCGGGCGGGGACCTGGCCCTTGGCGGGGCAAACCTGGCCGACACGTTCCGGCGGCACGGGCTGATCGACGAATACTGGTTGTACATCCACCCGGTACTGGTCGGCCAGGGCAACCCGCTGTTTAAATCTTCGGACAGCGTGGCCCAACTCCAACTCCTGGAGACGCGGTCCTTCGGCAACGGGGTGACGCTGCTGCGTTACGCCGCGTAGGCCGCGACGGCGTCCTCCGGCAGGCACTTCTTAAGAGTTTCTTAAACGGCCGGCGGAAGAGTTGGAACCGGCGCCCGTTCCGGACGCCACGCCCCGAGCCGGAGAATCCCATGACTGGACCCGCCCCCATTCGACCCGATGCAGCACGCAGCCATCCTGCACAAAGCCGTCCCAACGCGGCGCGGCCGCGGTTATTGGTCCTCCCCCAGGTCCGCCACTGGCTGCTGCTGGGACTCCTGCTCGCCGCTTCCGTCCTCGCCCTCGGCCTGGCCGCCCAGCTGACGCCGGGCATGAGCGCCGCCGAGCTCGGCGTCGACCAGGACCTCAGCCAGCATCACGCCGCCGCCTTGACCGCCGTCGCGATGATACTGAACGTGGTATTCGGTCCCGTCGCGGGCCTCGCACTGATCGGCGTCGCCGCGCTCGGGATCTGGCTGTTCCGCGGCGGCCTGGCCAAGGCGGTAGCCTTCGGACTGGTCGCGTCGTCCGGTTCGGTGGCCAGCGAATTCTTCAAGATCATCGTTGCCCGCCAGCGGCCCAACCCCGCACTGCTGTTTGATCCGTTGGCGCCGGAGACGGGCTCTAACAGTTTCCCGAGCGGCCACGTGTCCTTTGCTGTCGCGTTGGGTTTCGCGGTGTACTTCCTGGCACGCGGAACCCGCTGGGCCAAGGTCACGGCTATCGCGGCGGCGGGGCTGGCGCTCATCGTGGCGTGGTCAAGGCTGTATATCGGCGTCCACTACCCCACCGACGTCGCGGCATCATTCCTGGCGGCGAGCGCAGCGGTGGTCCTGATTGCCGGGCTGTGGAACCGTGCCCTGCCACGGGTTGCGGACCGGCTTTCCCCGCACTCCGCCACCGGTTCGCTGGCCGCCAGTTCGTCGGACGCAGACTCGACGAGCACTGAGAGGAAGTAGCCATGCACCCCTTGGACATTGCGGCCCTCCTTCCGGCGGCGCAGGCCGCCGGGTCACCGTCTCTGCTGGACCCCGCAAGCCTGCTGGCCGGGCTCGGCCCCGGCGCTTTGGGTGTTATCGCGCTCATGGTCTTCGTTGAGTCCGGCGTGCTCTTTCCTTTCCTTCCCGGAGATTCGCTGCTCTTCACGGCGGGCCTCCTGCACCACCAGCTGCAACTGACGTTGCCGGTGCTGATCGGCGTCGTCACGGCCGCCGCCATCGCAGGGGACCAGGTCGGCTACATGCTGGGGCGCACTTTTGGCCGGCGCTGGTTCAAGGACGATGCGCGGATCCTGAAGACGGCGCACCTGACCACCACGGAGGACTTCTTCCGCCGCCACGGCGGCGCCGCCGTCGTGCTGGCCCGCTTCGTCCCCATGGTCAGAACCTTTGCCCCGCTCAGTGCCGGTATCGCGCGCTATGACTACAAGTCCTTCACCCTCTGGAACATCACCGGCGCGCTGGCGTGGGCCGGCTCCGTGACCCTGCTGGGCACCTGGCTGGGACACTTTGACATCATCGCCAGGAACATCGATGTCATCGCCGTGGCCATGGTCCTCTTCTCCGTCCTTCCGGCGATCATCCAGTTCCTCAAGCGCCGCCGCAAGAGCGCACGTGCCGGCGCGGCCACCGAGGACACGGCAGAGGGAACTGAGGACGGATTACGGGCAGAGGAAATGGCCACGGAAGAATAGCTGCCATGACCACCACGGACCGGCCCTCCCTGTTACTCGTTGAGGACGACGCCGTCCTGGGACCGCTGATCGCCGAGCTGCTGGAACCCGACTACCGGGTCCGGCTGGTCGCCAACGGTCATGATGGCCTGCATTTGGGACTGACCGGGGCCTGGGATGTCATGGTGATTGACCGCGGGCTGCCGGCGATGGATGGCATAGCCCTGATCGCGGCGTTGCGGTCAAAAGGCATCGCCACCCCCATTTTGATCCTGACGGCGCTGGGCGCCGCCGAGGAGAAGGTCCGGGGCCTGGACGCGGGCGCCGACGACTATGTGACCAAACCTTTCGACGCCGGCGAGCTCGCGGCGCGCTTGCGCGCACTGACGCGCACCTACGCTTCCGCGCCGACAGCAGTGACGGTCGGGGACTGGGAATTCGACCCGCGGCAGCGCTCAGCCCGGTCCGTTTACGGGCACACAGTGTCCCTGACGGCAAAAGAAGGCCAATTGCTGGCAGCTCTGGCCGCCGAACCGGACCGGGTCTTCACCAGGGACGAACTTCTGGCGGCCTACTTCCATGACTCCGACCAGCCCGGCGTGATCGATACCTATGTTCATCACCTGCGCCGGAAAATCACCAAGACCATCATCCGCACGGTTCACGGCATCGGCTACCAGATCGGAGATGCCCATGAGTAGCGGCGGGACCGCCGGCGAAAATCCGGACCAGTCCACACTCCGCAGGGCCTCACTCAAGGTCGCCCTCCGGATCAGCGCCGCCTGCGCGGTCATGGTCATCGGCCTCCTCGCCGCCACGGCCCTCTACCTCGTGAACCAGCTGGCCCACCCGGAAGTTCCGGGCCCGGCAGGGTCCGGGACGGCGTACGCGTACCTCGATTCCAGGGACGTGCTCGCAGCCATGGTCATCGCCGGTGCGGCGGGGATCCTGCTGGCGGGCGTCGTCGGCTGGCTCAGCGCGCGCAGCGCCATCCGCCCCCTCGGTGACGCCCTGGCCCGGCAACGGCGCTTCGTCCAGGACGCCAGCCACGAACTCCGCACCCCCTTGACCATCCTGGACACCCGGATCCAGCTGGCCCAGCGCAACGTCGAGCCCGTATCCAAGCACGGTCAGGACCTGGCCCTGATCCGCAAGGACGCTGCCACGCTGACCGGCATCGTCAACGAACTCCTGCTCGCCGCAACCGCCGACGCCCCCAACCCAGCAATACCGCCAGTGGATTTGGCCGTCGCCGCCGCCGGCGTTGCCGAGAGCATCCGGCTGGTGGCAGAGCAACGGGACGTACACCTGGAATTCGCCGCCGACGCCCGGCCGCAGGCGCGGGTCGATGAAAATGCATTCCGCCGTGCTGTCCTCGCCCTGGCAGATAACGCGCTCGCTCACACCCCGCCGGGCGGCCGCGTATCCATCAGGACCGCGATCGAGCAAAAGCGCGCGGTCATCACCGTTGCGGACACGGGGACCGGAATCACCGGTGTGGACCAGGACCGGATCTTTGACCGTTTTGTGCGGACCTCCAGCAGCGGCGGGACGCAGGGACAGCGGAGCTTCGGCATTGGTTTGGCCCTGGTCCGGGAAATCGCGGTGGCTGCCGGGGGCACCGTCGCGGTGGCTGCGACCGGTCCCGGAGGAACCGTCATGAAGATGACGCTTCCGCTGGCAGCGGATGAGGGCGCAAGGAGACCGCATCGCATATGACAGAGTGACGGCACAGGAAAAAACCGGCGATCGCCTGCCCCCAAAGGCAGTCGATCGCCGGTCTTTCCGGACTAACAGGCCCGGTTTGTTCTGGCCTGGAAGTGTTCTCGCCCCGTGGGGCACTACGGCCTAGGCGCGGACGAAGGTCACGGGGCCCGTCGCGGTGAGCCAGGAGAGGGGGTGGACCATCGTCTGGTTCTTGTAGTTCATGCCGCCGCTGACCACGCGGCCGTTGCCGGCGTAGATGCCGACGTGGCCGGACTGGACCACCATGTCGCCGGGGATCGGGGTCGAGACACGGGTTCCGAGGCCAAGGAAGGCCCGCGGACCGATGTCGCCAACCGGCTTACCCGCCGCGCGAAGGGCTTTTTCCACCATGGCGGTGCAGTCCTGCGTGATGCCCACCTGGCGGTAGGCGGAAGCCAGCATGATGGCGTTGCGGCCGGCAGCGGGCGCCAGAGCGGCGGGGGCTTTGGCAGCGGGCGCTGCGGCCGGGGCCGCCTGAACGTGCACGGTTGCCTTCGGCGCCACGGGCTTCGCCGCAGGCGCTACTGCGGGAACTGCGGCAGGAACTGCGGCGGCGGGCTTGGGCTGTTGGGTGACCGGCGCGGCGACGGCAGCCACCGCGGGGCGGTCGAAGCTGATCCTAACGCTTGAATCGGCCGTGAGCGGCGCGCTGACCAGTCCCTTGACGTCCACATGGGACGCCGCGACGGCACCGCGCTGCACCGGTGCTGTGGCGGCGTTGGCCGCCATTCCGGTGGTCAGAACGAGGCCCGATGCGGCGGCGAGAACGGCGGCATGGCGCGCAAAAGTATTGATTGAAGACAAGAATGTACCTCTCCCAATGCCTGCGAGGTGAGCTGTCGGATTCGGATGGGAGGCACCCGGCCGCACTCCCGGGCCCGTCATAGCGGGCACTGTGCGGCTTCACCCCAAGACCTGCGTGATCAGCAGGTCAAAAGTGGTTTCCCCGTCTCTGCCGGTCGTCGATGCGAGTTACCCCCGGGCCGCGGCAGAGTTAGGCAATCGGCTGGGGGGCGCCCGTCTCGGAATCAACTGGGCACATATCCACGGTAACCCGAGGTCCGGCCAAATGTCACATTAAGGTAACGAAGGCCACACCCGGAGCGGACGCTGCCCATAGGGCGGCAGGGCTTCCGAACGTAGGATGATGCCATCAGCACCACCTCGAAGCGGAGGCCCAAGATGAGAAACCACTGCGTTGCCATCTGCCAGTTGAGCAACCAGCCCCAGGAGGATTTCGACGTCAACACCGAACTGCTGATCCTGGACGGGCAAGACGTGCACGTGGCTACGTGGGATGCGGAACCGCGCGACGGCGGCTTCGACGAGCACGTCCTGAACGACCGGGTGGACACGCTCGGGTTCATGGTGGTCAATGACTGGGCCTTCTTGGATGGCCGAGCGTACGCGGTGGTGGAACGCCGGTCGGCAGGCTAGGCGCGCCATGACGTTCCTGTCCCTGGCGCTGATCTCCGTCGCGGCCCTGGCCGGTCCCCTGCTGGCACTGCCGGTGCGCTGGCGGCTGCCGGTGGTGCTGGGCGAACTGCTGGCAGGAATCCTGATCGGGCGGAGCGGGCTGGGCCTCGTGGACCCGGCCGATCCGACATTCAGCCTGCTGGCCAACATCGGGTTTGCGCTGATGATGTTTGTGGCCGGAACCCATGTTCCGGTGAGGGATCCGGTGATCCGTTCCGCACTCGGCCATGGTGCCCGGCGGGCCGCGGCTGCCACAGCGGCTGCCGTGGCCGTCGGAACCGGAATCGGTCTGCTTTTCGGGACCGGACATGCTCCCCTGTACGTCGTGCTGCTGGCGTCGTCGTCGGCTGCCTTGGTCCTTCCGATCGTCGACTCCCTGCGGCTGGGCGGACCCGCCGTCGTCGCCATGATCGCGCAGGTGGCGATCGCCGACATCGCCTGCATTGTGGCGCTGCCGCTTATGGTGGACCCGCCGCACGCCGGGCGGGCGGCACTGGGCCTGCTAACAGTGACGGCGTGCTCCGTCGCGCTCTTCTTTGTGCTGCGTCGGCTGGAGAGCAGCGGCATCCGCGGGCGCTTCCACCGGCTCTCGGAAGCCCGCAAGTTCGCCCTGGAACTGCGCGTCCAGCTGGCGGTCCTTTTTGCCCTGGCCGGTGTGGCGACGTTCAGCAATGTCTCGGTGATGATGGCCGGCTTCTCCTTCGGCCTGGTCATGGCTGCCGTCGGCGAACCGCGGCGGCTGGCCCGGCAATTGTTCGCCGTCAGTGACGGCTTTCTGGGCCCGGTGTTCTTCGTCTGGCTTGGTGCCTCCCTCACACTCAAGGACCTGGCCGGGCATCCGGACATGATCGGCTTGGGCATGGCCCTGGGGGCGGGAACGCTGCTGACCCACGCGGGCTTGGCCTTCCTGGGACTCCCGCTGCCGCTCGGTGTGTTGTCGGCGGCCCAGCTCGGCGTTCCGGTGGCGGCGGCGAGCATCGGCACGCAGCTTCAGGTGCTGCTCCCCGGCGAGGCAGCGGCCCTGCTGGTGGGTGCGCTGGTCACCATTGCGGCGAGCGCTGTGGCCGGGTCGCGGGCCGCCAGGACGTTCGCACTTCCGCCGAACGTCCACGGAGGACGCGGCAATGCCGGCAGCGCCGTCGGATAAGGCGGTACCTGTCGATCGCAGGGACCGAACTTAGTTTCACCCCGCGTCGGGTGTGAACTGCAGCTCCGGTCTCGTCTTCGCCACCTCCGCCAGGACCCGGGAAAGCGCCTCCCGGACCGCTGCGGCACCGGCGGTGCCACCGACTTCGGCGTCGGCGGAACCAAAGCGCCTTCCGGACTCGCCGAGCACTGCCCGGGCATGGCGGACGAACCGGTCCCAGTCCCCCGCCCCGGCGCGCAGCGCCAGCAGCGGTGAGAGCAGCGCTGCCCGGCGCAGCCAGGCATCGGGCTCGCGCACCCACCGGTCCAGCACACTGTCCGCCCGCACCCGGCCCAGAATGTCCAGACCATCCACGAGGGGTCCGACGACGTCGACGGCGAGCGGATCCACGAGGTCCGGCATCCGCGCCTCCCGGATGAAGCCCTCCAGCCGGGTGAGATCGGAGTTGGTCAACAACTTCACGTTGGCCTGCAGGAGCACCACCGCGGCCAGCCGCCGCTCAAAAACCGGCACCTCCCACAGTTCGGAGCTGAGCGCCGTGACCGCGTCATGCGAAAGCCCCGCGTAGCGCCGCCCGGCATCCCGGACGGTCCCGCGGATGGCACCCACTGAGGCGCCGTAGAACCGGAGGCCACGGCCACCTGGATTCTTTTCCAGCCGGGTCCGCAGCTCATCTGCACGGCTCCAGGAACCCTCCCGCTGCAGCGCCAGGTCAATGAACTCGCCAGCATCACTCATGCGTTCATTCTTCCCCCGGGCAGAAAAACGCGGGAAATCCGCAAGGAGTGGTTTTGCGGGCCCCGGTAACGTTCGGGTAACGTTGCCCCCTGGCCTTGAAGGCTTGGCCCGAATGCAGGGCCCCGGTTAGCCCGCGTCGCCGGGCGCCGCTACGCCGATGGGCGTCTGCCTGCCCATGCCTGCGGCAGGGCCGGAGGAAGCTTCCCGCACTCGCCGCCGCTTTGGTAGCCACGGTTGTGTGTGCCAGTCACAAAGCCCGGAGGGGTCCGTTGTTCCAGAAGACACAGTCCAAGACCAGCCGTCTCAATAAAGTAGCCATTGTGGTGGCCATGGGCGCGCTGTCCCTGACCGGGTGCGGTGTCGCATCCACGGCGGGCGCCGCTGCCCCTTCGTCAGGTCAGGCCGCACGCTCCGCCGCAGCCCCGGCGTCCCCGGTTGCGGACGCGCCAAAGGCCGCCGCCACGCCAAAGACTGCGGCAACGCCTAAGGCGAGGGCAACCGGCACTGCTGTGGTGCCTGACGAGAAGGACACCGCCCCCACCGGCAGGACAGCCGAGACCGCCGCAGCCCCCGCCTCCGAAGCGGCGCCCGTCGCCCCGGTCGAAGCGACGGCAAAGGGTAGTGCCGCTGCGGGCACGACGCCGGCCGTCGCCGCCCCGGCCCCCGCTCCCGTAGCCGCTCAAGCCGCTGCCGCCGCGACCGGCAATGGGTCGCAGGCTGCCACCGCCCGCGGCTGGGGTGCGGTTGTTGCGGGTGACGAGTTCTCCAAGACCGGTGCGCCCGACTCGACCAAGTGGAGTGTCTTCAAGGGAACCGGCCACGCCGGAAAAGGCGCGCGGAGTCCACAGGCGTGGTCTGTGGCCAACGGCGTGGCGACGGTCAGCGGCAACTCAGCCGGAAGCACAGGCGGCATGTCAGCCAAGTTCGCCCAGCAAAAGTACGGCAAGTGGGAAACGCGAATGAGGACCAACGCCAGGGACCCGAAGTACCACCCCGTGCTGATTCTGTGGCCCAACAACAACACTTCCCCCAACTGCGCCGAGATCGACTACGCCGAGGGGAGCACCAACACTGCCCAGGTCAAGTTCTTCCTGCACTACGCCTGCGGCGGCTCGAGCTTCCAGACGACCGCGGCCAAGGCCATCGACACCACGCAGTGGCACAACTACGCCGTGGAGTGGACTCCGGCCGGCGTCACCGGTTACATCGACGGTGTCAAGACCTTCTCCGACACTAACCCGGCGCACCTGCCCACAGTGGGCATGCACCAGACGCTGCAGCTGGACTGGTTCCCGGATGGCTCGGCCACCAAGCCATCGCAGATGCAGGTCGACTGGGTCCGCGTATACAAGTAAAAGCGGCCCATCCGGCAGTCCGGCCCATCCAGTGAAGTCCCGCGCCCAACCAGGCACGGGACTTCACTGTGCTGTTGGGGCCCTCAGGGCATCGACAGCAAAACCTGTGCATCACCTTGGCGAAAACTTCGCTTCCGTTGAGCTACGGCGCGCGGCGCCGATATAGGGTTTGTCACGGTGGGCCGCCTTCAGCACCGGGACCTACGCCCGGGATGGGGGGAAGGCGGCAGACCGCATTGACCGGAGGAATAGCCCATGTCGGTGGAGCCGTCATCCCGCCCGGGACGCCCCGAAATCCAGGATCCCGATGATCGGGCTACCGGTGCCGAGCACGCCGCCAATGCGGCTGGTATCCGACACCAGGCAGCGAGAATCATCGAATCCGTCCTCGCCGACACCACCCCGGAGCACGGCCGCGTCCGGGAACTGCTTCGCAAGCAGGTCGCTGCGCATCCCGGGCGCCCGGAGCGAGCGCTTGCAGAGCACCTCGCCGCTTTGACAACGGCGGCCGAACCGCTCGACGGGTCCTTCGAGCCTGCCGAGCACCCCGGGCCGGACGGCGCCTCAGAAGCCTGAAGACGTGTTAAGCGGCCAGTGGAGGCTCATTTATACACACGGATCCAGGCGACCTGAAACCGGGCCGGCCTGGTAGATGTCCCGGCCGGAAACCAGTCAAGCTGCACCGTTTGATGCATCCCCACCGTGGGCTGGTGGGCCGGGTTCGTATCGGCAAACCACACCGACCCGTCGAGGTATCCGGTGATCCCGCCCGGGGTCCACTCCACGGCGTAGTTGTGCCATTGGGTGGTGTCCACCCTCCGCGCGTCCCGGGTCTGGAAGTTCGGGCCGTGGCAGGCGTGGTGCAGGTTGAACTTGATCTGGGTGATGTCCGCCGTACCTTCGGCATAGTCGATTTCCGCGCAGGTGGGCGAAACGTTGTTGTTCGGCCACAGGAGCAGGACAGGATGATACTGGGAATCGCGTGCGCTGGTTTTCATCCGGGCCTCCCAGCGGCCGTACCGCTGCCGGGCAAAACGGGAAGACATGCCGCCCGTGGTGCCCGCCGAGTCGCCGCTGATTGTGACGGCGCCCCCGCCGACAGCCAGGGCCTTCGGGCTCCGAATCCCCTTGCCCGCGTGTCCTCGTCCGTCATAGACCTTCCACTTGGCGGGGTCAGGCGGTCCCGAGTAGTTGAATTCGTCCCCGGCCACCACTGGGCCCCATCCGTGCACGACGGCGGCCTGCGCCCCGTCCGGTCCGGATGCTGCAACGCCCAGCCGGTCAAGCGCGGGGGCGGCTCCGCACCCTGCCAGGCCCAACGTACCCGCCGCGGTCACCGCGGCCGCGAAGCGATGTGCCAACATGAGAATTCCTATTCCTGGACCGCGATGGCCGGATCCGTCGACATGTCTCCGCTGTCAAACGTACTTACCAAACCAGGCCAAGGTGTCGTTCCAGGCAGCGGTTGCCTGCTCCTGGTTATAACGCTCCCCCGTGTCGTTGTGGAAAGCGTGGTCCACGCCGGGGTAGACCTTGAGTTCGTGTCGCACGTCGGTCGCGTCCAAGGCATCCTTGAACGCCGGCATGGCGCCGGTGATCCGCTGATCCAGTTCGGCGTAGACGCCAAAGACCGCCGCCTTGATGGCCGGAACTTTATCGAGATCGGGCGCAGGGCCGTAGAACGCCGACGTGGCGTTCAGCCCGGGGAGCGCCGTCGCCGCCAACCAGGTGATGCCGCCGCCAAAGCAGAAGCCAGTCATGGCGATCCGCCCATGATCCACGAAGTCCTGTGCCTGCAGGTAGTCGAATCCCGCGGCGAAGTCGGCGACGTGCCGCGCAGCTCCGGCCTGCGTCAACGCTCCGGGGACGGCATCCGGGTCCAGGCTTGCCGTGCCTCCCTCCCTGCTCAACAGGTCCAGGGCCAGTGCGGCGTATCCCGCTTTGGCGAAGCGGCGGGCCACGTCCTGGATATGCGCGGTCAGGCCGCGGTTCTCATGGCAGACCAGCACTGCCGGCCGGGGCGGCCCATTCTCGGGCCGGGCCAAATAACCACTGATCTCGGTCCCGCCGGACGGGAACCGCACCGTCGCCGTCGTAAGTCCCGCCGCCCCTTCGGGGATGGACAGCGGGCTCTTGGCGCCAGGGACCGTACCCGCCGACGCGCTGCCCGACGCCGGCGACACCGAGGAAAGCGTCGGCGTCGGCATGGGGTCCGTGGCGCGGGGAACTTCATCGGGCGTGCACCCGACCAGCAGCATCGCTGCCGACGCTGCCCCCATGCTCCCCATGATGAACGCAACGCGCCGCGTGAAGGTGTGCTGCGTCATGGCTCCGGCGCGGTAGTCGTCGAAGAATTCCTCGATCAGGTATTTTTCAAACTTGCCAAGCTGGGTCATCCGCGCCTCCCCAAGTTGCCGAACATCCTCCTCCGAAACCTGCCTGCGGGCAAGGGCCGAGGCGGCTGCGCACCTCGGCCCCGCTTCCAACCGGCGAGACTTGGCTCCATTGAGGCCTCGCTATCCGGTCACCCGCCCTGTCGACCTGTTCCAGGTCAACCGCCCGTTTCGGAAATCCGATCTGCGTCCTTCGGAAACGGAGTACTCGTCGCTGGTCGGATAGCCGAGCCGGCTCTTCTCCCAGCCGAGGGCTGCCCACCTGGTCCGGATCGCACCCTCGACATCGTGGGCCCCGGTGGACGGAGTGTAGTAGATCGAGGCGCCGCCCGAACCCGAGAAGTGGTTGTACCGCCCCACCTTGTCCGATGTGCCATTCTCATCCGAGGTCGGATAGCCCAGCGGGCCCGCCTCCCAGCCCTTTGCCGCCCACTTGGCCCGTATCCCGCCCAGGACAAAGTGCGCCCCGGTGGATGGCGAGTAGTAGATCGAGGCACCGCCCGTGCCCGCGAAGTGGTTGTACCGCCCCACCTTGTCCGGGGTGCCATTCTCATCCGTGGTCGGATAGCCCAGCGGGCCCCTCTCCCAACCCGTTTCCGCCCACTTGGTCCGTATCCCGCCCAGGACAAAGTGCGCCCCGGTGGATGGCGAGTAGAAGATAGATGCACCGCCCTTACCTGAGAAGTGGTTGTACGCACCCACCTTGTCCGCGGTCGTTTTGGTGTCCCCGGTCGGATAGCCCAGCGTGCCCGCCTCCCAGCCGAGCGATGCCCATTTGGTGCGGATCGCACCCGATACCGAGTGCGCCCCGGTAGCCGGCGACCAGTAGATCGAGGCACCGCCCGTACCCGAGAAGTGGTTGTACCGCCCCACCTTGTCCGGGGTGCCATTCTCATCCGTGGTCGGATAGCCCAGCGTGCTCGCTTCCCAGCCGAGCGATGCCCATTTGGTGCGGATCGCACCCGATACCGAGTGCGCCCCGGTAGCCGGCGACCAGTAGATCGAGGACCCGTTCGAGCCCGAGAAGTGGTTGTACTGCCCAACCTTATCCGGCGCCCCCTTCTGATCGGTGGTCGGGAAGCCGAGGCTGCCCGCGGCACCACCCGCCGCCTTGTAGCGCGCATAGATCGCGCCGTGAACTTCATGCGCCCCCGTCTTGGGCGACCAGCAGATCACTCCTCTGACATAGTCCTGGCACTTGCCTTCCGCTACCTTGTACTCCAGGGTCAGCGAGCGGCCAAGTGTCGAGCGCGGATCACCGGCGCCGGTCTTCCAGGCGTAGGCAGCGATCGGGTCGTCGGTTCCGGTCCCGGTGAGCATCACCTTCAGGGCGCCCTGGCCGTCATTCGCCGTGAGCAGGTAAAAAGTTTCCTTCGTCCCGGCCTGCCCGACGGCTACCGGGGCGAAGGTCACGCTCTGGTGAGCGGATTCACCCGGCGGGATCACCAGGCCTTCGGAGATGGGAGCGGTGGTGGTGAAGACCCCCTGCGGAGCCTTCGCCTTGGTGATGGTCATCGGGATGTTTCCGGTGTTTGTGATCGTAAAGTCCCTCGTCACCGACGTCCCCACCGGGACGACACCGAAGTCCAGGGCGGACGGCAGCTGCAGGTGCGCCGTTCCGGAAACAGCGGTCGCCGTGACCGGCACGGTCAATGAGCCGCGGTCACTCCGGATGACCAGCTTGTCGGTGACCGGATTCGCCGTTGTTGGGCTGAAAGTCAGAGACACTGGAACGGACGCCTGGGGCTGGATGGCCTGCCCCACCGCCGGCACGGTGCTCGAGTCGACTTTGAGCGTTGCGTTGGCCGGCAAGGTAACGCCGGTGACTTTGGCGACGGTGGTGCCGGTGTTGACGATGTTGACGGTCTGCCGGCTGCCCGTCTTGGTCGGGACGTCGGTGAACTCGAGCGACGCGGGTGTGGCTCCCAGCCCGTCCTTGGTGCCGACGCCGTGGACGCCGATGAGGTTCGTCTCGCCGTCGCTTGTCTTGACGGTCAGCGTCCCGTCAGCCTGTCCGGGAACCGTCGGCGCGAAGGTCACCGGGACGGTTATGCTGCCGCCCTTGGCCAGCGTCCGAGGAAGGGTCATCGTTCCTACCTTGAACGGCGCACTTCCTGTGATGGTGCTGACCGTCACCGCCCTTGAAGCCGTGAGCGTCACGCTGCCGGTACGCGAAGCGCCGACCGGCGCCGTGCCCAGATCGGTTTTCGTCGCCCCGACGGCCGAGGTTGTCGGGATGCCGAAGCCGATCACGTGCCCGTCGCGGGTGCCGACGTACACCCGACCATTATCCGTGGCCACCGTGACGAACTTGGCGGCTATGCCAATTGGTGCGCTAAAGACCTGCTTGAGCTGGCCAGTGTTGTCCGGCAGCGCACGGTAGGCCCGCAGTTCCGCGTCGGCCCCGGTCCCTCCCGTGGTGTAGACCACCCATACCAGTGCGGAGGACCCGTCCTTCCCGTTCGAGGTCACTGTCGGAGCGCCGGAGCTGAACCCGAACGTGCTCGCGGACGTGCCCACGGAGGCTAGTTTGACCCCGCCCGAGGCGCTCGGCAAGAGCTTGTGCGCGCGCAGGTAACCCTTGCTCTCTACGGTGTAGATGTATCCGCCGCTGGTCGTTCCGAGGAACGCGGGCCGCCCCCACACCCCGTTGTAAGGGCCGGCTTCGTCCAGGACCGCATCGGTTCCGCCCGGGCCCTGCGCCATTCCGCCTAGGTTGTCCCGGTCAAGAAGGTAGACGCGTCCGTCCTTACCCACTTGGGCCAAGAGGTGTGGATGTGCCGCAGTGCCGTAACCGTCCGGGATGCCGATCGGGGCCCCGGACCCCAAGTCTGCGTCATCCTGGTCCAGCTTCGCGTTGTTGGCGGGGCTGAAGAAGTCGGTGGACTTGAGGTTGCCGTCTGCACCGACCTTGAGCCGGACCACCGACTCGGCCAAGGTCGTGGGAGGCTTCTTGCCAGGGCCTGCCTTCGGCGAGATGCCGTTCCCCGTGGTCAGCAGGATCTGCCCCGCGCCGTCGGAGACCAGTCCTCCGCCGGACTGCCAGACCCCGCCCTCAGCGCTGCTGTTGCCGGACTCGGTCGCCCACATCGTTGTCTGGCGGCCGCTGGTGGACACGCCGACGACGTAGCCCACGAAAGGCGTGTAGTCGCAGTGGCTGGCAAACCCGGCATAGACGACCCCGTTCATGAGCAGCAGGCCGGGGCGCTGCATTGCAGTCATGGCGTTAAACGGGCGACTGCGGTCGTTCGTCGGCGCACCGTCGATGACAACGGGGAAGCCGGGCCTCTCTGCGCCCGTGGCCGCATCGAGGGAATGCATGTACCAGTGCGGGAGACGGGCATTCGCTCCGTCGTTGGTCTTCGCCAGCAGATAGACGCTCTTCGTCGCCGCGTCGTAGACCGGCGTCGACGTGACACCGATATTTGGCGTGAGGTCACCGCATCCAACCGTCGAAGCCGGCCATGCCGGTCCGAGGTTGCGGGTCCATTTCTTCGCGCCCGTCACCCCGTCCAGCCCATAAACGTTATTGTTCTCCGTCGCCGCTATCACCACGCCTCCGACCACGAGCGGCTGGGCGTAGACCTGCCCATTCACGGCTGCGGAAAACAGCTTGCCGAAATTCGAGGACGCAACCGACGACGGCGTAAGCGCGGTCTCGTTGTTGTCCCAACCTGTCCGCAGCGAGTTGTGGGCGATGGTCCCTACGTCTGCTGAGGCCGTCCCGCTGACCGACAGCCCGGCAAATGCGAGCGACGTCGTCAGGAGGGCTGCCCAGGCCGGCCGTTGCAACCGGAAGGGCGCTGGCCCACCCATGCGTTGACTGCGTAGACGGCCCAAAAAATGGCCAGAAATTCCACGATTTTTTGCTTGATCACGCATGGTTGAGACCCGTTCCTGATCATTACATTGACTTGTAAATTGATTTGCTTAAACCCAGTACTCAGGAGCGTAGGAGCGGGCATTTACGGGCGCCCGAGTGGGGACCACTCGTATTTTTTGCGGGAGGTCCGGGCTTTTACACGGGTGCTACTTGGCTGCTGCATGGGCGCACAAGTGCCCTACCTGATTCCCCCGTTACGCGGCAGGCAAGGGCGCCGCCGGCAGGCCCGGGCGAATTCCGGCCTTAGCCGGCGTCGGACGTGCCTTTTCCCGATTCGAGCTTCCGGCGTCTGCGCCGCCGCCAGACGATCACCAGGCCAAGGACGACGACGGGGAGCAGCACCCAGCCGCCGATGTCCAGAGCATCGCCGATCGCTTGTGCCGCAGCCCCGGCCGCGTAGGCGAGAACGCTAAGGCTCGCGACCCAGGCGATGCACCCCGGGATGGTCCACAGCAAGAACTTGGGCCAGGGCATCTGTGCAGCCCCCGCGGCGATGGCGCCCCAGAGCCGTACGACAATGACCCACCGGCCGAAGAACAAAGCCGTCCCGCCGTGCCGTTCGAAGAACGATTCCAGCTGTTCGATGCGATGTTCATCAGCATGGAACCGTTTGGCGAGCTTGAGCATCAACGGACGCCCACCTACCCGCCCCAGGATGTAGCCGATGGTGCTCCCGACGATGGCACCCAGGCTGCCGAAGGCGATCACGGCAGCAAGGTTAAGACCTCCCTGGCGAGCCGCGGTGTAGGCCCCGAGCAGTACGGCGACGGCGGGAAGCGGTACACCGGCGCACTGGGCGAGCACGATCACGAGCACTCCGAAGTAGTACGCCCAATCGTCTGCCATGTTTGCGTTCGAGGCGGCGAGGACGGCCCAGCCGAGCGCCAGGGTGCGGAACGTGCTTGCTCCGGCCATGACTCACCTCGCCCGTGCTGCCCGTGATCGGCCCCTGGTCGCGGCCCCCGCAACGACACCGGGATGGCCCTTGTCTACGCCTGTGGCCCGGCCTCGTCAAGGGTCCTCAGCCGCGTCTGATCAGCTCCGCCCGATCAGCTCTGCCACGAGGTCGAGCTCTTCCTCGGAATTGTAGAAATGTACCGACAGCCGGATCCTGCCCTCCCGGATCGACGCCACGACGTTGGCCTGGCGGAGCCGCGCCAGGACCGCCTCCGTGTCTGTCACGGGCATGGAGACGATGGTGGAACGGTGCTCCGCGGGGAAGGGCCGGAAGGCGGGGGCCTGTGCCGCCAGCGCTTCCACCAGGCGCTCGGTGAGCCGGGCGTTGCGATCCAGCAAGTCCGTGATCCCAAAGCGGCCGAAGATGGCGAGCGCGGCCTGCTCGGCCAGGGCCGGGAACCACGCCAACGACGCATCGAGCTTGGACGCGGTGGGTGACAGGTCCATGTCCGGCCCGTAGAAACTCTCGGTCGGATTGCGGGCGGCTTTCCAGCCGGGCACGATGGGGCGCAGGTGCTCAAGGAGCCCTTGACGGACGTAGAGGTAGCCCATGCCCCGCGAGCCGAGCAGGAACTTGTGGCTGGCGGCCGCCAGGAAATCGACGCCGTCACGCACCACGTCCAGCGGCACCGCGCCGGCCGCCTGGCAGGCGTCGACGAAGAACCACGCGCCGGAGCGGGCAGCCACCCGGCTGAGCGCGGGCAGGTCGGCCCGGTAGCCGTTGGCTGAGTGCACGGCGCTCACCGCGATCAGGCGGGTACCGCCGTCGGCCGCCTGTCCGAACACCGACGCCGGCGCGCCGTCGCTGTCGCCGTCCGGCGCCACCGCACGGACCTCATAGCCGCGCTCGCGGAGCAGTAACCAGGGGTAGTAGTTCGAGGTGAACTCGTTCCCGGCGACCACGATGTTCTCGCCGTGCTTCGCGGCCGGCAGGTTGGCGGCCACAATTCCCGCCGCTGTGCTCACGGCCGGAACGAGGGCGACCTCGGCGGCGGTGCCGCCTATGATCCCGGCGAACATGGCGCGTGCGTCCTCCCCTGCCCGCTCGGCGTCCATCCAGTCGAATCGGCCGCTGGACCAGCGCTCGACCGCCAGCTCATAGGCCGCCTTTGCGGGGGCGCAGCCGACATTCACGGAGGCGGTGTTGAGGTAGATGGTGTCCTTGAGCCCGGGGAAGAGCTGGCGGACCTTGGCAGCATCCATGTGTACCCGTCTCTGATCAGCCGCCGGGATGCAATCCCTTGGCATAAGCGGCCTGCCCCACGTGCTGGAGGCAATCGGCGATCATGCTGACCAGCCGCACCCCGAGTGTGACCGGCGGGTCCCAGCGGGTGTCGACGATGCGGTCGAGGTCCTCGTCACTGAGCGTCTTCAGGAACTCCACGCTCTGCCGGTGAACGGCGTCGTAGTATTCGAACAACAGCTGCGGCGGTGCCTGCACCGCGTCAACTCGCTTGCTCGAATGACCGTAACCGGTGTCGTGTTCGGGGAGCGGCAGGTTGAAGCGGGCGGCGAATCCTTGCGAGGTCCAGACCTCCTGCAGCCCGGCGGCGGCGGCAAGCTGCGCGTCTTCGACCCGGCTGAGGTGCCAGACCAGCCACGCCATTGAATTTCCGCTGCCCGCCGGCCGGCGGGCCAGGACCTCGTCGTCGGCCCCTTGCAGCACGGCGGCCACGGTCTCATGGATCCGGCCGAAGGCATCCAGCAGCAGTTCGTTGGATTTCATTTCAGCCTTTCGGTCCAGCCCGACTCATCCGCCGAATCTAGTGAGGGCAGGTTGCAAAAAGCTGTGGGAGCTGCTGGCCGCTGCCGGACTCACAGCGCGGGACTGCCCGGCCGCCTCTCACTTGACCGTCAGTGTTCCGTGCATGTTGGGGTGGTACTTGCAGTGGAAGGCGTAGGTTCCGGGCTTCGAAGGAGCGGTAAACGTTGCCTTTCCGCCGTTTTCCTTGACTTCCACATTGAAGGAGGATCCGTCGTCGGCGGTCACCGTGTGCTCCACAGTATCCATGTTGGTCACGCTCACCTCGGCGCCGGGAGCCACCGACATGGGGACCTTGTACTCGAAGTTGCTGATCGTGATGGCCGCCGCGGCGGCGCTCGCCGGCACGCTTTCCGAGCCCATACTGGTTGAGCCCGCCGGCGATGACGGTTCCATCGACATGCTGGCGGAGCCACCTGACGTTGTCGCGGGGGCCGATGCCGGTGATCCGCCGCCTCCGCCGCACCCGCTCGCACCGATCAAGACCGCAGCCAGTACCAGCGCAGTCCGTGTCCTCGTGTTTGTCATGGCATGCCGTCCTCGGCTGGAAGGAGGCGGGGAAATCCGCCCGGGCTCCTTAATTCTGCACCCGCCGACAGTCAAAATCATGGGCCATATGTCACCCCAGGGTCACGTCCGCGCTCTGCTGCTGGCCGCCCCGGACAAAGGAGACCGTCACTTTGGCTCCCGCAGCCTGTTCACGCGTTGCGGCCGTGAGCGCGGCGGCGTCAGTGATGCTGCGGCCACCGACTTGGGTGATCACGTCGCCGGCTTTGAGCCCGGCCCGGGCTGCCGCGGATCCGGGAGTCACTGTGGAGATTTGGGCGCCGGTGGTGAACCCTGATGGGCTGCCCGCGCTGTTGTCCGTGACGGAGACGCCGAGTTGACCATGTGTGGCTTTCCCCGTGGCGATGATTTCCCGGCCGACCCGCTTCGCGTCGTTGATCGGGATGGAGAAGCCGACGCCGATGTTGCCGGACTGGGCGTCGGAAGATGACGTTCCGGCCGAGGCGATTGCCACATTGACGCCGATGATCTCGCCTTGCGCGTTTACCAGGGCACCGCCGGAGTTGCCGGGGTTGATAGCGGCATCCGTCTGGATGACGTTGATGCTGATGGAGTCCTGCGTGCCGCCGGTGGTGCTGGTCGTGGAACCGGACGCCGAGGACGCGGGTTCAATCGTGCGGTTCGCTGCGGAGACGATGCCGTCCGTGACCGTGCCGCTCAGCCCTAGGGGAGCTCCGATGGCAATGGCGGTGTCGCCGACGTTGACCTTGTCTGAGTCGCCCAGGGTCGCCGGGACCAGCCCCTCGGCTGTGATCTGGACGATCGCCAGGTCCGCGAGCGGATCGGTGCCGATAATGGTCCCCGGATACACGCTGCCGTCGTTGGTGCGGACTTCGATGTCCGCGTTCGCGGCCTGACCGTCCAGGGTGACCACGTGCATGTTGGTGAGAATATGGCCCGAGGCATCCAGAATGATGCCCGATCCGGTACCTCCGGAGCTGCCGGCACTTGCGCTGATGGTCACCACACTGGCCGTTGCCTTCTGCGCGGCCGCAGTCACCGCGTTGACGCTGCCCAGATTGTTGACGATCACGGGCGTGTATTGCGCTGTTTGGGCAGGCGCCGATTCCGCGCCGGCGCTATTAGCCAATCCGGAGGTCACTGCCGCCACCGTGCCACCGCCGAGCACGCCGGCACCGAGCAGGCAAGCGAGAAAGGCTCCGGCCCCCACCCTGCTCCTAGCTTTCGGACCGGTTGCCGCCGTTACGCCAGTGTTCATGATGGTGCTCCTTAAAGTCCGGAATCAAAGAGTTCGAAGTCGTGACCCCATCGTGTGATCCGGGCCTATCGGCCGGCTATCGCACGGCTGTGAACGGACTGTGAGGAGTTGTTCCGGAATCGGGGTGGGCCTATCTCAAATTCACGGGCGCGCCCGGGGACCCCGCCTGGTTCCAGGAGCTGATGGAAGCCAGGCCCGCGGCCGCGCCGGCGCTCAACACCACTGCTCCCAACCACATCGACACCGGCCACCCGATCCCTGACGCCAGGGCAATGCCGATCAGCTGGCCGGTCCAGATGAGTGCCGCGGCCGCGGCCGTCACGGCGGGCAGCCGGCGCCGCAGCGAGTTCGGTGGCATTCGGATGAGCAGCGCGTCAGCTGGCCATACCAAGGGCGGGAGGAATCTCCGCCTGGGTATGCTCGGGGCTTCCGATCGGCGTTGGCAGATATGGGACGGCCGGTGCGGCCCGGACAAAAGCCGAACAGTAAATGAGGAAGAAGGCGCCCAGCACAAGAATCAGGACAAGGGCCAGGACTGCCGGGGCCGTCGATTCCAAGGCGGCGGGACGGCTCGCGGCCTGTGCGCTGCGAATGCCGGTGCCAAGAATCAGGGAGAGGCTGAAGCCAAGCAGCAGGTGGGTTGGGCTCACCAGCGCGTCCAGTGAAACTTCGATGCCCAGGATCTCGTGCCACGCCAGGTCCAGGACGCCCGCGACGCCGAAGAGGAAGACGCCGATGACCGTACCTCGGTATCCGGCCGGGATCGCCTCGGAGATAGGCTGCCCGGGTTCCCGGTTCCGCCGGATCACTCCGGCCGTCCACGCGGCCGTGGCCAGGAGGCCCGAATAAAGGGCAGCGTGCCACGGGGTGAAGAATGTCTCGAGCCCGGGAAGGTGCAGATGGGCCCAGCCGTCCAGGAAGACCGCCAGGAGGAGCCAGATTCCGAGCAACTGCGTCACGAGGTCCCGGCGCGCGCCGGCCCTGCGAGTCCGTGGTGCCGTTTCGACCATGATCGTTCTCCTCGCACTCGCCGTACGGCGTCAACGCCGACGGCGTCTGCGGGTCCGCCCGGCAGGCGGCGGTGCCGACGAGTTATAGCTTGGACCCGAAGACGGCGCGCCGCCAGTGCGCATGGCCACGGCCAGCCGGGCGGCGACCGCCACGTTGTGCGTTCCGGGCAGTCCGCGCTGCGGCCGACTCCCACTGTGACGAATCTCTCACTGGTGGCGGTGAACTGCCCGACCGCCCCGATGCCCCGGCATCTGCGGGCACTGCGGCTGCTTCCACCTCAAGCCTGAGCATTTGGAGAATTATTTGGACCGTCACCCCGTGAGTCCGGTCAATTGTTCGGATTTGGTGGCTTCGTCGCCTTGTTGGCAGAATTTGTGACTTGTGTGCGGACGACGTTTGTGCACGATCTCGCGGGAGCGCTTCCGTGAAAATTCCAGCCACCACAGGGAGCACCATCCATGATTTCCGTCAGCCGGGTCTCGAAGAGCTACGGCTCCGGGGCAACGGCCGTCCGGGCCCTTGACGACGTCACACTGTCCGTCGCCCGGGGCGAGGTATTCGGCGTCGTCGGCCAAAGCGGCGCCGGGAAAAGCACGCTGATCCGAACGATCAATTCACTGGAGCGACCGGATTCCGGCAGCGTCACCGTCGACGGCCGTGAGATGACCACCCTGGCTGGACCGGAGTTGCGCCAGGCACGCCACAACATCGGCATGATCTTCCAGCACTTCAACCTGCTGAGCAGCAGGACCGTGCAGGCGAATGTCGAGCTCTCCCTCGAGATCACCGGTGCGGCACGCCCGGCAAGGCGGACGCGGGCGCTCGAGATCCTTGAGCTGGTGGGCCTCCACGGCAAGGCAGCCGCCTATCCGGCGCAGTTGTCCGGCGGGCAGAAACAGCGCGTCGGCATTGCCCGCGCGTTGGCTTCCAACCCAACAGTGCTTCTCAGTGACGAGGCGACATCAGCGCTTGACCCGGAGACGACGACGCAGATCCTGGATCTCATCCGCCAGCTCAGCAAAGACCTGGGACTGACGGTTCTGCTGATCACGCATGAGATGGATGTCGTCAAGAGCATCTGTGATTCCGCAGCCGTCATGAGCGGCGGCCGGATCCTGGAGCAGGGGCCGGTGGAAGAACTGCTGACCACAGAGAAATCCCTGCTGGGCCAGGCCCTCTTCCCCCTGGGAGAAATCCCGGAGACGTCCAGCGCCGTCGTCGAGATTACATTTAACGGGGTCAAGACGGACCGTCCGGTGATCGCCCAGCTGGCGCGCAAGCACCGGATCGACGTCGGAATCCTGGGCGCCGCGGTTGAAACCATCCGGGGGCTCCAGACGGGACGCACGCGGCTCGAGCTGCCCGGCGACCAGCAGACTGTGGCTGCCGCCGTCGCGGACCTGCGCGCCCAGGGACTATTTGTGGAGGTCATCAAGTGATCGACCGCAATGATCCGTACTTCTGGTCAGACCTCCTGGACACCATCCTCAAGAGCGCGGGAGAGACGTTTTACACCGTGGGCCTGAGCCTGCTGTTCACGGTCGTTTTCGGCTTGGCGGCCGGCGTGCTGCTCGTGACCACCGAGTCCGGCGGGCTGCTCGCGAAGCTCTTCGGCAGCCGGGCACTGGGGTTCTGCGTCAACCGGGTCTTGGACGTCGTGGTGAACATCGGCAGATCCGTCCCGTTCATCATCCTGATGATCCTGCTCATACCGTTCACCCGCCTGCTCGTCGGGTCCTTCATCGGCCCCACCGCGGCGATTGTTCCGCTGACCATCGCCGGTATCCCCTTCTTCGCCCGGCTCGTGGAGATCGGCATCCGCGAGGTTCCGGTGGGGCTCGTCGAAGCCGCCCAGTCGCTGGGCGCCACCCGGTGGACCATCCTGACAAAGGTGATGGTCGCCGAGGCAGTGCCGGCCTTGGCGCTCGGGCTGTCCACCACCGTCGTGGGACTCATCGGCTACTCGGCCATGGTCGGCGCAGTGGGCGGCGGGGGCCTTGGGGACGTCGCTTTCCGCTACGGCTACCAGCGCTACAGCCCCGAGTACATGTTCGGCGTCGTCATCCTCCTGGTCCTGCTGGTCCAAGTGTTCCAGTCCCTGGGCAACTTCGCGGCGCGGCGCCTGTCCCACCGATAGCCGCCCACCCGCTCCGCAATTTCTTCCCGTATCACCTTCCATTCTGCGAAAGAGTTCCAATGTTCCGTGCACACATCCTGAAGGCCGCCGTTACCGGCGTGGCCGCCATCCTCGCCCTCTCCGCCTGCGGCGCTGGCGCGTCCAGCTCGGCCGGGGCCACCGAGACCATCAAGGTCGGCGCCCTGGCCGTGCCGGCCGGCGACATGCTGAAGCAGGTCCAGCGGGAGCTCGCCCCCAAGGAGGGCCTCAACGTGGAGTACAAGGAGTTCAGCGACTACAACACGCCCAACCCGGCTGTGAGCGACGGCGACATCGACGCCAACCTGTTCCAGAACACCACCTTCATGGAGACCTACAACAAGGCCTCGGGCAAGAACCTCGTCAGCGTGGGCAAGGTCTACCTGCCGCCGATGGCTTTGTACTCCAACAACGTGGCCGACCTGGGGGCGCTTCCCGAGGGCGCGTCGGTAGCCATCCCCAACGACCCCACCAATGAGTCCCGCGCCCTGAAGCTCTTGGCGTCCAAGGGACTCATCGAGGTCAGCGCCAACCCGATCACGCTCAAGGACGTCAAGGCAAACCCGAAGAACCTCAAGTTCACGGAGATCGAAAACGCCAGCCTGCCGCAGGCCCTGAACGACAAGGACGCTGCCATCGTGACGCTGGCATTTGCCCTTCCCGCCGGCCTGAGCGCGGACAAGCAACTGCTGGTCGAGGGCAAGGACAGCGCCTACTACAACGTCCTGGCGGTGAAGGCCGAGATGAAGGATGATCCGCGCGTGCAGAAGCTCTACAAAATCCTGACCTCGCAGGACATGAAGGATTTCATCCAGGCCAAGTTCAAGGGCCTCGTGATCCCGGCTAGCTGACGGCAGACCGAACCCCCTCGTGATGCTGAACGGCCCTGCACGCGCCTGGCGGTTTCTAGGGGTCGTTGCAACACCTGTTGGTTAGGTGGTTAGTAGTAAATCACGCAGACGCTCGGCTGGAGTTTTCCAGCCGAGCGTTTT